>PMKN01000076.1 GCA_003158675.1 Chloroflexota bacterium | reverse complement strand
CCCGACACGAGGGTCGTGGCGATCGAAATGGTACCGGCGCTGCCGTCCGCCACCGTAACGCCTGTCGGGTTCGCTGCGATCGAGAAGTCGTTGGGCGGCGGAGGTGCCGACCCGGTCAGGACGACCGAGTCGAAGGTGGCGGTGCCGAGTTTGGTGGTGCTGTGGGAGGTGACCGCGAGGCCGGCCAGAACGGTACCGCTGACCGAGAACGACGCGCCCGATCCGGGCAATACCGTCCAGGTGACTCCGTCTGGCGACGTGGAGGCGGTCACTGCGGATCCGGACCGGTCGACTCGCAGGAAGACCGGAACCGTGCCCGCGGTCGTCAGGACCGTGGAGACCTGCGCACCGAAGCTAGGCCGCTCCAGGACCCAGATGCCCGAAGTGGGCGTGACGAGCGCGGCGTAGAAGGGCGATGCCGGATCCTCGCTCTGGCGGAGCATCACGCCCGCCCGTGCCCGGCTGTTGGTGTTCGTCTGAGTGCCGACTCGGGCGCTCAGAGCGCCGTCGCCCGGCAGAGGCGTTGAGACGAAGTGGAACTGGTCCGAGGTCCCGCCGATGTCGCGACCGGACCCCGAGATCGTCCAGACGCCGCCCGCCAGAGAGTCGCTTCCGGCGAGGGGCGGATTGCCGATGTCGGCGCCGCTCCAGCCCGCGACGCCCGAGCCCCAGCCGACCATCGACTGCGTCTGGAACGTCCCGATCGTGGTGACGGAGGCAGCCACGATGTCCGGGCCCGCCGCCGCGTCCGAATACGAGAAGGTGGCGTCGCCTGCCGCGTCGGTGATGGCGCTCCCGGTCCGGCCTGCGTTCGGGCCGCTCGTGACCGAGAAACCGACCGCCACGTTCGCAAGGCCGTTGCCGGCGCCGTCACGCAGAGTGGCCGTCTCGGTGACGGAACCACCCACCGGCTGAGTGACCGTGCCGGGTGCGAGACCCAGCGTCGCCGCCGCCGACCCTGCGGCTCCGATCGGGCGCCAGGCGATCGACTCGTTCTTGGCGCTGCCGGTGTTGCAGAAACCGACATCGATCCCGGCCGTGTCCAGGACATGCGTGCTGTCGGCGAGAGTCGTCCTCACGCCACCGACGGTGATCGTCACCGTGGGCGCGACCGTGATCGGCGTGCACTGGTTGCCGGGGAAGCCGCTCGTGTCGAAGTCGTCGTAAGTCGCGGCGTCACCGGGCGGGTTCTCAGTCAGGATCACGCTCTGGCCGGCCGGGACGGAGAAGGAGCCCCACAGGTCGAAGACCTTGCCTCCGGCAAGCGAGGAATGGATGTCGACCGAAACGTCGGAGACGGCGATCGGGTTCGCGGTCGGGTTGTCGAGCCGGATCGCGCCAGCGTCGAAGCAACTCGGCAGCGTCCCGCACTGCGTCTGGCCCACGACGGGCCCGCCCAGGAAGACTGTGTTGGGCGAGCCCTGCCAGGGCGCGGGGAACGCCGCCGGGTTCGGGTTGTTGGTCTCCTTGTCTTCGGCATAGCCGACGGAGACGAGCAACCCGCTGGCGCTCGTTCCAGCCGCCTTCACGGGTGCGACGGTGAGGCCGGCGGCAAGCACGGCCTCAGCCGCAAGGGCGAACGCGAGGGCGGTTCGGATCAGGCTGCGCATAGGGGGACGCCTCATCTGCTCAGGGGCCTGGAGTGAAGCTGACGTTGTCGAAGGTGGCCGTGCCGAGGGCGCCCGGCTTGTGCGAGACCTCGTAGATGCCGACCGTCGAGGCTGTCGTGATCGTGGGCAGGCTCTTGTTGGTGAGGATCGCTGTCCAGGTCACACCGTCGGGGCTCAGGTAAGCGCTGAAGTTGCTGCCCGAGCGGACGAGCTTCATCCACAAGTTCGGGAAGCTGAACGTCGCGCCCGTGACCGAGCCGTTGAAGTTGTACTGAGCCTTCACGGCTCCGGTGGGCCCGGTCTCGAGGAGGATGTAGGGCGAGCCCGCGGTCGTGGACGCCTTCCAGATGATCCCGGCCTTGCTGTTGACGCTGCCGGTGTTCGACTGCGAGGTGACGCGGGCGATGAGGGTGCCGTTGCCCGACGTGGGCTGGTAGACGTAGTTGAACTGGTCGTTCGTCCCGAAGATGTCGGCGCCCGAACCGGTGACTGTGAAGACGCCACCGTTGAACGCGGCGGAACCGGCCGGCGTCGGTGCTCCGACGTCCGTGTCGAGCCACGGTGAGGGAAGAGCGCCCGGAGCGGTGACCGTCAGCGAGACGGGCGTGGTGTGGCTGGCCGAAACGGACGTGCCCGTGACCGTGATCGGGTACGTGCCCGGGGCCACGGAACTCGCCACGTTGAGGGTGAGCGACGACGCGCCGCCGGTCGTAACGGAGGTGGGGCTGAAGCCCGCGGTGACTCCGGCTGGCAGACCCGAGGTCGACAACGAGATGGATTGGGCGACACCCGAGACGATGGCCGTGGAAACGCTCGTCGAGCCCGACGTGCCCGCGGTGACCGGTACGGCCGCCGGGTTGGCGGTAATCGAGAAGTCGTTGGGCGGCAGCTGCACCGCGCCGCTGACCGAGACGTTGTCGAAGCCGACGCTGTCGAGCTGCCCGGTGTTGTGCGACGTCACGAAGAGCCCGACTGTCGCCGTGGACGCCATCGCGATCGTGTGCTTGCCGATCAGGTTCCAGGTGACGCCGTCGAGCGATTGCCAGGCCGTGAAGGTGTTACCGGCCCGCTGCAGCTTCAGCCACTTGTTGGGCGAGAGGTAGTTGGCGAGCGGTGTCGGCGAGGCGATGCCGCCGGTGCTCGTGTACTGGATCTTGACGCCCTTGCCGATAGTCGGAACGATCGGCGGCAGCGGAGCTGCGCAGCCGTCGACCGTACAGGCCACCCCGTTGGTGTTCGGTGTGTTCGGGCTGACGTCCGGGTAGACCAGAGCCGCCAGATATGTGGCGCCGGCGGTCGGCGTCTCCTTGAACATGATGCCGGCCTTGGCCGAGGGGTTGGTGTTCCACTGATACCGGACCCGGGCAACGATCGTGCCGTCGCCGCTGAGCGTCTGGTAGACGTAGTGGAACTGGTCGTTGGTCGAGTAGACGTCCGTACCCGAGCCGTCGATGTAGAAGGTCTGGTCGCCGCTCGAGTAGTCGGCCGTGCCCGCCATCAGAGGCGCGCCCACGTCGACGCTGGTCCAGCCGTTGGGAAGCGCGCTGGTCACGGGGTCGAGGTTCGTGGAATAGGTCGCCGGCGCCGCCCCGCTCGTGAACGAGTCCTGGAGAGCGCTACCGTCGGCAAAGCCGTTGATTCGGTAGCGCGTCCCGCCCACGACCTGAGTCGTGAGTCCCATCAGGACGTGGGCCATGCCAACGACATCGGTCGTGGTGTAGGGCGTCGTCTGGAGCGTGCCGTCGACGAAGACGAGCGAGCCGGGCACATTGGAGCCGACCGTCCAGCTGGTCAGGTTGGGATGGATGTCACGCACCACCGTGCTCGTCAGACCGAGCGAATCGGTGACCTTCATCGTCACGCGGTAGAAGGTCGAGGGCGTATTGGAGTTGTCGTTGGGGATCTGGAACGACCCGCTCGAGACGCCGCTCGCCGAGTAGAACGGGCCGGGCACTTCATAGGTGTAGAAGGGCTGGACCGCGCCGTTTCCGACGAAGTCCACCTGCCAGGAGAAGGCGCTTCCGGGCTCGCTGCCGTCGACGGCATCCGTGGCAGAGCCGCTGAACGAGATCGTCTGGCCGCCGTTGTAAGTGGCGCCGATCGTGGGTGACAGCATCGATGCCGTCGGCGGCGAGCTGCCCACGACCACCTGGGTCGTGGCCGTCCCCGTCGAGGCCCCGTCGTTGAGCGTCAGGGTCGCCGTGTATGTGCCGGTGGCGGTGTAGGTGTGGCTTGGGTTCGGGCTGGTCGAGACGGGCGAGCCGTCGCCGAAGTCCCAGCTGTAGGTGAGCGGAAGCCCGGTCGGATCGGACGAGCCGGCCGATGAGAACTGGACGTTGAGTGGTGCCGGGCCGGCGTTCGGGCTGGCCGAGGCAGACGCATTGGGTGCGAACGGACCGGTCGGGTAGATCTTAGTGAAGGTGCCCTCGAAGATCGACACGTAATAGAGGTCGCCGTCGGGGCCCTCCTGGAGGTCCGCGATCGTGCCGACGCTGCTGTCGAAGACGGTGTCCGAGATCTCGGTCGTGTAGGTCGGGTCGAACTTCACCGCCTCGATGTCGAGCCGGTTGTAGTCGCCGAAGAAGACCGTGTTGGCGTAGGTCGAAGGGAAGACGTTGCCGGAGTAGGCCGCGACTGCCGACGCCGCGCCGTCGACCGGGAGATGTCCGTACGCGTAGACCGGGTTGATGTAGCCGCAGCTGAAGCAGTTGCCCTCATAGAAGTCCCAGCCGTAGTTGCCGCCCTTCTGGATCTTGTCGAACTCTTCCCAGAAGCTCGAGCCGGTATCCTCGGTCAGAGCCTGGCCGTTCGGCAGGAACGTGAAACGGTACGGGTTGCGCAGGCCGTAGGCGTAGATGGATGGGACGGCGCCGGGCACGTTGACGAATGGGTTGTCCGACGGGACGGTGCCGTCCAGGTTGAGACGGTGGATCTTGCCGTAGCCGTTGGTGAGTACGGTCGCGTTGGTGATGGACGGATCGTTGTCGCCGACGCTAAACCACAGCTTGCCGTCAGGGCCGATATGGACGTCGTTGATGGCGTGGTGGAAAATCTGGAGCTGGTTGCCCCGCCAGTAGACGACTTCGCTCGCCAGGCTCGCGGTTGTGCCGCCGCCGGTCACCGTGAACCGCGACAGCTGGGAGTGAAGGTCGACCGTCGTGTAGCCCACGTACATGTAGCCGTTGGTCGCGAAGTTGGGATCCAGGGCCAGGCCAAGGATTCCGGTCTCAGTGCCGGTGTCGGCCGGGATCGTGATCACAGGGGTCGCCTGAACGACGCCACCGCGGTCGAGCAGGATCGGGCCCTTCTGTTCCGCGATGTAGATGTCGCCGCTCGGGCCAAACGCAATAGCCGTCGGGTCGTGTAGCCCGCCCGCCAGCTGGACCTTCGCGAAGCCCACCGGCAGGTCCGGGAAGGCAGAGTTGCCGGCGGCCGCAACGGAGAGTGACGACGCCGGGCCAGCCAGCAGGCTGCCTCCGACAAGAGCCACGGCCACCGCGAACCTTGCGGCGCGACGCAGCCATGTCGGAGCCCGGAGCAACGAGAACGAACCGGTTTTGGGTGCGAAATACCTGGGCTGGGCGGCCGGGGCCGCGGACATAGGACGCATGACTACCCCTAGATTTGTGCCGAAGGTTCAGTCGGGTCCAGATTGCCCACCGATGGGCGATCGGTTCGCCAGCTCGGGGCTTGGCGACTTTGGGTCGCCGTCGCCGAGGCCATGAACGCTGATGGATCTGGCTGAGCTCTCGATTCGCGCCGTTGAGTTGGATGAGATCGACGAGATAAGAACGCGGTGCCGTTGCTTCGAAGCCACCCGTTACTGCCCAACTGGCGGCCCGTTGAAGTAGGGCGAGTGTCAGGGAGCCACGTTAACGCCGTCAACGAATCGGCTCGAATTCTCGACGGACGAGACGTCCGTCTCACCTGGCAGGTGGGCCGAAATGAAGGCCTTGCCGGTCCGTCGGGCAGTCCCCGCCCGTTCAGGTGGCCGCAACCTGCCCGGTCGATCGACAACGCAGGATGACAATCCACCCGACCTTAGTGGCGCGGGGGGAAGCGTGAAATCAGCCGCACAGAGGCGGGCTGGAGGGAGTTGGACCGGCTACCGGAACGGCGCCGTTGCGTACGACGACCGACCAGACCGAAGGGGTCGATGGGCTGACTTCATAGCTCCCCGGGCCGAGCTGGCAGCCCATGTTCCAGAAGATGAAGCCGGCGAATCCGAGCGCCTTGCCTGACGAGTAGACAGACTCGAAGAATGGCCCGCGGCCAGTCGCCAGACCGTTGTAAGCGGCCCCTCCGGCGAAGCTGCCGTCGCCGAAGCCCTGGGGCATGCCGAACTCTTCGTCGATAACAGGCTTGCCGACCGACTGACCGTATGCCGAGATCGCCGGCATCAGGTCCAGATCGTGCTGGGAGTAGGTCTTGACGGCCACGATGTCGTTGGTGGCCAGGGCGTCGATGGCCTGCCACCAGCCGAGCTCCGGGTGGTCTTCCATGTGGTTGAAGCCGCCCACCGTGATGAGGTGATTGGGATCCGCCTGGCGGAGGGCCTCGCTCGTGGTGCGATAGAAGTCGAGCAGGCTCTGCAGCTGGGCGGGAGTTGTCGGAGGCGCCGGCTCCCCAACGATCGAGTAGTACGCGACCGCCGGGTTGTCGCGATATCGAGCGGCGACGGCTCCGATGAAGCCGGTCCAGAGGTCCGCCTGCCACTGGTCGGCGCCCTGGCTGGCGAGCAGCCAGCGAAACGCCGACAGATCGACGACGACGAACATGCCGCGCTGCCTGGCCGCCGCCAGCAGGTAGTCCATGTTGGCCCAAACGGTCGGATCGTCGGCGGTCTGCCCCTTGGTGCCGCTGTCCCACTGGTCCGTGGCCCGGACGAGGTTCTGGCCCGCGGCCGCCCCCATGTCCAGGACGTGGTCTATGTACGTTGGGAAGCTCGGGTCATGCCAGGCCTTCGCGCCGCCGAGCAAGGCGGGGTAGAAGGTGAATCCGGTCAGGGCTACGCGCTGGCCGGCGCATGTGAGACCGGAGCCGTCGGTCCGCAGGAACTGTCCGGAAGACGACCCTGTCAGGCATGCCGCCGTGGCCGCGGGCGTCTGGCCGAGCGTCGGCGTCGAAACCGGAGCCGTCCGGCCGGCCCCCGGCAAGACCAGTGGAGCTGTCGTCGTGGCTGGCTCGGCGGCAGTAGTACCAGCGGTGGCGAGCGTGGCGCCGGGCGACTCGGCACCGGGCGACTCGGCACCGGCCGTGGCGCCGCAACCCGAGACCACGGCCAGGACGAGTGCCAGGCCAGCCAGACGGACCCGGCGAAGAGTCATGGCTGCTCAGGGCC
>PMKN01000040.1 GCA_003158675.1 Chloroflexota bacterium | reverse complement strand
CTGGTCGATGGGCACGGACGACGGTGAGAACCTGCTCGACCCGGGCCACAATCCGCACGACAACGCCCAGTTCCTGGCGTTCCTGGCGGCGGTCATCCGCGCCGTCAACGAGCACGCGGACCTGCTTCGCGCAGGCGTTGCGGATGCGGGCAACGACCATCGACTGGGCGCGAACGAAGCTCCCCCGGCGATCGTCTCCGTCTTCCTCGGCGCTCAGCTCGAGGACGTCGTCGACCAGCTGGAGAAGGGTGCCGCCTCGACCTCCAAGGCCGGCGGGACCATGGAGCTGGGCGTGACCACACTGCCCGTCCTGCCCCGAGATGCCACCGACCGAAACCGCACTTCGCCCTTCGCCTTCACCGGCAATAAGTTCGAGTTCCGCTCGGTCGGCTCGTCCGCCCCGATCTACTGGCCTCAGACGGTGCTGAACACCGCCGTGGCCGACTCCCTCGAGAAGCTCGCGGACCAGCTCGACAAGCTCGAGCCCTGCGACTTCGCCGGGCTGACGAAGATCCTGTCGGGGATCATCAAGGCGAACAAGCAAGTCCTGTTCGAGGGCAACAACTACGCCGACGAGTGGTACGCGGAAGCCGAGAAGCGTGGACTGCCCAACAACCGCAGCACGGTCGACGCCCTGCCGGCTCTCGCGACACCGAAGGCCAAGAAGGTGTTCTCCCACTTCGGGGTTCTCTCCGAGCGCGAACTCGCGGCCCGCGTCGAGATCATCTGGGAGCGCTACGTCAAGGTTTCCAACATCGAGGCCAACTGCGCACTCGACCTTGCCAAGACGATGATCCTGCCCGCGGCGGTCAAGTATCTCGGTGAACTCTCGGCCGCCGGTTCGTCCAAGGGCGTCGCCCATATGGCCGCCACGGTTGCGGCCCTGACCGACCAGCTGGTGGACGCCATCCACGCCCTGGAGCACGCTCAGCACGCCGCCCACGAGGCGGGTTCCGTGCACGCCGAGGCCAAGGCGTTCAAGGACAAGGTCATCCCCGCCCAGGGCGAATTGCGCGCCGTGGCGGACGAGATCGAGAGCCTCGTTCCGGACGAGCTCTGGCCACTGCCGAAGTACCGCGAGCTCTTGTTCCAGTACTGAGTTAGCTTCAAGAAGCCTCCTCGGCACCGGGCCGAGGAGGCTTCTTCGATTCTCGGGCGGAGCGCTGGCACCGTTGGAGGGCTTGCGTCTGGCCCGACTCCATCGTGGTGGGAATTCGGTATGGGCGGCGCCACGCCGGCAGGGCTAGTCCCGAGAGGACTTGGTGGCCTCGTGCGCCGCGGCCAGACCCAGCTCGAAGTCGGCTCGGAGATCCTCAACGTCCTCCAACCCCACCGAGCAGCGCAGCAGGCCGGGGGCGATCCCCGCGGCACGCAGCGCGGCCGCGTCCAGCTGCCGGTGAGTGGTTGAGGCCGGAGCCGTCGTGATCGTTCGCACGGCGCCCAGCGAAGCCGTCCGCTCGGCCACGACCATCGCGTCCAGGAACGCGCGTCCGGCTTCTCGTCCGCCCGCCACCTCGAAGGCCAGCATTCCACCGAACACGTGCAGCTGCCGCAGCGCGACCGAGTGGCTTGGATCGGCCGGCAAGCCCGGGTAGTGGACTCGCTTGACGCCCTCCTGCCCGGCCAGCCAGGCCGCCAGCTCGAGGGCCGTTTCGGTGTGTCGCTCCATTCGAATCGCCAGCGTCGGCAGGCCGCGCAGCACCAGGAACGCCGCAAGGGGCGCCAACGCCCCGCCCACGTCGACGAGGATCGGGCGGACCGCCGCGATCCGCTCGTGGCTTCCGACCACAGCCCCTGCCAGAACGTCGCCGTGCCCGGAGAGGTACTTCGTTGCGGAGTGCATCACCAGGTCCGCGCCCAGCTCGATGGGCCGGCATGCGTACGGAGATGCGAACGTATTGTCGACCAGCAGCAGCGCGCCACGCCGATGCGCCACACCGGCCAGCGCGGCCAGGTCCGAAACCACGATCGTCGGGTTGGAGATCGTCTCCACATACAGGATCGGCGCGCCGGTCCGAGCCAGCGCGCCGTCCACCGCGTCCAGGTCGCGAGGGTCGACGAACTCCGTCGCGATACCCAGGCCCGAAAGAACGCGCGTCAGCAGATCGCGTGTCGTGCCGTAGACCGCCTGCGTGGCGACGATCGTCTGGCCGGCTCGGACGACGGACAGGATGGCGGCATGGATCGCGGCCATTCCGGTTGCGAAAGCCAGCCCGGCCTCTGCGCCTTCGAGTTCGGCGACGGCGGCTCCCAGGCTGGCAGTCGTGGGGTTGTCGATGCGGCTGTAGGCGTAGCCCGGGACGGCTCCGGTCAGGACGTCGCCAAGCTCTGCGGCGTCATCCGTGGCGAAGGCGGCGGCCTGGTAGATGGGCACGCTGGACGGGGTCTGGGTCACCTTGGGCGGACGCGTCGCAGCCCTGATCGCACGCGTAGAGAAGCCAGCCATCACCGGATGCTACACCGCCGGAACCGAGCCCGAATTCACCGACCGCCTGGCGATTGCGGGCCACCTTCTGGACGTTCAGGCCGGCCGGCTGCCCCCGAACTCGTCCGGGTCCTGATCCCTGCGATCCGCAACGCTCCTGGCCCGCTCGCCACGCCGCCCGGCGCCACCGGCGCCACTGCCCCCGCCGCCCCCGCCGCCGCTTCCGGGGCCGGTGCCGGCACTCGGCGACGGTCCGCCGGAACGCTTGCTGAGGTCGGCGTACCCAACCACCATGTTCTTGCCCAGGCTCTTGGATGAATACATCGCCTGATCGGCGGCGATGAGCAGCGCGTCCGCGGTCTCGCCGCCTTCCGGGTACGAGACGATGCCGATCGAGATCGATACGTTGATCGCCTGGCCGTCCGATTCGATCGTCAGCTCGTTCACGCCGAGACGTATCTTCTCGGCCGCGCGGTATCCTCCCGAGGCGTCCGTCTCGGGCAGCAGCGCCACGAATTCGTCGCCGCCGTAGCGGGCGGCCACGTCCACTTTGCGCAGTCCGCCGCTTATGACCCGGGCCACGTCCCGCAGGACGAGGTCGCCCTGGTAGTGGCCGTAGCGGTCGTTGATCGACTTCAGGCCATCGAGGTCCATCATCAGCAAGCAGAAGCCCCGCTGGAACCGCTGGCTGCGCTGAATCTCTCGTTCGACTGCGTTGAAGAAGAAGGCTCGGTTGAAGATGTCCGTCAGCGAGTCGATGGTGGAGAGCCGAATGGCAGCGTCGCGAGTGCGCCGCTGGACGCGTGCGACTGCCGTTCCCGCGTAGACCAGCAACAGCAGGGCCGCGATGTTGATCCCGACCCGAATGAGCGAGTCGCTCGTGGAGTCGCCGTTGACCCAGCCGGCCCAGGCGACGATGCCGTAGGCCGCCGCCGTCTCCAGAGCCAGAATGAATGTCACCCGAGGCCGGGCGGCGATGAGCGCCGCGCCGCCCGCGAGCAACGGGAAGACGAAGAAGAAGGGGCTGATGGCGTTTCCCGTCAACAGAACCAGTGCCGTCAAGAATCCGGTCGTTCCGCTGGCCTCCAGCAGGAAGCGGCCGTTTCCCAACCCACTCGACGGCAGGAACTCGTGGACGACCAGTACGAACCCGCCGGCCAGGGTGAGGGTGGCGAATATCTGAGGTTCGACCGGCTGCCAGCGGTGGCTGATCAGCACGACCGCCATCGCCGTCAGGATGAGCGACCAGGCCAGGACTCGAAGGGCCCGATTGAACGTCTCATCGGCAAACGAGCCTCCAAGGACGGTGGTGAGTTCGTCCTCGGATGGGCGATCGCGCTGGAGTGCCGTGGCCGCCAGAGGCCGGTCATGTCTCGCCAGGAGCCGAATCTGGGGCTCGACAGCATGGCCCGAAGCTTCATCTCCGGAGGCTGGCGCGGAGGCGGGGGCGGCCTGGGCTTCGTCTCGCCGCCCCGTCCGGAGGCGACCGATACTCTGGACGCGTCGATAGAGAGGGCCGCGGCCCGTCAGGGCAGCTCCGATCAAGGCGGCCAGCGCCATGGCGGCAGCGGTTGCTACCGCGAAGGGCGCGAGAAGATACTCGCCGGATGGCATCTCAACCCACTGCTGCCACGGACATCTTCGGCAGCGTCCCGGGCCATCTTAGTCCTGCCGCTCATCAATGGCTTCGGGCGGCGCTAGCATTTAGCGGTGGGAGACATCCTGGCCCTCGTAGCCGCGCGCGACGCCGACCGGCGGCGTCGTCTGGAGGCCGCGCTGCGCGCGACTTTTCCCGACGACGCGGAATCGAACTCGAACGAAATTGCCTTCGTGCGAGCTCCGGGCCGGGTCAATCTCATGGGCGACCACACAGACTACAACGACGGTTTCGTGCTTCCGATCGCGATCGAACTAGATACCTGGATCGCAACGCGCCGGAGACGCGACCGGTCGGTGCGGATCGCCTCGCTCCAGTCCGCTGAGGTCGCCGCATTCCAGATCGACGATCTCGAAGCGGGATCGGGCAGGAGCGGGGGCGGGATCGCGCTCGAGAACGCGGCGTCCGAACGGCTGCCGGGCCCTCGCTGGACCGACTATGTGGCCGGGACCGCGTGGTCGCTGCGTGAAGGCGGGCTGCCCATCGGCGGGTTCGACGGCGTGGTCGACTCCACCGTCCCGCTCGGCGTCGGCCTCGCCTCGTCCGCTGCTCTCGAACTCGCCTCGGCCGTCGCCCTGCTCGCAGGTGAGCGCCGGGTCGCCGCCCCGCATCTCGCGGCCCTGGCGCAGCGCGCCGAACGCGAGTATGTCGGCGCCGAGTGCGGGCTCGTGGATCAGTTTGCCAGCGCCGCCGGCCGCGCAGGGCGAGCTATCCTGCTCGACTGCCGCTCTCTGGAGAGCCGGACCGTCGCCATGCCCGAGGGCCTGCGTGTGGTCATCTGCGACGCCGGCGTGCCGCGAGCCCGGCTCAGTTCGTCGCTCGCCGAGCGGCGTGCCGAATGCGGCCGCGCGGTAGCCCTGCTTGCCGAGCGGGAGCCCAGCATCGCGTCGCTGCGGGACGTCGACCTGGCCACGCTGCGCAGACACCGCCACGCCTTGCCAGAGAAGCTGGCGCGCCGCGCCGAGCACGTCATCACCGAGAACCTCAGGGTCCGCGCCGTCGCGGTCGCGCTGGCCTTGGGCGACCTCCATGCCCTGGGCCGCATCTTCGCCGCATCCCACGAGTCGCTTCGGACGCAGTTCGAGGCCAGCGTGCCCGCGCTCGACGCCATGGTCACGATCGCCACGTCCGTGCCCGGTGTCGTGGCGGCGCGAATGACGGGGCCGGGGTTCGGCGGTTGCACCGTGAACCTCGTTCGAGATGGGGCCGTGTCCGCCCTGGCCCGAGCCGTTGCCACCGAATACCCGCGTCGGACGGGCCTGGTCGCGCGCCTCTACGAAGTCGCACCGGTCGACGGGGCCGGTCCGCTCGGCGGCCACTGAGGCCTGCGCAGCCGTTAGGGCCGGCTCAGTCCGTCGATGGTGGCGGGCCGGCCTGGGTGCGGTCGGCGCCCGGAAAACCGCTCAGGATCGAAGCCAAACGCTCGTACTGGCCGAAGTAGTTGTAGATATGGGCCGAGATCCGGACCAGCAAGAAGAATTCGGTCGTGGCCGGCAGGTCCCCCGAATCGACGAGCCACGGGCTGGGCCACATCATCAGCGGCACCTCGAAGCGGCGGGCACGCAGCGCGGCTTCGATCAGATCCTTGCGGCGCGTCGCTTCGACCCGGGACCACGGACCGCCGGGCAGCGGAATCGTAGACATCGAGCCGGTCATTTCCGGCGGTGCCTGGACGGCCGTATGGAGCGCCTGGGCCAGCATCTGGGCAGCGGTGACGGCCAGTTGGTGGTTGAAGGCGACGATCGCCGCCCAGCCGCCCGGGAACATCTCGGCCAGGCCGTCGATGGCCGCTGGCCAGGTCAGCCAGGCGCTCGGATCGATCGTGCCCTGCCAGTCGAACTCCAGGCGGAAGCGCGAGCGATCGTTGCGGTTGTCGTTCGCCCCGTGAGAGATCGAGAGCGGCTTGATCGTTGCCTGCCGGTCGCGTCGGACGTGCAGGAAGGCCGAACCTTTCGGGGCGCACATCCACTTGTGGCCGTTGCCGGCGTAGTAGGCGGCGCCAAGCTCGGTCAGCCGGAGGGGCAGCATTCCGGGCCCGTGGGCGCCGTCCACCAGGACGTCTATACCGCGCTCAGCCAGAGCGGGGATGAGCCGCTCCACCGGCATGATCAAGGACGAGACGCTGGTCGCATGGTCCAGCACCGCCAGTTTCGTTCGGGGAGTAACCGCCTCCATGACCGCATTGAAAGCGGCGTCCGGCGAGGAGATTGGCAAGGGGATTCGCGCCACCACGACCCTTGCTCCGTCCGTGGCCGCGCGGAACCGAAGGGCGCTCAGGATGGCGTTGTAGGTGTGGTCGGTGGCAAGCAGCTCGTCCGCCTTCTCGAAGCGCAGGGACCGCAGGACTATGTTCACGGCCGTCGTGGCGTTGGAGACGAGCGCCAGGTCGTCGGCGTCGGCTCCGACGAACGCTCCGATCTCCGAGCGAGCCCAATCCTGCAGGTCCTCCAATTCGCGGCCCAGGAAGCGGACCGGATGGGCTTCCAGCTTGTCTCGCCAGCCCCGCTGGACGTCCAGGATCGCCCGCGGACACGCGCCAAAGGAACCGTGATTGAGGAACGTCACGGTCTCGTCGAGGGCCCAGTCGGCCGCGGGCGAGGGTGCTCGTGCGAGCGGCGATTCCTTGTCCATCAGATGTTCGGGCGGCTCCTTGCCGAGAGGCGACGACGTGCCGTTGGCGCCCAGATCGGGCGCGGCCGGCTCGGTGGGCGGAACACGCTCAGACTAGGCATCGGCCGTGAAGGCCATTCCCATCAGGGCCCATTCGATCGGGTATTGCATTCGGCTCTGGGCCAGGCGTAGCGTGGCTCCATCGCCCGGTTTCCAGGTGCGGGAGGCGGCATGCGGGCACAGGTTTCGGCCAGAGGTGCGCGACTCAATCGCGAAAGCAGCGGGACCTTCCCGTTGGCGGCCGACCGTGAGCGCTGCGCGTCGAACCTCCAGTTCCGAGCTCGGGCGGGCAACCTCAGCGGTGACACTCGGGCGGGCCTCACGACGCGGTAGGGACGGCGAGCCCTGCCGCGAGCCGCTTGCCGAGACCGGCGCGGGCTGCGCCGGTCTTGCGTTATCTGGGCGTCGGGCGACCACCTGGTCCGGCGGACGGCGGGTGCGGTCTACGTCGGCAACTTGAGGCGGTTGGCTCGCGAAATCTCGCCCAGGAAGCGGCCCGACGGCTTGATGGTTCGCTCCTGAGTGGTTCGGTTCACGGCGATCAGCCCAAACTTCATGGCGTAGCCGCTCGACCACTCGAAGTTGTCGAAGGCGCTCCAGTAGACGTAGCCCTTGAGGGGAATGCCGTCCTCGATCGCGGCGTGGAGGGATTGCAACCCCGCGGTGATGAACTCGATGCGCTCCGTGTCGTCGTCTGTGGCAATGCCGTGTTCGGTCACAACGATCGGTTTGCCGGGCAGCAGACTGGCCGCGCGGCGGACGGTCGCCGCCACGGCCTGGGGGCGGTACTCGTACCCCATCTGCGTGGTTCGAACCCCCGGCGCAGTGGCGATTCCGGAACCGGACTCTCGCTGCCATGCCGTGATGCGCCCAACGAGCATCTTCTCGATGGCGGGGATCGAGAGCCCGAAGCGGGCTGCGATTCCGGCGGCCCGAGGGAGATCGAGCCGGGCCCGCGTGTACGTCTGAATGCCGATGAACTCGTCGTCCGCGGCGGCCTCGAGATAGGCGTCCTCCATAAGACCGCGGGCGTAGTTCATGACCGGCGTGCCTCCGGCGTTGGCCTCCCATTCCTGCATCGAGTTTGTCAGGCCGACCTTCGCGCTCGGGAGCAGCTGCTTGATGGCCGCCCTCGAGGCCTTGTGGGCCTCCACGAGGTGGGCCGTCGCCGACTTCCAGTTCTCCACGCCCTTGAGCATGGGCGGGAAGGGAAGCCCGCCGCCATAGCCCCCGAAGGCCACGATGCCCGGCTCGTTCAGCGTGCAGTACCACTCCACTCGATCGCCCAGCGCCTGGACGACATGCTGGGTGAAGCGCTCGAAGTGGCGCGTGATGGTGGGCGACAGCCAGCCGCCCCGATCGGCAAGCCATTTGGGCAACGTGAAGTGGTTGAGGGTCACCATCGGCGTGAGCTTGCTCTTGCGACAAAGGTCGACCATCCGGCGGTAGTGGGTCATCTGGGCCTGGTCGTACTCGCCTTCAGCCGGTTCGATTCGCGCCCATTCCACCGAGAATCGGTAGGTGTTGAAGCCCAGGCCGGCCAACATCGCGATGTCGCGCGCATATCGCCGATAGTGCTCGATTGCGGATCCGCTCGGCTCTTTGCAGGGCGTGTCCGGCATCCGCTCGAAGGCCCACCAATCGCTGTTGGTGTTGTCGCCCTCTACTTGATGCGCCGCGGTTGCCGTACCCCAGAGAAACCCGTCGGGGAAGGTAAGCTCGCTCACACCGTGAGGATAGCGGCCGAGCCTCCACGCTGCGGGCGATCCCTGCGGGATTGGGTACGCCGACGCCTGCATCTCCGCGACCGGCGGACGATACTGGCCCGCATGACGAGGGAATCCCGCTTCCAGCCCGACTCCAGGGCCGACTGGCGCGCCTGGCTCGAGGCGCATCACGGTCAGGACTCGGGCGTCTGGCTCGTCACCTGGAAGAAGCGCACGGCCCGTCCCACGGTTTCCTATGACGAGGCCGTAGAGGAAGCTCTGTGCTTCGGCTGGATCGACGGCGTGATCAACCGCCTCGACGACGACCGGACTATGCAGTGGTTCGCGCCGCGCCGACCCACGAGCGCATGGGCCCGAATGAACAAAGAACGAGTGGCCCGGCTCCAAGCCGCAGGCCTCATGGCCGAGGCCGGCCGCCGGGCAGTTGAACTCGCCCGTGCCAACGGGTCGTGGGCTTCGATGGATGCCATCGACGAGCTCATAGTGCCCGACGATCTGGCCGCTGCTCTCGCCGAGCGGCCCGGCGCTCGAGAGCGGTTCGATTCAAGCTCCGCTTCGGTCCGCAGGAGCGCCCTGGCCTGGGTCCACCAGGCGAAGCGGCCGGAGACGCGGGCTGGACGCGTCCGGCAGATCGGAGCTATAGCCGAACGCGGCGAACCGATCGCGAAGCTGTGGCAGCGCCGGGCCTGACGGAGTGCCGCTCTCGGGATCGGCGCACGAGCCGGTACGAAGTCTCTTCTTGGAAGCCCACCCGCCGGGACGATTCCTGCAATGCCATCGATTCACCGGATACTGCCTACCCAGGTCCGGAGCCTGCGGGCAACTTGAGAGGAGCGCCGGCGGTGCGTTTGGTGAATTCGAGGGTGCAGTCGGTGGGCCCCGACGTGCAGGACCCGGCGGCCCTGGTCATTCGCCTCGACTCCGTCCCAGGGCTGAACGATCCGAGTTTGAAGATAGCGCAGGAGCATGTCGAAAGCTTTCTGACCATCCTCGATGTCGATAGGCAGGAAGATCTGGTTGGCTGCAACGTCCGGGTCACGATCGACGAGGAGTGGGGCAGCGAGCGAGTCGCCTTCCTGACGCGCTCCACCGCGATCGCGGTCCGGGAATCTGCCCAGTCGCCCCGCGACGAGGTGGCCGTCTACGACGCATTGGCCGTCGGTTCGACCTCACCGGCTGCCGCGGACGACGAATGCCAAGAGAGCACGGCCGCCCTGACGCCCGCGGAGCAGGCCGTCGAGGAGGTAGCCAGAGCCGACCTCGCCGCCGCCGCGGCCGCGCCCGCGGATCAGCGCTACTTCCTGTATCGGGAGACCTACGAGCAGGGCCCCCGTCCGAGCGTCATCGAGCTGACCCCGGCGGAGTTCGCGTTGCTGGGAGGATCCGCGGCCTACCTGCACGTCGACGACTGTGCGCTCGTCGCCACTCAGGACCTGCCCCCGGAAGCCGCCCAGGGTATCGAGCGCCTGCTGGAGCGCGCGGCCTCCCGGCCCGAGGCCAACGTGTCCCGCGCCGAGCTGGAACGTCTCACGGTAGCCGGCCACGTCGTTAGCTGCGCCGTCTATTAGCTGGGGCGGGGCCGTGCCGCCGATTGGCGTGCCGAGCAGCGCTCCATGAACTACGGGATGGTCGGGGCGGCGGGATTCGAACCCGCGACCTCATGCTCCCAAAGCATGCGCGCTGCCAGACTGCGCCACACCCCGACGCGCCAATGATACGGTGTCCGACGCGGCCGGCACGAATTAGCCTCGCTCACTGCCAGCTGGCGGCGGCATCTTCGCCTCGCGCCGACCGGCTCGGCTAGATCAGACTCACAGCCGCCAGGGCGAGAGTCTTCTCGGCGGCAATGATCGGGCCGTCCGGCGCTCCGGGGTGGATGATCGAAACGGTGAATGTCGTCTGACCCTTACGAACCGCCAGATCGATATCGCTTTCACCGCCGCTGTTCGGTAGCTCGACCTTCTTGTAGTAGGCCGCGTCGCCGATGTCGGAGACCGGGGTTACGGTGAACGAGCCGGCGACCGACTGCTGCGCGGGCGTGAACTCAACCGGATTGATGACCGTGAGCTGGACGAAGTCGATGCCGTAGGAAGGTTGGCCGGAGAAGATGCAGGTGTTCTCTCCGATGCCGGGGTTCGTGCCCGCGGCGACCGGCTCGCCCAGGGCTGTCTGAGCGGCGGCGGTAGTGATCAGAGAGCATGCGACCGGAGTGTTAGGTGGTCCGCCCGCCGGACTGCCGGTAGTGGCAGACGCGCCGGCCACGGCTTGCGTGGCAGCGGCTTGAGTCGCGGCAGCGGCGGCCTGTGTGGCGGCCACGGCTTGCGTGGCAGCGGCCTGCGTGGCAGCGGCCTGCGTGGCAGCGGCGGCCTGCGTCGCGGCAGCCGGCGCCCCTGCGGCCGATCCGGTGCACGCTGCGACGAGTCCTGCCACGAAGGCAAGGGCAACCCAGTTCTTCCTCACCGTTCATTCCTCCCGTGAGTCGAGGATCGTCGCGATTGCCGCAAGCCGCGGGAGCTGCCCGGAAGCAGAGGGCGCATCACCCAACCAGACGACGATCCAGCCTGATTCCTATCCCGAAGGGTAGGCTGGGTCTGCCGGGCGGTCGAAGTCGTAGCGGGAGGTGGATTCCCGATATTGCGTGGCGAGACACAGACGCGCGACGGACCGCCGACCGGATCGATCCGGAACGGCTTGCGGTCTCCTGACGTCCGCCTCGGCCTGTCCTGATCCGGAGGCGGCATACTGCCGCCATGAGCCTCCTGCCCTGGTCCGCAGCCACGCGCCGGCTGAACCGGCAGGGCGGCTGCCTTCGGGCCGGTCGGCCGGTGGTAGCCGTCAGAACTCCGTGATCCGTTTCGAGCGGTCGGCGTACTTGGCGCGGAACTGAGCGTTCAGGCGCTGGACCTCGGATTCGGGGCCGACGAAGGAGCAGCGCAGGCAGTAGTACTCGCCCCTGCCCGCGTCGAAGAGCATGTCCATGTCTATCTCGCGCATCAGACAGCGCGGACAGCGGTAGTTCAGCTTGCCTTTTCGACCTTGAGCCATGTGCGCAGCTCCCCAGTCCCGCGGACGGTCTTGGTGATCCCCAGCGTGAACATCGGCGAGAACGCGATGCCCTCGCGGAAGTAGCCTGCCGCGTCGCCCGCGTCCGATCGCATCGAGAGCTTCGTGTCGACCTGGGGGACGACCGCCACGGCCGATCTGACGCCACCGACCGAAGCCTCCCTGCATTTGTAGGCATAGTCGATCGATTCGGTCCGGGACGCGCCCTCGAGCGTCAGCCGAACGCCGGTCAGGTCTTCGGGGTACTCGGTCGTGCCATAGCAGGCGGTGACGTATTCGTCGATGCCGACTTCGGCCGTCGGGTCGGTCGAGCTGACGACCTTTCGAATGATCTCGATTTCGCCGGTGCCTTCGGCCAGTCGGAAGATCGACTGGACGCCGATGGTGAACTTCTCGAATTCGATTTCGACCGGATCGAGAGTCACGACTCGCGTGTCGCCCTCCTCGGAGAAGGAGGCCTGGGTGCGGCAGGCGCAGAGGTCCACTTCCTCGCCCGCGTGGCCGAACCGTGCGCTCTTGACCGCTCCTTCGCCCGCGTAATGCGTGAAGAAGCCGGCCCGATAAAGCGACTGAATGAGATACGGGTAGGAGGCGTCCTGGATATGCGTCGTGCCAACGCCGCAGGGCCTGATCAGCTTGGCAGCGTAGGGCCGCAGATCCACCATTGCGCCGCCCTGGTTCATGTCAAGGCAGAACCGCATCCACGGGTCGACGAACCAGAACTGCTGGCGCTGGGACCCGTAGAGGATGTCCTTCCAGAGCGAGACTTCCGGACGCGTGTAGGGCCGATCCTGCCGAAACACGTCCGCGAACTCGCTCATCGTCAGGTCGACGGCCTGGCCGGCCTTCTTGAGCTGGCCGTAATAGGCCATGCCGGCCTCGTAACTCTTGAGGAGGAACGGATAGTCCGCTTCCCAGCGTCCGCTCTTGCTCATCCAGCCCGGCCCGACGAACATCATGTTGTAGGAATAGCCGCCGTTGAGGCGCGCCATGGCCCGGTACTGGTCCACGATGTTCATGAAGTAGGGGATCTCGCGGTCCTCGTAGACCATGCCCCTAAGGATGTTCTGCGGGTGAGTTCCATAGTAGGAGCCAGGGCCGTCGAAGACCGCCATCAGGTCGCGCGAGAGGTGCGGGATGGCGACGATCCCGATGTCGTCCGCTTCGTCCGAGGCGGGGCAGTGGATGTTGCGCCTGGACGGAATCCACGGGTTCCACGGGCCGCCGTCCAGAAGCGTGTACCACGAGTTGTTGGCGTTGTGGTAGGCCTTGGGTCCCTCTTCCCAGCACGTCGCCACTGCGGTCTTGATCATCGGGTAGCGCTCTTTGATGTAGTTGACCAGCTCGGCGTCCATGTAGTACGAGCCGGTGGAGGTCGGCAGGAAGCCGAAAACCTCCTGGAACTTGCCGAACACCTCGTCGACGATGGCGCGCTTGTCCGCCATGGAGAAGAGCCAGATCGCCAGCTCCTTGGAGTGGAACTTTTCTCTGAACTGCTCGCACTGGATGCCCAGGAAGGTCGAACCGATCTCGTCGCGGTACTTCTCGTGGTCCGCCTTCGCGAGCGCCACCGCATCCTCATTGAAGAGGCTTGCGTAGGTCATCTGGATCGTCGTCCGGATGCCGTTGTCGTGGGCCACGCGCTGCTGGGTTCGGAATATGTCCAGCGATTCGCTGATGACGGCGCTCCGGCCCAGGTCTTCGGCTTTGCCTTCCGCTGCCTCTTTCTGGAGGTATTCGGGCACCATCTCCAGCCGGTGGATAACGGTCAGGTAGAAGGTCGTCACGCGAGTCCTCTGTTCGAGCACTACGTGGTTGCGCGCGAGCTGTTCGGTCGCCCCGCAGGGAAGCGCAGCCAATGATACGGCGGTGGATCGAGCCCATTCAGCTACTGGTTGGGATGGCCCCGTGCCGCTACGATTTCGCGGTGGCCTCGCGCGGGGCGCCGAGCTCCCGGGCCCTCCTGGAGTCGATGACATGTCTGACGGAGACTGGGGCGACTACGTGGCCGACGCGGGCAGCGACCCCGGGCAACTCGCGCAAGCGGCCGACGACATGGGCGACGCCGTGGCCGCCACTCAGCCGGCACTGGAATCGATCGACACCTCCATCCTGCCCGACGCCGCGGCCGACGACGTGGCGTCGTCTCAGTACGACCTTACCGAAGCGGGCAGCTGGCAGCAATGGAGCGAGGGCGACCTGGCGAACGCGGCCAGCTGGCAGGACGAAGCTGCCGGCGATGTCGAGTCTGCGCGGCAGTGGGCTGCCTTCGGGAACCCGGACGCAGCCCAGCAAGAGCTGGACGCCGCCGGAACCGCGTCTGACATAGCCGCGGATGTCGCCGGCGGAGCCCAAACGGACCTGGGGATAGGGGCGGACTACATGGATACGGCATCGAACGACCTCTCGTCCGCCGCTGACGCGACAGGCTACGACGCCGGCTCGTCCGACGCCGGGTCGGTGGACTCCAGTTCTGACTGATGGCGGCGACCTGCGGGCTCGATTTCGAGCGCCAGCTCTCGGCCTCGACCTTCGAGGTCCGGCACGCTATCAGTGCCGCGTTGCGGGAGCTGGGCTTCCAGATCACCGTCGACCAGCTCACGAGGCTGGAGGCCAAGCGTGGCGGGATGCTGGGCTACTCGCTCATGATGAAGAAACAGATGCCCGTGCTGGCCGTCTTCGAGATCACGGCCGGCCAATCGAGCTGCACCGTCGTTGCTCACCTGGCGGACAACGTCAAGAGCTTCGGCAAGACCTTTGGCATGAACCGCCAGTTCCGCGAGATCTTCGACGAGGTGCGGATCCTGGTGGACCACGAGCTGGCCGGTTTGGACGGGGCCGCGGCCGGGTCGTTCGCCGAGCCTAGCTTCTGGAGCCGCTCCGGGGACGTCGGTGTTCTGGAGAAGGCCAACACTTTCACGACGAAGGCGGTGGGGGGTGCGGTCGGGGTGGCTGGCCGGACCCTGACTCGCTCCGCCAAGACGACGCCCGCGGCTTGGAAGGGCGTGGATTCGGTCACCTTCACTTCGAGTGCTGGGGTGGCGGCCTTGACTCTCGCCGAGACGCAGGCGCGCCTGGGCATCGCCGTCATGATCGCGTCCCATCCGGAATCGATGCCGCCCAACCTCACTCGAGACGTGGAGACATTCGCGGCGGCAGTGGAGACCGGGCTAACTGCGGCCGGCGGCCAGGCCGCCCAGTTCGAGGTCTCGGCCGCGCAGCGTCCAGTCTTCGAGTTCCTGAATCAGCAGGCCGAAATACGATCCGCATTGCCTCTCCGGCAGCTCCACATCTGCCGCAGCTGCCGGCTTGAGAAGATCACGAATCCCGAATACGAGAAGATCGCCTCTCGTAACGAGAAGATCGGGGACATCGTTGCCGGGGTCGGCGCCACGATCACCAAAGGCGGGATCTCGCCCACCTTCGTCCTGGGGCAGGTGTTCAAGCTCAAGAAGCTGGACCCCGCGTACGTTTGTTCGCGCTGCCAGGGTATGGAGGCGGACGAGCGGGTCGTGACGTTCTGTCCCAATTGCGCCGATCTGGCCAGGGACGTGGTCCTGAGAATCTGCCCCAAGTGCAAGTTCGACTACCGAACCAGGGCCGGAAAGGCGCCCCTATGGGTCGAGCCACCGAAAGCGGTCGCCGAGCCGGAGCCCGCGGTCGAGCCGGTCGCCGAGCCCGAACTAGCGGTCGAGCCGGAGCCCACGGTCGAGCCGGAGCCCACGGTCGAGCCGGAGCCCACGGTCGAGCCGGAGCCCACGGTCGAGCGGATCGCCGAGCCCGAACTGGCGGTCGAGCCGGTCGCCGAGCCGGTCGCCGAGCCCGAGCCCGCGGTCGAGCCGGTCGCCGAGCCCGAACTGGCGGTCGAGCCGGAGCCCGCGGTCGAGCCGGTTGCCGACCGCATCCCTGAGCGGATCGCCGAAGCTGGATCGCCCACGGCCTGGCCGTCTCCAGATGAGGTGCCGCTTGGCACTCCGCAAACTGGCCGTCGGGGAAAGGTGTGCCAGATGTGCCATCGCGAGTACCCGGAACTCTGGCGCGTCGTCATCGCGACGCCGGCAGGCTTCGAGGAGCGATTCCTGTGCGGCTCCAGCTTCGCCTGCCAGATGGTTTCGCTCGTGACCGCCGTTCGGGTATAGCCTCGGCCGTCGTCCGGGCCCTTCGGCGGTGACACCGGCCTGAGAACCTTGCACACGGGCGGGTATCGACGCAAGGTGCAGCCACGACCGCCCCCCCCGCACTCCGCGCCGGAGCTAGAACCCGAGCTTGACCAGGATGGCGCGCATGCGGCGTGACGCCTGGCCCCGGTGCGAGATGCGGTTCTTGGCTTCTGCGGTCCAGAGGCCCAGGGTCCTGCCGCCGACCGGTTCCGAAGCGGGCTCGAAGATCGGGTCGTAGCCGAAGCCGCCGTCACCTTGCGGCTCACGGGCGATCCTCCCGGTCAACGTGCCGTGCGAGACGCGAACCGGGATTCCGCCCCGTGGCCCCGTTGCCTCGGGGAGTGCCAGCGCCAGCGCACACCGGTAGCGAGCCGTCCGGCGCTCAGGTCGGAGACCTGCCAGTTCGCGCAGCAGCTTGGCGTTGTTGTCCTCGTCCGTGGCGTTCTCTCCGGCGTAGCGCCGCGTTCGCACGCCGGGGCCTCCGTTCAACGCTTCCACCTCGAGACCCGAATCGTCGGCCAGAGTGGGCAGGCCCGACAGGACGGCGAAGAAGCGGGCCTTCTTGGCAGCGTTGGCTTCGAAGGTCCAACCGTCCTCGATAGCGTCGCCGGCGATGCCGGCGTCATCGAGCGAGATCAGCTGAGTTCGCAGCGGGCCCAGCAGTTCGCGCAGCTCGCGAAGCTTGTGACCTGACCGTGTCGCGACGAGCAGGCGCGAACGGTCGGTCGGACCCGCGAGATCCTGGGCGGTCACCTGAGCGATTACGAGCTAGCGCCTGACCGAGGCCACAGCCTCGGCCTGAGCGGCGAACAGGCGCTCCAGGCCGCCGGCGGCCAGATCGAGCATACGATCAACGTCCGCCCGCCCGAACGGCTTACCTTCTGCCGTGCCCTGCAACTCGACGTACCGGCCTGCGTCGGTGGCGACGACGTTGAAGTCCACCTCCGCCTTTGAGTCTTCTGAGTAGTCCAAGTCCAGGCACGTGACGCCGCCCACGATCCCGACGCTGACTGCGGCCACCCGGCCGATCAGGCAGCGTTCCATTCCGTACGTGGTCAGGGCCGCCGCCAGCGCCACCCAGCCCCCGGTGATCGAAGCCGTTCGAGTGCCACCGTCGGCATTTATCACGTCGCAGTCCACGGTGACGGTTCGTTCGCCCAGCTTGGCCATGTCCACGATCCCGCGCAGCGACCGGCCGACGAGGCGCTGGATCTCATATGTCCGGCCGCCGATCTGGCCCCTGGTTGCATCGCGGACACTTCGCTCGCTGGTCGCGCGTGGCAGCATGCTGTATTCGGCCGTGACCCAGCCGGTGCCCTTGCCGCGCAGATGCGGCGGTACTTTGTCCTCGATCGTCGCAGCGCACAGGACCTCGGTGCCGCCCAGTTTGATCAAGCACGAGCCCTCCGCCCATTTCTGGACGCCGAGAGTCAAGGAAAGCGGACGCAGGTCGTCCGGCAGTCGCCCATCGGCGCGCTTGAGCGATTGAGCTCCGATCGTCATCGTCCGGCCTCCTTGCCGTTGGCCGTCGGAGCGTCCACCGTCGATCGTTCACGTGAGGCGGATCGCTCCTCGACCTTGGCAGCATCCCACAGCTCGTCCAGCTCGGCCAGTCCCAGATCGCGCAGCTGGACGTTGCGCTCGCGAGCCATACGCTCGACGCGACGGAAGCGCGAGCGAAACTTGTCGGCGGCGGCGCGAAGGGCGTCCTCCGCATCCACGCCGTTGCGGCGCGCCAGGTTGGTGACGACCAGCAGCAGGTCGCCGACCTCTTCGCGCTTCTCCTGCGGTGACGATGCCGCCGCTAGCTCGGCCAGCTCCTCGTGCACCTTGTCGATGACGCCGACGATGTCCGGCCAGTCATAGCCGAGATGGGCGGCGCGTTCTTGCATCTCCTGAGCGGCGGCCAGCGCCGGCATGGATCGAGAGATGCCGTCGAGGGAGCTGCGGACCTCGGCCGCGCCGGCGAGTCCGACGGCAGATCCGCCCGCTCCCGGCGTTGCGCTCGACTGCCCGGCCACCTGTTCGCGCTCGGCGCGCTTGATCTGCTCCCACTGCCGGTTGACGTCGCCGGCGGTCTCAACCCGAGCATCGCCGAAGACGTGGGGGTGGCGGCGGACGATCTTGCGGCCGATCTCCGCCTGGACGTCCGTCATGTCGAAGACTCCCGCCTCGGCCGCCAGCTGGGCGTGGAGCACGATTTGCAGCAGCAGATCGCCGAGTTCGCCGGCCAGCTCAGGGGTGGCGCTGTCGCCGATCGCGTCGTAGACCTCGTATGCCTCCTCGAGAAGATGCTTCTTGAGGGAGACGTGGGTCTGCTCGCGGTCCCACGGGCAACCGTCGGGCCGGCGCAGCCGGTCGGCGATCCAGGGCAGGGTCCATGGGCTGGCCGGGGTCAGCTCGGGCGACGCGGCGGCCAGATACAGGGCGCCCGCAAGATCGGTCGCGGTTAGATTGGCCACGGTGGTGGTCTCCGCCACGCCGATCCGGCCGACGACATGATCGGCCGGGTAGAGCCGCGCGAGGACCGCCAGTGCCCCTTGATCGGCACGGCTGTGGCGTCCGGGGAGCGGAGCCACGACGTCGGCAGGGGGCTCGGCCGCACGAAGAACGCTCGGCGGCACGACCAGCAACGGACGCGAGGGTTCGATCGGAAAGGCGCTCAGGTGGCGTGGAGAGACGACCTGCAGGCCGGCGGAGGCATCGAGCCCCCATCGAATGCGGGCTTCGGCGACGAGCGCGTCGAGCACGTTTGCCTGCTCAGGCTAAGGCGAGGGCGAGGCCGGGGTGATGGCCGTCAGGCCTGCCGAATCCGTCCAGACGTTGGCGGCGCCGGTCAGATTGGACAGCCAGGTGTTGAACGCGGCCTTCTTCAGAGCCGCCTGTTGGGTGGCGTCAGGGACCCTGGTCGCCTCCTCAGTCACCTTGAACAGGTAGTATCCGCCGCCGGATTGAACCATCCGGCTCAGGCCGCCGATGGGGGCCTGGAATATGGCGTCCTCGAGATCCGATGAGTACTGGTATCGGGCGACCCAACCCAGGTCGCCGCCGCTCCCGGCCTCGGGTCCTTCCGAGTACCTTGCGGCGACGTCGCTGAAGCCGGATCCCGTGTTCAGCGCGATCTGGGCATCGGCGATGCGCTGCGCGGCGGATGGCCGCCTGCCGAGGAAGTCCACGACCACATAGCCCATCGTGGGCTCCAGGATGGGGGCCATGACGCCGACCTTGAGATCTGGAGCGAAGATGGCCGTGGCGACGTTCGTCATACCGAGCCCTGCTCCACTGCTCGGGTCTCCGCTGAAGAATGAGCTGGGCAGCCAGGGGTAGTCGCCGCCGGGCACGCTGGAGGCGTTCGTGTCGTCGTTGTTCGTGGTATCGGACGCCAGGGTGGCGAACTGGGTCGGATCCTTCTGCAGCGCGGCGTACGCAGCGTCAGCCCGTGTCTTGGCGTCGGCCCAGGTTTGATCCGTAGTTGGGTCCAGGGCCGAAGCCCCCGACGGCTGGTGGCTGGGGGCGAAGACCATCATCTTGGTCTTGATCTCGTCGCCGTCGCCGGCCTGGCCAAAGCCGCTCGCGATGTAAATCTCAGAGACGTGGCGGCTGGTCGAGGACCCGGTCACGAGCTTGCTCTCGACGGCTGTCTTGACGGCCGCCTTGAGTGCCTCCGCCCGAGCGAAGCTGCGGTATCCGTCTGAGCTGGAGGCCGAGTCGACGGCGTCCTTCCAGCCGTTGTCGACCGAGGTGGCGACTATCTCTGTGACCGTGGCAAAGCGGAAGACTCCGTCCTCGCCCTTTATGACAGTGGTCATATCGTTCGCCTTGGCGAGGCCGAAGATGGCGTCGGTCAGGGTCTGCTCGAGGTTCGATTGGTCACGCGACATCAGCCCGAGCTCGCCCATGCCACTGGTTCCGAAGGGGAGATTGGCGGTCGCCACCTTGGCGACGTCGTCCCATTTCTTGGCCCCGGACTTGATTGAGTCCAGGTATCCCTGGGCCGTGGTCTGGGCCGCCGTCACCTGCGCGGCCGTGGGCACCGAGGACGGCAACGTTGAGGCGGGCGAGACGGCTATGACCTTGACGTAGCGCATCTCCGGAATGGTGGAGTCCTTCACGATCTGGGCGTCGACGTCCGCATCGCTGACGGAAATGCCTTGCTGGCTGGCGTATTGCTGCAGAGTCAGATCCTCTGTCAGCTGGGTCAGCGCCTCCGAATACAGCGAGGAGGGGTCCTCTGAGCTGGTGATGGGGCTGGTGACACCGGAGTAGTCCGTTGTGGTGATCTGACCCAGGTTGCGCATAGTCCCGTAGTAGTCCACCTGGCGCTGGTAGCGCGCGAGGTTGACCGCGGCCCGATCCCGGACCGCGTCCTTGCTGATAGCGACGCCGTTTACCGAACCGATGGGAGCGCCGTGGTCGGAGTACCAGTTGGCAAACAGCACGCCTCCGAGAAGCGCCACGGCCGCCACAGTGGCAACGCTGAAGGCGATGTTGAACAACACGGAGCGCCGAACGTCGGACTGGCGCTTCCGACGGCGGGTGGGCTTCGTGGCAGGGGTCCGAAAGGTCATCTGGGCGTCCTGGTTCGAACTGAGTCCCGGCACAGCACACCGGGGTGACGAGGCCGTATGCTACCGCATTCCGCTGCCGTACCGGCGGGCGGCGTTACCTGCGAGCCGCGCGGAATGGCGCCGGCCCAACGCCTGATCCGTCGTGGAGAGCGCTGGGGCGTCAATCGACCGCTACCGGCCCAGTCAGTTTGCGGCTGCGACGCTCGGCAAGCCTGCTCACCACCGCGTGATAAGCCACCGCCTGGTGGCCCCAGCCGAGTTCCGCGACCCGAGCCGCAGTCCGCGCCACGCGGTCCTTGCGGTCGGCGGGGTCGTCGACGATGTGCAGGATCGCCTTCGCCAGAGATGCCGGATCTCCCGGTTCATAGAGCGAGAGAGTGTCCTGGCCGAAATACAGTTCGACCGTGGGCAGCCGAGTCGCCACGACCGGCTTCTCCATCGCGCCGTACTCGAGGACCTTCGTGGAGAGGCTCACCTCCGAGTAGGCGTCCAGCCTGGTGGCGGCGATGCCAATGTCAGCCCCGGCGATGGCGGCGGCTACGTCATCGATCGGGATTCGGCCAGGCATCTCCAGACACTCTGCGATGCCCAACTCCCGAGCCAGGTCTTTGAGCGGACCTTCCGCGTCGCCACGTCCATAGAGTGTTGCCGAAACCTTCAGCGACGGTCGCTCGCGCCGCATCTCGGCCACCGCGCGAAGGACGACATCCAGCTCGTATGTGGGCGTGATCGCGCCCGCGTACACGAGGCGCAGCACTCCGTCGGCCATGAACTCGCGCTGCGCATGCGCGGCCGGCGAGAAGAGCCGCAGGTCCGGGCTGTTCATCACCACGGTCAGGCGGTCCGGGTCTGCGCCGCGCTTGCGCAGGCGTTCTGCGAGGGGCTCGTTGACGGTCAAAAGCTCGTCCGCCAGGCCAATCGACATCCGTTCCTGGAGAAGCAGGAGCTTGTACGAGATCGGGTTGGCGGCCTTGGGAAAGCGGCCGCGGAAGAACTCCGGCATGGCCTCATGAAGGTCCAACAGTACCGGCACGCCGACGAGCTTGAGCGGCAGGGCCGCGAAGACCAGGTAGTCGGGTAGCGTGTGAACCTGGACCATGCCGTAGCGGCGACGCCGCTGAGCCCGTGCCGCGGCGAGCATTGCCCGCACGAGGAACGCCCCGTACTCGGCCAGGTACACCGGCAGGCCCGCGCCCTGGTGGCGGCGCACCGGCAGGCGGCGGACGTTCACGCCGGCGACGGTCGCGGTCATGGTCTCGCCGGGGCGCTGAAGCCCGATGACGTCGACATCCCAGCCGGCGGCCACGAGCGACTCCGCCTCGCGGCGAACGCGAGGGTCCTCTTCGTAGTAGGAGTGCACGACCATCAGAATCGGGCGCTTCTGACGCGCAGTCATGCCGGCGACCCCGAGTGCTGCGTCGCGGATCTGAGCGTCGACGAGATGCGCTCGGCGGCGCCGGAACCCGCCAGGTGGAGGCTCTCCGCGCGGTCGGTCGCCTGAGCCGCCGAGCGGGCCTCCGGCGCGCGGCTGCGGAGCTCGCGCAACGCCAGCGCGGTGTCCAGGCCGACCAACACCGCCGAGCTGCCTGGCCCTCCGACCGTTTCGACCCACTCCGTCCTGTCGCGCAGGACCAGGCAGGGGACTCCGAGCCAGGCCGACTCGCGCTGGATGCCGCCGGAGTCGGTCAGGACCGCAGCCGCATGCAGCTGCAGCGCAAGCGAAGTCCGATATCCCTGCGGCTCGATGGCGATCACACCGGCCGGAAGCTCGACGCGGGCGGCCTCGAGCGCAACTCGCGTGCCGGGATGGAGCGCGAGGACGATCGGCCGGCCGGTCGTGGCGACGGCTTCGAAGAGGGCCGTCCATGCCGCCAGTGCCTCGGGGCTCCGGTTCTCGGCGCGGTGGACGGTGGCGTACAAATATCCGCCGGTGACGATCGGCAGGTCCAGGCGCGACGCGATCGCCGCGAGCGCGGAGGGCCGGCGCACCTCGACCGAGATCCGCGCCGCCAGGTCCTGCATCAGGTCGCCGACCTCGTGGACGCCATGGGATATGCCCTCGGCCGCGAGGTTGGCTACGGCCGTCGGTGTTGGGGCGAAGAGCCAGGTAGATAGATGGTCCGCCACCACGCGGTTGATCTCTTCGGGCATGTGGCTGTCGAAACTGCGCAGGCCCGCCTCGATGTGAGCCACAGGAATTCCGAGCTTCGCTGCCGCCAGCGCGCCGGCGAGGGTGGAATTAGTGTCGCCGTAGACCACCACGGCGTCCGGGGCGGAGGCAGTCAGCAGCGGTTCGAGAGCCATCAGCATCCGGCCAGTCTGGTCGCCGTGTCCGCCGCCGCCGACTCCCAGCGAGTGGTCAGGTGGCTCAAGACCGAGCTCGACGAAGAAGTCGCCGGCCATTGCGTCGTCGTAGTGCTGGCCAGTGTCGACGAAGATCTCCTCGTGTTCGCGGCGCAGCAGCGGCTGCAGGGCGGCGGCCTTGATCAGCTGCGGTCGCGTGCCGACGACGCTGACGAGTCGCACCGTACGTACCGGCTACCGGGGAGCGGCGGCTCGACGCCGCGTGGCCGCCTGAACCCCGATACCGACATAGCGCACTGCCGCCGGCAGCTCGACCTCGCGCAGGCTGTTGCGCCCGTCGTAGAGCACCTCGAGTTGCGGGAAGAGCGAGAAGTCCATCGCCCGCCAGAGCTTGTCGCCGGTCTGGGTGACGATGGCCCGGAACGGACCCGGATCGCCCCAGCGGTATGGTCTGGCGCAGTTACGTTCCACTTCCTCGTCCGAGAGGAGCGGGTCGTAGGCCCAGACCTCGGCGCCGTGGAACCCGAGCCGGTCGATCAGCGGCAGGGCGCGCGAATATGCCAGCTCTTTGACGTTCTCGCGGTAGGTCAGGCCGAGCACCAGGATGGGGGCGTCGTCCAGCCCGCCGAGCTGGGTCTCGAGCGACTTGATGGCGTTGCCGACCTGGGCGTCGTTGGTGCGGCGGGCCGTGGCCACGACCTCGAGATCCGGGGCGCGGCTCAGTAGAAGATGCGGGTAGACCGGGATGCAGTGTCCGCCGACGCCGATGCCAGGTTGGTGGATGTGCGAGTAGGGCTGGCTGTTCGCTGCGGCGATGACTTCCTGGACGTCGACACCGACGCGGTCCGCGACCCGGGCGAACTCGTTGGCCAGGGCGATGTTCACGTCGCGATAGGTCGTGTCTGCGAGCTTGCTGAACTCGGCGGCCTCGGCGCAGCTCATAGCCACGATCTCGGCGTCCAGGACGGAGTCGTAGAAGACGGCGGCTCGGCGCGTGGATTCGGGGCCGATGCCGCCGACGAGCTTGGGGTACGTGGCCAGGTTGGCGAAGACCGCGCCCGAATAGAGCCGCTCCGGCGAGAAGGCAACGAACAGATCCTCGTCGCCGTGCAAGCCGGCGGCGGCTTCGAGCCGGGGCAGGAAGCGGCCGCGGGTGTCGCCGACGGGGAGAGTGGTTTCGAAGATGACCGTCAGCCCGGCATGGACGCCGCCCGAGATCGACTCCACGGCCGAATCCATGTAGCGGTAATCCGGCTGGTGGGCGTCGTCGAGCATGACTGGCACGATCAGCACCGCGACATCTGCCGCGCGAGCGGCCGCGGCTGCGTCCGTGGTGGCGCGCAGGCGACCCGCGGCGTGGACTTCCGCGACTCCCTCGGCCAGGCCAGGTTCCTCTGTTACGTGTGAGTGGCCGGCGTTGACCGCCGCGACCACGTCCGGGTTCACGTCGACGGCCGTGACGTCCCAGCCGTGGCGGGCGAACTGAACCGCCAGGGGCAGACCCATCTTGCCCGCGCCGACGACCACGGCCCGCCCGACCGTGCCCGGTTCACCCATCCAGGGCGAAGCCGAGCGGGGCTTGCCGTGGGCACACGCATTGACCGGTGGGGTGATCGTGCCGCCAAGGAAGCTCGGGACACGCGAGGGGCTGGAGACGATGGTCATCAGGCGCTGAGCCTCGAAGGTAGGTCCGACAGGTCGATCGGCCGCCGTTCGGCCGCGGACGTCAGGAGAGCGTTGGCAATGGCCACGGCCCAAAGGCCGTCCTCGCCGTCCACGTACGGACGGTCGCCCGTGCGCAGGACCCGCACGAACTCGTCCATCTCGGCGCGGAGCGGCTCGATGCTGACCACGGGAATCTCGGCCACGTCGCCGCTGAAGGTCGTAGCGTAGCCGGAGATCATCTGCGGCCGCTCGACGTTGGAGCGGGTGAAGGTCAGTTTCTGGGTCAGATAGTCGAGCTCGAACATACCCTCCTCGCCGACCGCGGTGAGGCTGCGGCGCTTGGCTGGAGTGAGCCAGTCCACGTCGAGGAAGCCGGTCGCGCCGGAAGGAAAGTGGAGGAGGCCGTACGTGAGGTCCTCATGTGTGGCGTGGATGCGCTGGGCGGTTTCCGCGTACACGCGCGTCGGCCGCTCGCCGGCGATCCAGGAAAGCATGTCCACGTCGTGCGTGCCAAGGTCCACCGTCACGCCCACGTCGCGGATGCGGGCCGGGAATGGGCCGGCGCGCCGGCTGGAGATGGCGTAGATCGTGGAGAGCCAGCCGGCCCGCAGGAGCCGGCCCATCTCCAGGACCGCGGGGTTGTACCGCTCGACGTGGCCAACCTGAATGCGGACGCCGCGCGCGCGGGCGGCGGCGACAATTGCCAAGGCCTCCTCGACCGTTGCGGCGAGCGGCTTCTCGACGAGCACCGGCAGCCCTCGCTCGATGGCCGCGAGCGCCAGGGCCGTGTGGTTCGTAGTCGGAGCGGCGATGACGACACCGTCGAGTTCGGCCCGCTGGATCATGGCGAGGGGGTCTTCGAAGCCCTGGGCGCCGGTCTGCGAGGTCGCGGCTTCGAGCGCCTCCGCCGCGGGGTCCGCAACCGCCGCCAGAACCGTGTCCGGGTGGCTCGAGATCACCCGCAGGTGGTTGCGGCCCATCGAGCCCAGACCAACCAGGCCGAGCCGCAGGGGCGGGCTCACGATCGAGGCTCGGCCGCCACGACCGCGTGACGCCCGACCGAAGCCCGGAGGGATGCGATGACCTGATCCTGCTCCGCTTCGGTCAGACCGGGGTACATCGGCAGCGACATGCTCGTCGCCGCCGCGGCATCGGTAACGGGCAGATCCGCCTCGATGCCCAGCTCCAGCACGTACGGCGCCTTGTGGCATGGGATCGGGTAGTAGACGCCGCACATGACGCCGGCTTCCCTCATCTCATCGACGATCGTGTCACGATCCGGGCCGACCGAGATGGTGTACTGGTGGTACACGTGCGTCCGACCCTCGGGGCACACGGGCAGCTTGACCGGCAGGTCCGCGAAGGCGTCCTCGTACCGTTTCGCGATAGCCTGGCGACGGGCCGTGTTCCGCTCGAGCTTGTCGAGCTGGACCAGGCCGATGGCCGCGGCGATGTCGGTCATGCGGAAGTTGTAGCCCAGAATGTCGTGGTGGTATCGCTGCGCCATGCCCTGGTTGCGGTACAACTTGATCCACTCGGCCAGGCGGTCGTCGTTGGTGTTGACGAAGCCGCCCTCGCCGGTAGTCATGTTCTTGGTGCCGTAGAGGCTGAATGCGGCGTAGCCGAAGCTGCCCGCACGTCGCCCCCGATACATCGCCCCATGGGCCTGGCAGGCGTCTTCGACCACCGCGAGACCGTGCCTGTCGGCGATCGCCTGGATGGCATCCATGTCCGCCACGACGCCGAAGAGGCTGACCGGGCAGACTGCTCGCGTGCGAGGGGTGATCGCGGCCTCGATGCGGCCGGCGTCCATCAGGTACGTATCCGGCTCGATGTCGACAAAGACCGGGGAGGCGCCGGTGTAGAGGATCGAACTGACCGTGGCGTTGAACGTGTGAGCGACGGTGATCACCTCATCGCCCGGCCCCAGAGCCAGTCCGGCGAAGATCGACATCAGTGCCGTCGTGCCGTTCGACATGGCCAGCGCGTGCTTCGCGCCGCAGAACTCCGCCCATCGTGCCTCGAACTCGGCGACCTTGCGGCCGCCGGCGATCATGCCGCTGCGGAGGACTTCGACGACGGCCGCTTCCTCCTCAGGGCCTAGATCGGGACGGGCGGGAGGGATCATCATGCGTCTCCTAGGTTCGCGGCGCGCCGCTCCTCGAGCGCGCCCGTTTGTGGATCGAAAGCGTATCTTCGGCCGCAGCTCGCGCAGCCGAGAGAGGCATCCGGGACCGGGTTGGGGGACGCCGGCCGGCCCATCTCGTCGTTGAGGCGGGCGCCGCAGGCGCACACCCAGCCCAGGCGCCGAGCCGGATTGCCGGCTACGAGCGCGAAGTCGGGGACATCGCGGGTGACTACAGCCCCAGCGCCGACGGTAGCGAAATGCCCGACCGTCGTCCCGGCCACGATGACGGCTCCAGCGCCGATCGAACAGCCATCCAGGAGCTGGATCGGGCTGACGGTCCAATCGTCCGCGCGGGCCAGGTCGCCGGTGGCGGTTATCGCTCTGGGATAGCGGTCGTTCGTCATGATGGCGCCTGGGCCGATGAAGACGCCGTTGCCGACGGTCACACCGTGGTAGACGAGAGCTCCGTTCTGGACTTTGACACGATCGCCGAGCCGGACGCCCTCATCGATGAATGCGTCTCGACCGATCACGCATTCCGCCCCTAAGGTGGCTCCATTCCGGAGGACCGCTCGGTGCCAGACGCTCGTCCTTGGTCCGACCGATACGTCCTTCTCGATGTCGGCGGACGGGTGCACCCGAGCCGTGGGGTCGATCACTGACAGCTCCTGCGACGGATCGGAGATCGGCCGAGGGTCTCTCGAGACGCCGCTCCACCGAGCGATTGAGTATACCGGACGGCCTCCTCCCGAACCGCAGCCACGGTCGCCCAAGCCGCTGACGGCTGAAGCTCGGGTGCGGCGGCTCAAGGCTCTAGGTGTGCTTGCGGCGCCCCACCAGGGCGAATCCCAGGGCTACAACAGCGCCCAGGGCGAGCGCTCCGCGCCAGTCGAGGACAGTCCGAACGTCGCCCTCCACCCTCCGGGCCAGCAGGATGAAGGCCCCGCCCTGCTTTTCGAACACAACCTTCTCGGCGACGATCGACTGCGCTCCGCCTTGGTTGATCCTGACCTCTCGCGCCAGGACGCTTCGGGCATAGCCCTGGGTCAGTGAGACGCTGCCACCCACGGCAAGACCAATGCTCCCGAGCTCGACCGACACGCGGTCCCCGTGGGCGACTCCCGCGCCTCCCAGCCGGATGGCTATGTCGTCGGCACGAGCCCGTCCGATTCCGCCCTGGGTGACGGTGATGTCCTCGGCGGATGCGGCGCCGATTCCGCCCTGGTGGACGTTGATCGTAACGGCCTCGACCTCGCCCACGCCACCGCGGTTGACGTTGACCGTGGTTGCGCGGATCGGCGCGCTCGAATGCGACGCGGAGGACGCAGCCGCCTCTGGAGCAGTCACCGACGGAATCGGGGCGGGCATCGATGCACCTACCGGCTCCACGGCCGCCGCAGCTGGGGGGGTTGACGAGCGCCTCGCTCGGGGCGCTGCCTTCGGTTTCTCGGCCGGCTGGTCGCCCGGCTTGTCGTTCATCGGGTCATCCCTCCTCGACGGATGGGCAGGCGGCCGGCTCGATGGCGGCCGTTGCAGTCCAGCCTACAGCGACTCGCCCGGATCGGCGAGACCCGGCCCGATTTGGCCCGCCGCCGCGTCTGGGTTCTGGGCCGGTGCCTCCGCGGCTGTCGTCCCGACGCCGGCCGCTGCCGCATAGACCGCCCGAGTCATCCAGGCGACGTCCACCCACGTGGGCAACTCACGGGCCGCGACCGTCGCGGCCTTGCGTAGCCGGAGGTGTAGTGAGTCGTCCGACCACACTGCTTCTATGGCGCGGGCCATGTGGGCCGAGTCGCGCGGCTCGACCAGGATCCCGGCGCCCCCAATCGCCTCCGGCAGAGCTCCTACGGCGCTGGCCACCACGGGTGTTCCGCAGGCTATGGCGTCGATCGCGAGCGACCCGACGGCGTCGCTGACCGCGGAACGGATGGCGGCCCGCGCTCCCGCAACCACGGTCGCGAAGCGCTCTCCGGGGAGCGGCTCGGCGTAGATGAGTTGCCCGTCGAGGCCGCGCCGTCCCGCCGCCCGCATCAACGAGGATCGATCCTCCGGTCTGGCGCCGGCCAGGAGGAGAACCGGCGGCCACGGCGCCTCGGTCGAGAGAATGGCGGGTCGGGACTGCTCGTTCAGGGCCGCCAACGCATCCAGGAGGGTCGGGATGTCCGTCCGGGCATCGTACCGGCCAAGCAAGATGAGGTAGCGATCCGGAAGACCGAGGATCTCTCGCTCGAGGGCGATGGTGCCCGCGATACCGGCGGCGAAGCCGCGGTCGTCAGAGACCGCATACGGGCCCGCGCAGATGGCTGCCGCCGCTGGATTCGGCGCGAAAGGCACGACGTGGATGCGGCCCGGCCGGGCGCGCAGCAGGCGCGCCGCGCTCCGAGCCACGGCTTCGCTGCCGACTATCAGGCTCGCGTCGCGGAGCAGCCGCGCCCGGAGGCGCTCGCCGAGATGCGCCGCCGGCCCGCCCTGGTAGGCCTGCGGCAGTTCCCACGGCGCCAGATCCAGCAGAGTGGCCACGACGGGCAGTCTCGATGCCAGCGGGAGGCTGGCGCCCGCGAGGTGGTAGACGGCTCCGGCGGACGCCCTGCCAGCGGCCACGGAAGCCCCTCGAAGCAGGAACGGGTCCACTGTCAGCGAGGCGGCGCGAAGGAGCCGGGTGGGTGGAAGCCATCTCCGTGCGGCGACCGGCAGACGCTGAAGCCCGGCGGTTGGGTCCGGCAATCCGGCCTGCATTAGAGCGACTAACTCTTCGCCCGCCAGCGGCTCGGAGTCGAATGCCGCCAGCAGGTTGTCCAGGTATGCCGCCGTCACCGGGGCACGATCGGGCTGCTGAAGGGGGCGCAGGTCGATGACTATTCGAACGCCTCGCGTCGGTCGACCGGCGAACGCCGCCGGCGCAGGCGGAGCAATTAGTGGCATATCGGGCAGTCTATCGATCGGGTTCGCACCGGGCCTTCGGGCTGTCCGCCACGAGCGCTTCCGCAGGCCTGGCCCTCGAAGCCGCCGGCCACGAAGGCCACCGTCAGCGGTAGTAGCCGAGTATGTCGACGACGAAGTGCGATTTCGATCCCTTGCTGCCTCCGAACGTCACCGCCAACGTGCCGCTGGGCCCGAGGAGGCTCACGAAGCCGTTGGCGCGGTTGTCGCCGACCGGGAAGTTGAGCGTCGAAGTCGAGGTCTCGGGTCCCGGTGCCGCCGCCAGCCAACCCTGCGAGGTCTGGCTCGTGACGGTGAGATTGCCCACGACCGCGACTGCGATCGGGTGAACGGAGACCTGCCCAGCCACCGCGAACGGGGCGGTGGCGCCCGTGTTGAGGGGCCCCTGGAAGCCCTGCCCAACCCGGCTATCCACGACTCGGCCGGGTGCGAGAGGCACAAACGTCGCGCCCGAGAGACCTGGCACAAAGTAACCCGTCACGTCGAAGACGAAATGGGCAGTAGTTCTGGCCGGGCCGACGTACTCGACCTGGAGGTTCCCGCCAGATATCGGCACGGTGATGTTGTTGGCCCGGTTGTCACCCTTGGGGAAGTTGAGAGTGGAGGAACCCGGCGCCTTGGCCGAGGGGATCGTCGGCGCGATGACGATGTAGCCGGCTCCGGTCTGGCCGGTCACCGTTGCGTTGCCAGTCACGGCCACGGCGTTGTCGGGCACTCCGGCCTGCTCGGCGACGCCGAAGCCGGCAATCATGTTGGCGGTGAGTGTTGCGAGGACGCCCTTCTTGATGCGAGTGTCGACGATACGCGTAGGCGTGACGGGTACGAAGGTGGCCCCGTTGCCGTCCCTCATGAAGTAGCCCGTGATGTCAAGGATGAGAGCGATCGTGCCCTTACCGGACGAAGTGAAGTAGAAACCACTGAGACTGCCGTCCGCGGCAAGGCCCAGAGTGACGCCGTTGGCTCGGTTGTCACCGGCCTTGAAGTTGATCGTCGAGGCGCTGCCGCTCACTGAAGATCCGAATCTCACGTAGCCGGCGAGAGTCGCCTGGGTAACTGTCAGATTGCCAGTAATCGCGATTGCCCCGGCGGGCACTCCGCCGGTCGCGCCCGCGATCTTCATCGACCGGGTTTGACCCGACTTGAAGGGCCCGCTGAGGCCTACCCCGGACCGAGTGTCCAAGACGCGCACCGGAGCCAGCGGGTAATACGTCCCGCTCGGCGTGGTGTCGATTACTGCGCCCAGCTCGTCCATCTGCCAGACCCCGGATGGCGCCCGCGACGGAGCGAAGTAGGTGGACCCACCGGCCGTGGTACCGGTCACCTGGATCAGGTAACGCGCGTCGGGCAGGGGAGTCTTGCCGTCTAGAGTGCCGTTCCAGGCGTACGACTGAGGTCCGGAGCCGAGCGGCCCGAGGTCGATCGTGCCGGCGACGCTGTCGTCGTCGCGGTAGACCGTCAGGGTTACGTCGTTGAAGGCCGGAGTGTCGGTCCAGGAGATCGGCAGCGTGTCGCGGATTCCGTCGCCGTCGGGCGAGAAGACCTTGCCGCGATCGATGCCGGTACCGGAAGGCTGCATCCCCGGCACGCCGACGGAGTAGCCGGCGATTCCGGCTGCGACCACCGTAGAGTTGGGCGGCGTGATCGGCACGACCCAGTTGTTCGTCCCGTCCGTTACCGCGACCCATGGACCCGGAAACAGGGGCACCACGGCGTTGACGGTGGCGAAGGGACCGGTGACCTGGTACCAGGTCACCCCGTCGCTGCCCGTGACCGGCCCGCCGATGATCTGCAGCACGGTCCCGTTAGACGCTGTCGAAACCACGGTGTCCGTGGCAGACGGCGACGCGCGCTCATTCACCGACGCGGCCGCTACCGAGGCGAAACCGCCGACGGCGAACGAAGGCGACGAAGTGTATGTCGAAGTCACGTCCCACGCACCCACGTTGCCTACGCCGTCGGTGGCCCTGACGCGGAACGAGTAGTTGTGGCCGGAAGATCCCTGGAAGCTGTCGTTCGTCTCGGTGGTGCCGACCAGCCAGTCGGTGAATGGACCGCCGTCGGTCGAGACCTGGACGTCGTAGCTGGCAATGCCGTTCCAGTCATCGCTCCCGGTCCAGCCGATGGCGAAGCCTTCGTTGGTCTGGGTTGCCGGGAGATTCACGATGCCCACGACCGGCGGTGTCTTGTCGGTCAGGAACTTGGAGGCGACCAGACTCGGAATCTCGGGGTGGCCGGCGTCGTACCCCAGTGCCCAGATGCCCATGCCCCGCAGGTTCCAGTAGTTGATCATGTCGTACTTGGCGCTGAGGGACTGGGCGTCGTCGTAGTACAGCTCGCGCCAGGTCTGAACCCCGCCGCAGGTGAGCTGGTACGAGGTCCATGCGGACTGCTCGATCGAGTCGTAGTTGCGGCCGTTGGTCGCGGCCAAGGATGCCGCCTGGGCGAAGAAGACCGATGTCGGCGAGCACGCCGAACTGATGACCGTCGCGTTCGGGGCGTTGCTTGCCGTCGACCAGGCGATGCCGTAGTAGGGCAGGCCCATGATTATCTTTGAGACCGAGGTCCGCGCCTTCCACATGTTGACGACCTGGGTCAGGTCGTAGACCGGCTTGGGGCTGGTGAGCGGGTCGATGGAACCGGCGTAGTCCGATGCGCCCGTCCGGAAGTCGTAGCCCATGATGAAGACCGCATCGGCGGCCCCGGGCGCCGTCAGGCCCGCGACGTCGTAATAGCCGGGGGCGCCGGTGCCGCAGAAGGTCAGCTCGTAGCCGGGGTTGATCTTGTCGAGCTCAGCCCGAAGCGTGCGAACGAAGATGGTGAAGTCGCCCTCCTGTGTCGAGGCGATCGGTTCGAAATCCAGGTTCACGCCGTCAGCTCCGCGCTGGCTGACGGCGGCCGCGATCTGTTGAGCGAGGTTGAGGCGGTTGGCGGGGCTCGAGAGGAGCTGGACCTGCTCATTGACCCCGGCGGAATCCCAGGCGAACTCCTCGACGGTCAGCGCGACACGAGTACCGTGGGCGTGCGCGGCGTTGATGACGTTCGTCATCCACGAGCTCGTCCATCCTGCCCAGCCGGTTGAGGTGGTCCCGTCGGCGTCGTGCTTCTGGAGGTTGCCAAGACCGTCGGTGCCCACGCCGAAGTAGGCGACGGTGGAGAGGATGTCGTAGTTGAGCGTGGGCCCGGCTACCGATTCCCAGTACGGCAGGAAGCCATAGACCTCGCGGCGAAGGACGTTGGTCGATGTCGCCGGTTGTGCCTGGGCCGTGACCGAAGCCTTCGATCCGGCCAGCGCCGGCGCCGCAACCGGAGCAGCGACGTCGGACTCTGCCGCGATCGAGCCCTGCGGGCTGTCCTCCATCGAGCGGCCGGAGGCGGTTCCAGCCGGGAGCGAGACAGGCCGGCCGCCGTCGACGGACGTGGTGTCACCGTGTCGCGGACTGTACGGGACGCTGACGGCGTCGCCCGCGACGAAGGTGTTCGGGTCGTTCGCGTGCTCGAGAGCCTGCTGGTACATGATCGACGTGGCCGTCTGATCCGACGACGCGGTCCCTGGTTCGAGTGCCGCAACCGGCCTTGCGCCGGGGCCGGCCGGGTTGACCGCCATTGCCGCGCCGAGCGCGATCGAGAGCGCCGCGAAGCCGAGCCTTCCGGGCCGGCTCGGCCTGGATCCAGTAGACCGGGAGCACGTCGAGTTGTAATTCATCCGGACCTCACCAGTTACGGTTCCCGGCGGTCGCCCTCCTGGGCGCGGTTTGAACCACTCCGCGACAAGGCGACCGCGCTTTCGACTCACCCCATGGTAACCCTGTGATGGGGTGGGGTGCGGTGCGGTGAGCGCTACGCTGGGTTCAGGTAGTAGCCGGTTACGTCGAGAATCAGGTCCGCGGCGCATCCGGCGGGGGCCACGTAGATGACGTCCAGGCCGCCATCCTTGGTGAGCGGCACGGTCACGCCGTTGGCGCGCGTATCGCCCACGGGGAAGTTCAGGTTGGAGAAGTTGGTCGAGGCATCGATCGTTGGCCCGAGGGCCGCGAACCCGCCGCAGGACTGGCGCGTGATCGTCAGGTTCGCGGTGACGGCGACGGCTCCGGCGGGGACGCCGCCCTGGCCAGAGACCTGCAACGGCTGAGCGGCGCCGGCGGAGAAGCGGTTCGCGACGCCCGTAGCGGTGCGCGAATCGAGGATCCGGGCCGGGTCCAGGGTCTTGTAGAGGGCCCCGCCGGACGCGACGAAGTAGCCGGAAATGTCGAGCACGAGATCGACGGTAGCGCCCGGCCCGGCGACATAGACCGCCGAGAGGGTGCCGTCGGCGTTGACCGGCACGACAACGTTGTTGGCTCTGATGTCCCGAGCCGGGAAGTTGATCGTGGACGAGGCGGGCGCGTCGGTCGGGTCCGGCCCGAGGGTGACGTAGCCCCTCGCGGATGGCCGCACGACGGTGAGGTTGCCGGTCACGGCCACGATCCCGGAAGCGGGAAGGTCGGCGACGCCGGCGATCTGAATGACGCGGTGCTGCCCGCTTACGAACGGGCCGCCGATGCCGATGCTGCCGTTGGCACGTGTATCGAGTACGCGCCGTGGGCCGAAAGCAACGTAGCCGGCGCCCGCCGTGTCGGGCAGGAAGTAGCCGGTGACATCGATGATGAGGTTGGTAACGTTGCCATTCCCGGCGCCGTACCACACCCCGACCGTGCCCTGCGGCGAGAGCGCAACAGTGACTCCGTTGGCCCGGTTGTCACCCATCGGGAAGTTGATCGTCGATGAGGCGGGCGCCTTGTCCACGGAAGGTCCCAGGTACACCCACCCGGCGGCTGTCTGGCCCGTGACCGTGACGTTGGCCGTGATGCCCACCGCGTTCGCGGGGACGCCGCCGACGCCGGCAATCTGGTAGTTGTAGCCGCCGCCTGCAGTAACCGAGCCCACGGGACCCTGATGTCCCGGGCGTGTGTCCACAACGCGGGTGGGCGGGAGTGGGTAGTAGGAACCACTCTGACTCACGAACGGCGCGGCCTGGCCGCCGATCACCGCATCCGTCGAGAGGGCCTGGTTCGAAACCATCGAGCGGTAGTAGACGTCCCCGTCCGACGCCGGATGATCGAGGCTGGGATCGCTCTCCGAAGTGAAGCCGGGGTTTTGGGTGCTTGGCCAGCTGACGACTTGGTTGTTGAAAGTGGGCGAGCCCTTCCACATGGCGTCGGCAGTCGTGTGACCTGCGAAGAGGGTGTCGACGTAGTAACTGATGTCGTTCAGGCCCTCGGCGATGACTGCCCTGGCTCCTCCGCGGATGAAGCCCGATGCATACCCGTCAATGCGCGTGTGGGCGACGTCCACAGATGGGTCGCCCGCACCCGCTTCGTTGTTCCCGGACGCATAGCACAGGTGGTTCAGGATGACCACGGCGTTGGGCGCCAGACCCAGCTGGGCCATGTAGTTCTGGCCGTAGTAGTAGGTCTGGCCCGCCGTGGGCCCGTCGAGCCCCAACCCGTTGTCGGCATTGGGCTGCAGGTATCCGAGGTACGGATTCGGGTAGCCGCTCCCATGACCCATGTAGACGAGGATGTTCGCGCCCTGAGCCGCGGCCTTGACCGCACTCCAAGTCGCCTGAGGCGAGTAGATCTTGACGATGTTGGAGGTGTACTTGGCGAAGACCGCAGCGGTCCCGTCGGCGTCGGAGCGATATCTCGCGGTGGCACCCTGAGTCTGGCCCACGACGATGACGACCTTGGCTTCGTAGGAAGCCGCCACGGCGAGGCTCGGTTTGGCCACGATACTGGCGCTGGCCACGAGCAGACCGGTGGCGAGCGCAAGGGTGAGTCTTCGCATCCCGTTGTCTCCCTGAGGGCCCATCGCGGCGTCGCGGGACGGCGACCCGCCGGAGCGGGCTCGATGGGCTGCGGCTTTACTCACAAGACTGTGGGTCGGCTGGCGAGGCGACAATCGCGCCATGGTCCCGGGCGATGGGGGTCCCATCGGCCGAGGTCGGCCGGGAGCCGGTCCGGATCGGACCGGCTTGCTGTAGCCGAACCCACCGATTGCATCTTGCTTGAACGGACGGTGGCTTCGGGTAGGCGGCCATGATAGGCATACATGTCGGATTTGGCCAACCGCCCCAGCGGGCGGGGCGATCAGCTTCGGGATTCCGGCGCGTAGCGGCTAGGAAGCCAGGTATTCCGCCAAGGCCGCCCGCCAGTCGCGCAGGGGCCCGCCAGGAAGCGGTGTGGGCGCGAGCACTCCCCATCGCGGCGGCGTCGAGGGCCGCGGCCATGTGCTCAGGGGTACCTCCCGCGTGGGTACGGTCACTCCGGCCAATCGCAGCACCTCGCGCGCCCATTCGGCCCGTGACGCTCGGCCGACATTCACGACATGGTGGATGCCGCCCATGGCGTTGAGCCCCTGGATCACGGCCAGCTCGATGAGGCTGGCGATCGCGGCCGCCAGGTCCCTCGTGTACGTGGGGCAGCCAATCTCGTCCGAGACCAGATCCAGTGTCCTGTTCTCCATTCGCGCTCGATCGGCGGCGGCGAGGATCTTGTGCGGGAAGTCGTTGCCGGGCGGCCCGAACAGCCACGCCGTTCTGACGATCGCCAGGGCCGGAATCGCCGCGTCGCGATGGCCGACACCGGAAGACGTCGCCGCAGCGAAGGTGTCGTCGCTGGCGACGAAGGCGCTGCGAGCAGCCTGCTCCCCGGCCAGCTTCGCCGCGCCGTAGGGATTGGCGGGAGACGGCGGATCGGTTGGGCTGTAGGGCTGGCCGTCGGCGCGCAGGCCGTCGAAGACCTCGTTGGTGGAGATCAGCACCAGCCCGGCCCCGTACGTGGCGCAGGCTAGTGCCATCTCACCTGCCGCCGTGCCGTTCCGGCGCAACGCCAGAGCGGGATCGCGAGCGCAGCCGTCTACGTCGGTCCAGGCCGCCGCGTGGACCACGATGTCCGGCCTCGTCCGGTCGACCAGCCGCCCGGCCGAGCCGGGGTCGTCGAGATCGTGTTCGGGGATGTCCCAGGCCAGGATCTCGGGGGCCGAATGGGTCTGTGCCACAGCCTCGCGGAGGGCGGTACCAAGCCTCCCGCCCGCCCCGGTTATTGCGACTCGCATCAGCGCGGCCTTGCGGCGGGCGTCACCCGGCGTCTCGCGAGCCGGCCAGCCTCGTGGCGTACTGGCGCCGGTAGTATTCCTCCCACTCCCCGGACTTGATCGGCCGCCACCACCCCTGATTGGCGAGGTACCAATCGACTGTCGCGGCCAGCCCGACTTCGAAGCTCATCTTGTTCTTCCAGCCCAGCGCCGCCAGCTTGTCGCCCGTCATGGCGTACCGCCAGTCGTGGCCCGGTCGGTCCTCCACGCTGCGGACGAGCGACCATGGCTTGCCGAGCAACTCAAGGAGAGTGGCCACCACCTCGCGGTTGGCCCGTTCGTTGCCGCCCGGGATGTTGTACGTCTCGCCGGCCCCAGCGTGCTCGAGGACGTGGCCGATGGCCCCGGCATGGTCGGCCACGTACAGCCAGTCCCGCCGCTGGCGGCCGTCGCCGTAGAGCGGCAGCTGCTGGTCGTCGATGGCGTTGGTCACGAAGAGGGGGATCAGCTTTTCGGGATAGTGGTAGGGACCGTATGTGTTGGAGCCGCGGGTCACGACGACGTCCAGTCCGTAGGTGATGAAGTAGGACCGCACCAGCAGCTCTCCAGCCGCCTTGGCGGCCGAGTACGGCGAGCGAGGCTCCAGGCGGTCGTCTTCCACACTCTCGCCGGTCTCGACCGAGCCATAGACCTCGTCGGTGGAAACCTGGAGCATGCGCGGCGTGGCGGCTCGACCTCCCGCTCGTGCGCGCGCCTGCTCCTTGCGGCACGCTTCGAGCAGTACGTGAACGCCCAGCACGTCGGTTCGCAAGAAATCCACCGGCTCCAGGATGGAGCGGTCCACATGCGACTCGGCGGCGAAATTGACAACCGCGTCAGCCTCGGCGACCAGCGGTTCCACAATCTCCGGATCGGCGATGTCGCCGACCACGAATCGGAGCCGCGCGGCCTGTTCTGGATCTGCCTCGACCGGGGCGAGGTTGGACCTGTTGCCGGCGTAGGTCAGCTTGTCGAGGACGGTGATGTGCGTGCCGTCGCGGCGGCCCAGAACATCTCGGACGAAGCAGGAGCCGATGAAGCCCGCACCGCCCGTCACGAGCAGGCGGGCGTATCGGCGCGACCCACGCTGAGCTGTCGTCCTGGACTTGTCGTGCATGCGGGTCGCGTCGCGCTCCTGGGTCACGTCGTCGGCCGGGCAGGCGGGCCTGCCAGTCGGCCGGCGCCGTGCTCCTGCTCCGCGAGCTCGGCAGCCCGGATGAGGGAGGTCACCGTTCCCGCATCCGTCCAGAGCCCCTCGAATCGGCGCGCGAAGAGTCTGTCCGGCAGGTAGTGATTCAGAAGGTCCGTGATTTCGAGCTCGCCACGGCGCGACGGAACGAGCTGGTCCACGACGCCGAATGCTTCTGGGCGCAGGAAGTAGACGCCTATCGGTATCAGGCTGCTCTTGGGCTTGGCCGGCTTCTCTTCGAAGGCAACGACGTTGCCGTCAGCGTTCAGCTCCGCAACTCCGAACCGCTCCGGATCCGCGACCTCGTAGAGCAACGTTCCGGCGCCGCACGGCCCAGCCTCGAATTCGCGGGCGCAATCGGCGAGCGGCGGGCCGAGCAGGACGTTGTCGCCGAGTACGCAGCAGAACGCATCGTCACCGACGAAGTCGCGGGCCAGCCCTATCGCGTGGGCGATCCCGAGGGCGCCGCGCTGGTAGCGGTAAGTCAGATTGAGGCCGAAATGCTCGCCGTCGGCCAGAAGCTCGACGACATCGCCCACGCTCTTGCCGCCGACGATGACCATGACCTCGCGGATCCCCATGCCAGCCAGGGTGGCGATGGGGTAATAGATCATGGGCCGGTCATAGATCGGCAACAGGTGCTTGTTGGTGACGATGGTGAGCGGAAACAGGCGGGTGGCCGTGCCGCCAGCCAGTACGAGACCTTTCACCGCGGCTCCGTGGGCATGGTGGACGAGAGGTTAGCAGGTTCGGTGTGGCTCTCGCCCCGCGCCGGAGCGCTGCAGGCTTTCAACCGGCGCCGATCAGTGGGGCGGCGCCGTGATCAGGCTCGGGGCGGGGGAAGGAGCGGCTGTGGACGGCCCTGGCCTCGGAGTGGCGACTGTCGTCGGTCGGGGGGTCGGGACGGGGCCAGACGACGGGCTCGCGCCGGGACCAGAGCTCGCGCCGGGACCAGAGCTCGGACCGGGACTGGAGCTCGGACCGGGACTGGAGCTCGCGCCCGAGGTCGGGCCCGGGGTGGCGAAGCCGCCGAGGAAGTTGGTCACGATGAGCACGTACTCGATGTTGTTCAAGTCCGCAGCCGGTTGCATCACGGCAGTCTGGACGACCTGGTTCGGGTCCTTGGAAACCTCGGAGATTGTGCCGATGAGAAGCCCCGGCGGATAGGGCGAGCGGACGTCTCCGCCGGGCAGGACCTTGCCCCACGTGACCACGGCTGCGCCCTTGGTCAACTTGTCGGTGGAACTCACGCCCGACATCAGCAACTGGCCCCCGATCTGACCGGTGATCGTGCCCGTCGCCTGAGAGTCCGCCTCGATGCCTATGACCACGGCCTTGCTGTCGTTGACCAGCAAGATCTCGGCGTTGTATGCCTCGACTTTGTCGATCCTGCCGACCAGCGCGCCCCCGTCGTCGATCACGACCTGACCGAGGGCGATACCGTCCACCAACCCCCGGTTGATGATCAGAGTCCGACCGCGCACGTCGGAGATGTCGCGCACGACGACGCGGCCGATGATCGTCTGATACTGAGACGACTGGGAGGCCTGGGTGATCCGAGTCCAATCGTCGTTCAGGCGTCCGATGGCCGGCATCCGGGCCAGTTCTTCCTTGAGAGTCTCGTTCTCCTGGCGCAGCTGCTCGGTTTCCTGGCGCAAGCTGTCGAGGCTGGTGAGCGTGGATAGATACGACCCGAGCGTGTCGGTCGCATCGTTGACCGCCCCTTCGACCGGGTTCAGCATGAAGTTCACGTCCGACTGCACAGTTCTCAGCAGGCGGGTGTTAGACGCCCCCATCAACCCGACGCTCAGAGTGAGCAGCAGCGCAAAGGCGAGCCACTGCCCTCGCGGCAGGCGGTAGCCAGAGCGAAAGTTCATCTGGCCTGAGGCCCCCGCGACCGACTAGCGGGGCGGTCGAGCGTACGTGTCCGCGACGAGAACCTCTTCCATGATGTCGAGTTCCTCGAGGACTACGCCCGTGCCCCTGGCGACGCACGTGAGCGGGTCATTGGCCACGTGGACGGGCATCTGCGTGGCTTCTGCAATGCGATGGTCCAAGCCGCTCAGGAGAGCGCCCCCACCAGCCAGGACGATGCCCTGGTCCATGATGTCCGCGATCAGCTCCGGCGGCGTTTCCTCGATGGTGTCCCTGACTGTCTCGACGATGAGCGCGACGGAGGGTTCGATCGCCTCGCGGATCTGCTCGCCGCCGACCTCGACGCTACGCGGCAGGCCGGTCAGGAGGTCGCGGCCGCGGAGGGTGACGCGCTGCGCATCCCACTCGCCGGGTGCGGCGGACCCGAGCGCGATCTTGATGTCCTCTGCCGAGCGTTCTCCCAGGAAGAGGTTGTACTCGCGCCGGGCATAGGCCACGATGTCGATGTCCATCTCGTCGCCACCGACGCGGATGCTGCGGCTGATGACGATGCCGCCGAGGCTGATGACGGCAACTTCCGTGGTGCCGCCGCCGATGTCGACGATCATGCTGCCCGTGGGTTCGTTGACCGGAAGCCCGGCGCCTATCGCGGCTGCCATCGGCTCTTCGATGAGGCCTGCCCAACGCGCCCCCGCGTTCATGGCCGCGTCGCGCACGGCGCGCTTCTCGACTTCGGTCACGCCAGACGGAATGCCGAGCAGCATTCGAGGCCGCGGCACCATGCCGATCCGGTCGTGGACCTTGTGGACGAAGTATTCGATCATCTGCTGCGTCACGTCGAAGTCGCTGATGACTCCGTCGCGCAGCGGACGGACGGCAATGATGGTGGAGGGGGTGCGGCCGATCATGCGCTTGGCCTCGGCTCCGACGGCCAGCACTTTCCTGGTCTTGGCCTCCATGGCGACAACGCTCGGTTCGCTGATGACGATGCCTCGATCGCGGACGTGGACCAGCGTGTTCGCGGTGCCGAGATCGATGCCGATGTCGCGCGAGAAGATGCCCAGTAGACTGTGGACGCCAAACATGATTCGAGGCGATTCCTTCCTCGTAGTGCTGGTCCCCGCAATGACGGGGAACGGGGCTGCCAGCTAGCGTGATCCAGTCGACCGAGCAGGTGGCGTCGTCTCGGACGCTGGTGGCCCCCATCATGGGTGCGGGACCGAAGATTCGCCCGCTTTGACCCCGGGAAGCCCGAGCAGTATACCCACATGATTGGCGCAACCGCTGCCAGCCGTTGAATAGGAGCGCCCGCGGGGGGGCTACGACTGGCGATCGAAGGCCACGCCACGGTCTCGCAGCGAGACGAAGCTATCCCCGGCGACGATGAGATGGTCCAACAGCTGGATGTCCAGGAGGCGTCCCGCGGCCAGAGTCTCGGCCGTGAGACGTAGGTCGTCCGGACTTGGCGTGGGGTCGCCGGAGGGGTGGTTGTGGACGAGGATGAGCCCGGAGGCGTTGAGGCGGACAGCGTCCCGGAACAGTTCCCCGATCCGGACCAGGCTGGACGAGACGTTGCCTTGATAGATGGTGACGACTCGCAGCACGGCGTTCCGCGTGTTGAGCAGCACGACCCGCAACTCCTCCCGTTCCAGGTAGCCCATCTGGGCGACGAGCCGTTCTCCCACGTCGCGAGCTGCGCGGACGGTCCAACGTCCCTGTGGCCAGTCTGCAATCAGGCGCCGCCCCAACTCGAATGCGGCGGCAAGCTGGGCGGCGCGCACCGGTCCAACACCGGGAACCGCCTCGAGTTCTACGTCGGTCGCCCGAGCCAGCCCGACAAGGCCTTCGTGGCGCCGCAGCGCATCCGAAGCGGAATCCACTGCAGTGCCACCTCTGGTGCCCGAACCCCACAACACACCGATCAGCTCCGCAGCACTCAGAGCTGCGGCGCCGTGCATCGCCAGGCGCTCGCGCGGTCGCTCTCGCTGTGTCAGCAGGCAGATCCCACTCATCTGTCGCTCCGCTGCTCCGACCTTACGTTCGCCGCCACTCGGCGCTGACCCTCGATTCTCCAAGGATGGCATTCCGTTCTCGGCGCGGCGGAGTGGGCGATCCGGCTGGAGCTCCCGGAGCCGGAGATGGGAGCCCGCCGATTCCTCTCGCCGCCAGCTCCGGGAACGAGAGGCAGACTAGACCCCGCCTCTTATCTGCAGACCAACTGCGGCTCAACTCCGGCTTATTGGCCGGGCGTGTAGTTGATCGCCCACCAGGCAAGCAGAGTGAGGCCGGCGTTGTAGGTCGCATGCAGGAATGCTGACGCGTAGATCGAGCGTCGCCTGGTGAAGACCCAGGCCAGCCCCCAAGCGACAGGTAGCCTCACGACGACGGCGAGGAAGGCAGCTCGGAGGAGGATGCTCGGGTCGGAGTGCCCGCCTATGTCGACGTTGATGACATGAATTCCGGCGAAGAAGACGGCGGCGCGCAGGATCGCCGAATTGCGCGTCAGAGATCTCGCCCATGCATTCGTGGCAAAACCGCGGAAGAATATCTCCTCTCCGATTGGGGCCAGAATTGCCGCCGCCAGCAGCGAGACCAACACGTCCGTGGTGGAGGACGCCGGTATCGGACCTTCGTAGGTAACGCGATCCATGCCCAGCAAGGTCGTCAACGCTGCAGCCAGGAGCAGAGTTCCGACCATCAGCGGGATCGCCAATCCCAGCCCGAGCGCAATGTCGGTCGCGAGACGGTCCCGTTTGCGCACGCTGCTTTGCGGGGTCTGCGCCGCCCAGGCCGATGGTTCGAACCAGTCGGTCGGGTCGGGGGCCAGGTGCCGGGGTCGTGCCATGTCCGACCAGGAGAGGGCGCCCGGGCGGACCACGAGCAGTTGAACCGTCCCGATGTACGAGGCGACGTTCACGCTCAGCAGCAAGAGAGTTGCGACCGAGCTCGGAGGGCTGAAGGACAGCGCGTCCATTGCAGCGTCCAAGAGCAGGACCCCTGCGCTCGAGATCGCCAGCCAGGCCGCGAGCACGAGGACGGGCGAAGGTCCGAAGTAGTCCTGCCAGCCGTCGTTCCTCCGCTGGCTGCTCTGCGCCATTGCGGCCGACGAGAACCCCGCGGCGAGTCCCAGGAGCGAAACCTCAATCAGAGCTACTACTACGACGGCTGCGGCTCCGTTGGTCAGCCCGGCCAGAGCTGCCGCGAGCAACGCAACCAGCGCAAACAGCGCGCCGACGGACAGAAGCCATCCAGCGGCATAGAGGTCAGGCTCTGCCCTGCCAGCTAGGGAGGCTATCGGCCGTGTCGGCGTGACCGGATGAGACAGCCGGGGCGGGTCCATCGTGCCGCGCTGGGCGTAGCCCCAACCTGGCGCGGGCGGGAGCCAGCCGGGCGGAGGTGGCGGCGAATAGCCCCAACCTGGCGCGGGCGGGGGCCAGCCGGGCGGAGGTGGCGGCGAATAGCCCCAATTCACGAATCCCGGCGGGAGCGGCGAGGGAAGTGCCCCTGGCTGCGGCTCGGGCAGGGGCCGGTTCGTGGCGTCGGCCGCGGCTCCGTCAGGCGGCCGATCGGCCGACATAGAGTCGCTGCCCGAGGTTGCTTCAGCCGGCCGTCAGCGGCCGGTGACTTGGTTGCCCGAACGCATGCCGCCGCTCGAGGCGATGCCCCCCGTTGCCGGGGACATACTCCCGAGGATCGGTCCGGGCGCGGGTGTCGCCGCCGGTCCTGGGGCAAGTGCCGGCAGACTGATCGGCGCAGGCTCCGTGACTGGCTCGATCGCCGGACGCTCGAAGTCCTTGCCGCACCAGGCGCACAGCGACCAGTCGAGGCCCACCAGCCGCTCGCAATTGGGGCAGACCCTGTTGAGTCGCTGGCGGCACCACGGGCAGATGATCCACTCGGGATCGACTCTTCGGTCACAGCTGCGGCAGGTCTTGACCGCCTCCACTTCGGCGAGCAGAGCTTCCTCGGCCAGATTCCTCTCGTACACCTCTCCGAGCCGCTCGGGAGGTCGAACGACCCGGTAGACGACAACTCCGAGGGGGAAGAAGAAGGGCAGGAATAGGATTATGAGACCCGTGGCCAGGAACGGGAGCGCCGGGTTCTCGGTCCGGTCCCGCATGTCACGGAAGGCCCAGTAGGCTGCCACGATCCAAAGCAAGACCATGTAGCCGAAAGTGGCGTACAGAACCCCCTGCACGACCGCGTTCGAGAAGAACGCGCCCATCGCGCCGCCGAGTGCGCCGACCGGGTCATTCATCGGGAGGGATCGCTTTCTCCGTTTCGCCCTTCAGGCGTCCGACCGAACAGCGAAGAGGCAATCTGAAGTCTACCAGGGCCAACACTGCCAACCGCCGTGCTGCGCACCCTGTGACGCACGTTCCGGTGCGCGGGTGACGCCAGGCCCAGATGGGCGATTCAGGCGCCTCGCTGCCCGGCTGGGTAGAACAGACCTGTGATCGAACCTGCAATCAGCAGGCCGGAGGCCAGCGCGAGCATGCTGATGCCGGATCCGCTCGCCCATGGCAGCGTCCAATTGACGACCGCAACGCCCGCGTAGACGCCGCCCAACAGCATCGGCGAAACCACCTCGGTCAGCCGCCGCACGGTGGCAGCCAGACCTGGCATCAGATCCTCCAGCTGGTCGCTGACCAGAACCGACGCAACGAGGAGCACGGTGATGATGAAGAGCGGCCAGCCGGCAGGCGTGTCGAAAGCCCACGCGTTGTGAGTCGGGTTGCTGCCCATCGCTCCGATCGCCATCCCATCGGGGCCGGCCCAGGGAAGGAAGAAGCTCACGGTTCCCATGGCGCCGCCCAGCACCACCAGGCCAGCGGCGACCAGTTGAGACTTAGGCTGCGATGAGATCGACGCCAGCTTCGCGGCGAATCTCTCCCAGGCGGTCAGGGGAACGGCCGGCGGCGGCGGTGCGGGCCTCATGACTCGACCGGCTGGGTAGGTCGGGCCCGCCGGCCGGGTCGCCGCTCTGGCCGCCGCAGACATGGCTAGCGGTGTCGCCGCAGATGCGCCATACGCCGGAGGGGCAACCAAGGGGGTCGGGAGCGGTGGGCTCGATGGACGCGGTCCCGGCTCGGGCGGGCCTAGCGGCGCTGCCTGTCGGCCGCCAATTGAGCTGAGCGACCGGTAGGTGGCTGACGGAGCGAGGTACGCTGCCGGTTCCGCTTGCGGTAACTCCTGTTGCGGCCCGGGCGAGGGCGCGTCGGTGTTGGACGGTCGCGCCGCCCAAACCGGTGACTGCGCCACCGGCTCGGGTTCCGCTGGGGCCTCGACTTCGGCGCGGCTCGCCAGGTCGGATCTCCAGGCGGAACGCTTCTCGGCGGCTGCCTCCGCCGCCGCTCGGCGAGCGGCCTCGGCACCCGCGGCCGCTGCCTTGGCCGCGGCTTCGCGAGCCGACTGGCGCTGCAGCGTCCCAATGTCGATGGGCCAACCATCCGGGACGTGGACCGGCTCTGTCGCGTCCCCAGTCTCGGCGTCCTCAATCTCGGGGTCCTCGTTCTCAGTCGCCCCGCCCAGGACGGTGCCCTCCGTCCCACGCCCGGCGATGGCCGAGCCGCAGACCTGACAGGTCGTGTCGTCCGGTGAAATCGGCGACGAGCATTTGTCGCAGACGGTGGGCTCGGCCATACGGACCCTCCCTTCGAGGCCCCAAAACCAATCGGCCCCGCGGATTCCGAGGTTCCCGCTCAGTCGTGTGTCGGGTCAATCCCCGATCTTTCGTCGGTCGTGCCCGATATTGCCAACCGGGCCCGGTCGTGGACATTGTGGCTCGCGGTGACTCGGACCGCCAGAGCATCTGCAACTTCCTGGCTGAAGGCGGCGCTTCGCCACGCCGAAGTCACGGCCGAGAGAGCCAGCGCGGCGGCCCAGGCCAACGCCAGCGCCACCGCCGCGAGCGCAAACACGACGGGCCGGAAGTCGCGCGTGGCAGCCAGGCCGCCGACACCGATCCTGAGGGCGAGCGGCTCCGAGTCACGAGCGGCGATCCGGCACCAGTCGAAGGCCGTGGTTATGGCAGCCAGGGCGACGACCGTCGCCACGACACTCGCGCCGTACGAGACGACGATCGCCAGGCATGTGGAGAGCGGCCGTCGGACGATCTGCTGCACCGCGCCGGCCAGCGACCGCCAGATCCCACCGCAAGCCAGTATCTGGCGCCGGACGGCGATCGCGGCCAGGGTCTCGGTGGCGAGCCAGACGACGATCACCACCACCACGGCGTCCGTGGCCGCGAACACCACGCGCAGCGGCAGCGGTTGGGTCAGGTTGGTTGGCGTGGTCAGCTCGTTGTATGTGGCTTCGAAGATGCGGCTCCCGGCCCAGGCCAGAGCCACCGCCAGGGGAACGGCACAAACGACCCGGATCGCGATGAGGCGCAGGACGGTCGATCGGCCGGGCAGCTCGAGCCGCGTGTGTGAGGCGCCGGTTTCGTCGAGCGCCATTTCGACCAGCCAGACATCCGCCAACGCACCGAGCAGGCTTGCGACCATCAGCCAGACGGCGGCGCCAAGCGCGGCCGCCAGGGCCACCTCCACCAGCCACGGCGTCGGCTGGCCGGCAATCGAGATGGCCCGCACACCGGTAATCTCGGCAATTCCGATCACCGACGGAAACACGATTGCAGGCGACGCCAGCAGGGCGATCCCGCCGCGCGGCAGGAATCCGGTCAGAGCGACGAGCGGCGGCTGGCGCCCGGACAGACCGAACGCAAGCGCCTGTCGAAGGCGACCGGTGCGGCTACGCCGCCGCGCCGGCGGTCGTTCCGCCGGTTCCGTCATTCGGTAGGCGCCGTCATGGCACCGGCGTACCGAGCTGGGTCTCGAGCTGGGTCAGAATCTGGCCGACGATGTCCATCTCCTTCTGGTACGTCGCCAGGTCGCCGTTGTGCAAGGCCTGCTGGGCGGCCTGGTAGTGCTGGTTCGCCTGGGCAATCAACTGCTGAGCCGTGCCACCCGTGGTGAAGCTTGGACCGGCGGTGGGCGTGCTACCCGGCACCGCAGTGACACCCGGACCGGGCGAGGCTCCGGGCGTGGTTCCGGGCGACGGAGAAGTGCCCGGCGCAACGCCATTGCCGCTGACCAGCTGACTCAGAGCCGCCTGGAGCGTGTCGCCCCAGACGATCGCGCTGGGGGTGGCGACGATGACTTTCTGGAGCACCGGCAGCGGGTTGCTGTTCGACGACATGTAGACCGGTTGTACGTACAGGATCGAATCCTGCAGCGGCACGACGAGCAGGTTGCCCATGATCACGGTGCTGCCCTGTTGCGACCAGAGCGTTACCTGTTGGCTGATCACGGGGTTCTGGAGAATCAGGGCGCTCATCTGCGCCGGCCCGTAGATCGTGGAACTGCTCGGGAAGTCGAAGACGGTCACCTGGCCATAAGACGCCGGGTCGTTGTGCGCGGCCACCCAGGAGATCATGTTCGGCCGGCCGTTCGGGACCATCGGCTGCAGCAGCAGGAACTCGGAATTGGTCGAGGTCGCCTGGCCCGGGTCCTGCATTTCCACGTAGTAGGCCTCGAGCCCGAGCTGCTGCGGGCCAGTGCTGCCGGTCGTGCCGGCGTTGCGCGCCACCTGCCAGACGTTGTTGCCCTGGTAGAACACGCCGGGGTCGGTGACGTGGTACTTCTCGTACTGGCTGGTCTGAGCGTCGAACAGGTCTTCGGGGTAGCGCAGATGCGCTTGAAGATCGGCCGACATATCCGACAGCGGGTGGTAGACGGTCGGGAAGACGCCCTCCCAGGCCCTGATGATCGGATCGTTCGGATCGGCGACGTAGAAGGTCGTGGTGCCGTCGTAGGCGTCCATGACCACCTTGACGCTGTTGCGGATGTAGTTGAAGGAATCGCCCGCGAGCCCGCTCGAGGTTGGGTCGCTGCCGGGGTTGAAGGTGTTGGCATCGGGCAGATCGGCGGTCGTGGTATACGCGTCGAGGACGTAGACGAGCCGGCCAGTCGCGGTCACGACGAGATATGGATCCTTGTCGTAGCGCAGGTACGGCGCTACCTGCTGGACTCGCTCCTGGATCGAACGATTCATGAGCAGCTGGCTGTTGCCGCTGACCTGGTTGCTGATCAGCAAGTTCAGGTCTCCAAATCGGGCGGCGAAGAGCAGCTTGGTGAGGGGCGTGTCCAGCTTGATGCCGGTGGTGCCTGTCCAGCTGTTGTAGGCGTCGCCCGTGGTCGTCGCCGACGGGTAGTCGAATTCCTGAGTGCCACCGCCGACGATGACGTAGTCGCTGGTCTGCGTGCCGAAGTAGATGCGCGGCTGGCTTACGACTGGGGCGCCCGCCGAGGAAGCCGGCGGCACGTTCTGGATGACCAGGAGCGGGTTCGCGCTCTGGCCGGTGGAGCTGCGCACGACCTCGTTGACCGGCAACATCGCCAGCCCCACGCCGTGTGTGTAGACCAGGTGCTGATTGACCCAGCTGGAGTTGCCGTTGTTGAGGTCGGCCACTTTCGTCGGGTCGAGTTCACGTCCGGCGAGCATCACCTGGCGCACGCACGGAGCCGGGTTGGGAGCGCAGGCCGCGGCGTCCGTGAAGGTGTATCGGTCCGTGTCGACCTGGCCGAAGCTGTAGTAGTTCCGCAGCAGCTGCATGTTGTCGAGCGTCGGCCCGAGCGGCCGGTAGTCCCACAGGCGCAGGTTCTGGATCGTCGATTGCTCCGTCGTGAGCGACGCCTGGTTGATCGATGTGCCTGGCTGGTATGGCGTAGTAGTCCAGCCGTTGAGGTCGAACCCGAGCCGGGTCATGTCGATGTTGTTCTGGATGTAGGGCGTCTCCTGACCCTGCTGGTTCGGATCGACGGCGATCCGCTGGGTGATGAGCGGATAGGCGAAGTCCAGGGCCACGTATGCGCCCATCCAGACCACGATCGTCAGGGTCAGCGGCACCCACCAGCGAGTCAGGCAGAAGGCCAGGAACAGGGTCCCGGCAAAGGCGGCCAGGATCGTCATGACGTTGATGGCCAGGACTCTCGCATTGGCGTCGGTATAGCTGACGCCCTGGAAGACGCCGCTCTGATTGCTGTAGACGAGCGAGTAGCGGTCGAGCTGGAAGCCAATGGCAATCGTGAAAAGGAATAGCGCGACGAGGACGCCGACGTGGGCCCGCGCCGCGGTCGGCATTGAGGCTCCGGAAATGACGGCCACGAGATACCGAATGCCAACCAGCACAATCGACATCAGGAGGAGCGTGTTTGCCAGTGACTGGATCAGGCGGTAGAACGGCAGATCGAAGACGTAGAAACCCAGATCCAGGTGGAACGACGGGTCCGTCTGACCGAAGGAGACCTGATGGGCGAAGAGCTGGACGGTGGTCCAGCTGGCGGCCATGACGCCGCCCAGGCCCAGCGCCAGCAAGGCGGCGATTCCGACCAAGACCCAGAAGACGGGCCGGGCGACATCAGGAATCTCGATCGACTCGTTCTGCCGGCCAGTAGGCCTTCGGGGAGCACCGAACGGGCCGCCGCCGCCCATGGCGCTGTAGCGGTCCAGGTTGAAGCGGTCGAGGAAGTCGTCGATCGAGAAGCGCCGCAGAGCGCCCTTGGGGATCAACCTGCCGGCCAGCCAGAGATTCAGCCAGATGAAGAGGAACCCGCCCACGGTGGCCACGGCGAAGAGGCCCACTTGCGAGCCGATGCGAGTCCAGAAGACATCGGCGTAGCCGACGCTCTGGTACCAGATCGCGTCCGTCCACAGCCCCACGCCAAGCGAGAAGAAGAGCGAGATCCCGAACAGGATGGCGAGGGTGACAATGCCCGCCACGATCCAGAAGCGGCTGATGTGAATCTCCGGCATGTCTCCGTCGGAGCCGCCGACCCGGAAACCCCGTGGGCGTCCAAAGTTGCCGCCTCGGAAGCCGCTCCGGTCTTCGTCGTTGCGCTCGGCTTCGTTGTCGGAATCGTCTCCGTTTGACGTCACGGGCGTGTCCTCCGTTGGGCCCTCGCTGGATTGGCGATCGGTCGCTTCGGAGCCCGGCTCGGCTCCGGAAGGCTCATCGCCCGGTTTGGATTCCGATTTGGCCGTCCCGCCGCGTTGCTGGGCCTGGCGCCGGCGGAGCTCGTCCATGAACTCATCGAATACGTTACGCATGCGCCGAGTCTAGCGATCTCGCGACGCAGCAAGTATCCAGGCAGCATTCGATTGCGCGATTTCAGCCCGCCAGACGCAGAATTGCGGCCCGGAAGGCTTCGAGGACCGTCTGCGCGAGCTCGTTCTCCCGCATTGTGGCCGCGCGGGTCGGTTCGAATCTGAACGCCGCGAGCACCGTGAGCGGCGCCTCCCAGGGCTTGGCCTCCTGAACGGGCGGCTGCCCGAGCCGAAGTCGCAGCTGCTGGCGCCCGCCATCTTCGGCGATCAGGCCGGAGAGTGTCCCGGCGAGCGCGGGCCCGAGACGAAGCAGCGGCGAGCCTGGGGGCGGCTCGGGAGTGGGGCTGAAGGCCCTGAACTCCACCACCCGGCCGCCATCCTCGCACCAGAGCAGCGACACCCACCACCCGTCGGCGATGGTTTGGGGCCGGCTCATGCCCACACGTGGCGTGTCGCCTGGGCGGACCTCGAGTTCTCGGAGGTACGAAGGGCCTGGCGCGGGAAGTCCGGGCATTGGATTCGGCATCGGACTACGGGTCGGCGTTCGATGGCGTGTGACCGTCCGACGGCGCGTCGGTTTCCGGCGGCAGGTGGGCGGACGTGTCGCCGGATCCGGTCCGGGCCGCGATTTCGCGGTCGATCCTGGCCATCTCGGCCCGCACTTCCGCGCTTGGCGGGCCCAGCACTGCCGGATCGAGTTCCTCGGGTCCGGTTCCGGCGAGACGATCCTCATCGTCGGCTCTGATCATCGAAAGCAGTCCCGAGCGCTTCTTCCTGGCGGCGGCTTTCTCGGCATAGGCTTGCAGCCTGGGGTCCACGGAAGTAAGACCGGGGATCGGATCGTTTTCGGTCTTTCTCGCGAAGATCAAGGCCGCGCCGCAACCGGGGCAACGGTCCGCCCCTCTCCTTATTGGGGCCGAACACCACGGGCAGAAGCTCCCAGGCCCGGCGGCGGCTCTCCCGGACTTCCTGGGTCGCCCGGACCGCCCGGTGGCGGACGCCGTTTCGGGCGTAGCCCTTTCGGCCGTCGCCGCGCCACTGCCTAAGACTTCGGCGTCCGCGGTCGGTCCGGATAGGGGTGCGACCTCGGCGTCGCGCGTGGCTGCGCGCGTCGCGTCGCGCGTCGCGGCAGGCGTCGCGGCGGGCGCCGCTTCGAGCTGCGCTTCGATGTGGCCGGCTTGTTCGAGCCACCACCCGCCGACCGCGAAGAGCCCGGCTCCCGGCAGAAGGGCCAGGGAAATGGCGCGGCCAAGGTCGTCGGGCAGCAGGACAATGCCGGCGATCGCCATTGCCGCGGCGGCCGCGTACTCCCTGCGGCCCGGAGCCGGGGCGGAAACGCTCGCGACCACCGGTGCCAGGGTCAGGATGGCGACGCTAACGATGACCCAGAAGACGATGATGGCGTCCGTGCCGTACACGCCGGTCGGAGGCGGAGGCCCCAACGTGTGGGCGAAGCCCAGGACCTGCGTGGCAATCAGCCCCGAAACTACGCTCAAGGGAATGCAGAGCCACCCCCCGAAGACGGCCAGCGCACCGTATCTCCTCTGCATCCATCTTCCTCTCGTGGCGACTCGCGGCGCCGAATCACTCCCACTCTATGGTGGCGGGCGGTTTCGAGCTGACGTCGTAGACCACTCTGTTGACGCCCGGGACCTCGTTGACGATCCGGGCGCTGATCTTGCCCAGAACCTCGTACGGGAGCTTGGCCCAGTCGGCGGTCATCGCGTCCTCCGAGGTGACGGCGCGAATGGCCACCACGTTGGCGTACGTTCGGCCGTCGCCCATGACACCGACCGAGCGAATCGGGGTCAGGATGGCGAACGACTGCCAGATGCTGCGGTACAGGCCGGCCGCCTTGATCTCATCGATGACGATCCAATCGGCCTCCCGCAGGGTGGCCAGCCGCTCGGCCGTGACCTCGCCGATGATCCGAATGGCCAGGCCGGGGCCCGGGAAAGGCTGACGCAGGACCATCGAGTCCGGTAGTCCGAGTTCGCTCCCGACCGCCCGGACCTCGTCCTTGAAAAGGTAGCGCAGCGGCTCGATGAGCTGGAACCGGAGATCGTCCGGCAGCCCGCCGACGTTGTGGTGGGTCTTGATCTTCGCGGCCGCCTTCTCCTTGGACGACGTGGCCGATTCAATGACGTCGGGGTAGAGCGTGCCCTGCGTCAGGAAGTCGATCTGGCCGAGTCTGGTCGACTCCTCCTCGAAGACGCGGATGAACTCGTTGCCGATGATGCGGCGCTTCTGTTCGGGGTCGATGACGCCTTCCAGTTCCCGCAAGAACCGATCGCGAGCGTCGACGACGATGACGTCGACGCCCAGCTGCTCGAAGGCGGTTCGCAGTAGTGCCGTCTCGTTCTTGCGCATCATCCCGTGGTCCACGTGGACGCAGGTGAGTTTCTTGCCCACAGCGCGGTGAACCAGCGTCGCGGCAACGGCCGAGTCGACTCCGCCGGACAGGGCGCACAGGACGCGCCCGTCCGTGCCGGTCTTGCGGCTGTACTCGTCGACCCGATGCCGGATCTCTTCAACGGTCGAGGCGATGAAGTTGGCCGGCGTCCAGGTCTGGCGGGCTCCGGCGATGCCCACGACGAAGTTGCGCAGTATGTCGCGACCCGCCGGCGTGTGGACTACCTCCGGATGGAACTGGATGCCATACATGGCGCGCGATGGATCGGCGACCGCTGCGTACGGAGTCGAGTCGGTCCGGGCGGTCGAGCCGAAGCCGTTGGGCAGCCGCCGGATTGAATCGCCGTGGCTCATCCAGACCGACTGCTCGGGCTCGATGGCGGCAAAGAGCCCGCCGGGGGCGGTTACCGAGACGACCGCCGGCCCGAACTCCTTGCGCTCGAACGAGACGACCTCGCCGCCCAGCGCCTGTGCCATCAGATGAAGGCCGTAGCAGATGCCCAGGATTGGCACTCCGCCGGTCCAGAGGGCCGGGTCGGGGTGGGGCGAACCGTCCTCGTATACGCTTGAAGGTCCGCCCGACAGGATCACGGCAACCGGTTTCCGGGCCGCGATCTCGGGCCACGGGGTATCGAACGGGAGCAGCTCCGAATAGACGTTGAGTTCGCGCACCCGGCGGGCGATCAGCCGGCTGTATTGGCTGCCGAAATCCAGGACGACGACGCAGTCCACATCGGCGCCACCGGAACCCGCGCCGCCGGTCGTTGCCCGATCCGCCACTCGCCCGTCGCTCAATGCCGATCTCCGCTGCTGAGTGGTCCGATTCTAGCGGTGTGAGCCTGCGGCGAACCGCTCCGCGAACCACGGACAGGCGGCGGGACCGGGGCGGCCAGAACGGTTGTCGTGACGCGGGGTGAGAAGCCGGCAAACGAGCGCCCGACTGGGGCCTCGGCGTCCGCTCTGGCTAGGTGCGCTCGGTGGGGTAGCCCTGTTTCTTCCAGTCGTGCAGGCCCCCGTGGAGCTCCTTCACTTTGAAGCCGAGGGCTGTCAGCCGCTGCGCCGTCTTCGTGGAGGCGTGGCAGCTGGCGTTCCAGCAATAGACGACGTACTCGGCATCGCGGCAAAGATTGGCTGTGCCAGTCTCATCGATATCGCGCGCCGGCAGGTTGATGGCGCCGGGCAGGTGTTCGACGGCATAGCTCTCCGGATAGCGAGCGTCGACGATCACGAGATCCGGCGTACCGGCGACGAGGTCGGCGTAGAGGTCCGCCGGGTGGCGGTCCTTCACGAAGCTGCCGATCCAGTGGATGCGTGCCGTGGGCTGCGTCTGGATCAGTACGTGGGCCGAAGGCGCTTCGCCGGACGCCACCGCGACTGCGTGCAGCAATGGCATCTGCTGCGGGGCCGAGGTTACCGGCACGGCCACCAAAGTGGGGCCCGAGGGCTCCGCCCGTGGGTCAGATGAGATGGCGACGAGGACCGGCGCGGACGGCATCGGGGGAGCATCTCCGTTCGGGTAGCGGCGTTGTGGCGGAATAGTAGCGAACGACGTCAAATTCCGCGACCCGATTCCAGACCATTCGCGCGGCCGTTGGTTGCGGTTTGGTTACGAAGGCGTCGGGCGATGTGGAGAGCCTTGGGATCGGCTCTTCGAGAGGGCGCCCAATGGCGCCCCAGGGCGCGGGCTTCGGAGAGAGCGGCGGGGCAGTCGGCGGCGGGGCAGTCGGCGGCTCGAGCTAGTCGTCCAGATTGGGAGCCAGCCAGCGGGCGGCCTCGTCCAACGACCAGCCCTTGCGACGGGCGTAATCCGCCAACTGGTCTGCCCCGATGCGGCCCACGCCGAAGTAGTGCGCCTCCGGGCGCCAGAAGTAGTAGCCGCTAACCGACGCAGGCGGGAGCATGGCGAACGATTCCGTCAGGCTGATTCCGGCGCCGGCCTGGGCGTCGAGCAAGCCAAAGATGGTCGCCTTCTCCGTGTGGTCCGGGCACGCCGGGTATCCCGGCGCCGGGCGGATGCCTTGATACTCCTCGCGGATCAACGCGGCGTTGTCCAGCGCTTCCCTAGCTGCGTAGCCCCACAGGTCGCGCCGGACTCGCTCGTGCAGAGCCTCCGCCAGAGCCTCCGCCAGGCGGTCCGCCAGGGCCTTGACCATGATGGCGCCGTAGTCGTCGTGCTCGGCCTCGAGGCGGGCCACCAGCTCTGCCGAGCCCACGCCCGCAGTGGCGGCGAACGCGCCGAGGTAATCCATCGTGCCGAGCGAACGCGGCGCCACGAAGTCGGCCAGGGCTTCGTTGGGCCGGCCCGGCGGCTTCTCCATCTGTTGGCGGAGGGTATGGACGACCGCTCGGACCCGGCTTCGGGTGGGGTCGGCGTACAGCTCGATGTCGTCGCCGACCGAGTTGGCCGGCCAGATACCGAGTACGGCGCGCGCCCGCAGAAGGTGCTCGCCCACGATCCGATCGAGAAGCTGGCCGGCGTCCGCCATGAGCCGCCGCGCAGTGTCGCCCACGTCGGGTGCGTCCAGGATCGCTGGATAGGCGCCCTTCAACTCCCAGGCCTGGAAGAAGGGCGACCAGTCGATCCGATCGACCAGCTCCTCGAGCGGGAAGCTCTCGAAGACGCGGACGCCCTGCAAGGCGGGCTGCGGTACCGCGCGATTGAAGTCGACCTTCGACGGATTCGCTCGCGCGGCCTCGACCGATATCCTGGCCACTCGCTCACGGCGGCCGGCCCGATCGAGGCGCAAGCGCTCCTGATCCTCGCGCACGGCGACGGCATACCCCTCCGCCCCGTCGCCCAGCAGCTCGGAGACCACGCCCACGGCCCGCGACGCATCGGCCACGTGGACCACCGGCGCCGAGTACCGCGGCGCGATCTTGACCGCGGTATGAGCTCGCGACGTGGTCGCGCCGCCGATCAGCAGCGGCAGCCGCAGCCCTTCGCGCTCCATCTCGCCGGCGACATGGGCCATTTCCTCGAGAGACGGAGTGATGAGCCCCGACAGGCCCACCACGTCGACCTTCTGAGCTCGCGCCTCGTCCAGGATTCGGGCAGCCGGAACCATGACCCCAAGGTCCACGACCTCGTAGTTGTTGCAAGCCAGCACGACGCCGACGATCTTCTTGCCGATGTCGTGCACATCGCCCTTGACCGTGGCCATGAGGACCTTGCCGCGCGGCCGCGAATCGCCCCGTTCCGCCTTCTCCGCCTCCAGATACGGCACGAGGTGGGCCACGGCCTTCTTCATGACCCGGGCGCTCTTGACCACCTGGGGCAGGAACATCTTGCCCGCGGCGAAGAGATCGCCGACGGTATTCATCCCGGCCATGAGCGGCCCTTCGATCACCTCGATCGGGCGCGCGGCGGCCAGGCGCGCTTCTTCGGTGTCTTCGACGACATAGGTGTCGATGCCCTCGACGAGAGCGTGCCGCAGTCGCTCGTTCACGGGCCTGTCGCGCCAGGCCAGATCCGCCTCGTTTCGCACGGCGGAGCCCTCGGCGGCGTAGTTGGGAGCGATCTCGAGCAGCCTCTCCGTGGCGTCCGGCCGGCGATCCAGAACCACATCCTCGACGCGCTCCAGCAGCTCTGCGGGGATCTCGGAGTAGATCGCCAGCTGGCCCGGATTGACGATGCCCATGTCCATGCCCGCGGCGATGGCGTGGTAGAGGAACACGGCGTGGATTGCCTCGCGGACGGCGTCGTTGCCACGGAAGGCGAACGAAACGTTGCTGACGCCGCCGCTCACTCGCACCCCTGGCATCTCCGCCTTGATGCGTCGGACCGCCTCGATGTAGGCCACGGCGTAGCCGGAGTGCTCCTCGATGCCGGTCGCGATGGCGAAGACGTTTGGGTCGAACACGACGTCTTCGGCCGCGAATCCGACCTTCTCGGTCAGCAGCCGGTGGGCGCGCCGGCAGATCTCGAGCTTGCGTTCGACCGTGTCGGCCTGGCCCTGCTCGTCGAANNCCTCGCCCTCCTTGAGCGAGATCGAGTTCACGATGGGCTTGCCGCCGATGCAACGCAGGCCGGCCTCGACGACGGACCACTTGGACGAGTCGACGACGACCGGGACGCGGGCAATCGCGGGTTCCGACGCCACGAGGTTGAGGAAGCGGGTCATTGCCGCCTCCGAATCGAGCATCGCCTCGTCCATGTTGACGTCGATCGCCTGGGCTCCGGCGTCAACCTGGCGGCGGGCGATCTCGAGCGCGGCGTCGAAGTCGCCCTCCACGATCCTCCGGGCGAAGGCGCGCGAGCCGGCCACGTTGGTCCGCTCGCCGATATTCACGAAGAGGCTGCCTTCGCCGATGTCGAGCGCTTCCAGGCCGGCCAGGCGCAAGGCTGCGGGCCGCTCTGGAACAGCGCGTGGCGCGAGACTGCTGGCGGCCTCGACCAGGGCTGCCACGTGGCTCGGCCCGGTTCCGCAACAGCCGCCGATGACGTTGACGATGCCTGCTTCGGCGAACTCGCGCAGTACGGCGGCCATCGCCTCGGGCGACTCGTCGTAGCCGCCGAACTCGTTGGGCAATCCGGCGTTCGGGTGCGCGGCGACGAACGTGTCCGCGAGTCCGGCCAGCTCCTCGACGTGAGCCCGCAGCTGGCGCGCCCCCAGGGCGCAATTCAGGCCCACGATCAGCGGCTGAGCGTGGCGGACCGAGTTCCAGAAGGCTTCGACTGTATGACCGGAGAGGGTTCGCCCGGACGCGTCGGTGATCGTGCCCGAAATCCAGAGCGGCACCTCGATGCCGAGCTCCTCGAATACGCCCTCGATGGCGAAGATCGCGGCCTTGGCGTTGAGCACGTCGAAGACCGTCTCGATCATGAGCATGTCCACGCCGCCCACCAGGAGCCCGCGAGCCGCCTCGGCGTAGGCCTCGGCCAGTTGCTCGAACGTTACGGAACGGGCCGCGGGATCGGCCACGGACGGTGAGATCGACGCTGTCTTGTTCGTCGGTCCGAGGGATCCGGCGACGAAGCGCGGGCGAGCGGGTTCGCGTGCCTCGGCGGCGTTGGCGGCATCGCGTGCGATTCGGGCGGCCTCGACATGGATCTCGTAGGCCGCGTCCTCCATCGCATAGTCGGCCTGGGCGATACGAGTGGCGGTGAACGTGTTGGTAGTCACGATGTCCGCGCCGGCCGCCAGATATGCGTCGTGGACGGCCCGAACCACGTCCGGGCGGGTAAGGCAGAGCAGGTCCGTGTCGCCCCGGACGTCGCATGGGTGGTTGCGGAAGCGCTCGCCGCGGAAGTCGGCCTCGGTCAAGCCGTAACGCTGGATCAGCGTCCCGGTGGCCCCGTCGAGCACGAGAATCCGTCGCCGTAGCAGCGGGCGGAGCAGAAGCAGGCGCTCATCGCGCGTCCGGGGTTTGCCTGCCGGCGCTTCTGTTGGAGGCTTCGCCGGGGCAATTAGGGCGATCTCTTCGGGCGCTGTCGAACGGACGTGAGTCTCGGTGGGCCTGCCTCCTTCTGCGCTCAAGTGTACCGGGCAGGCGCTCGTGCCGCGGGCGGCGGTAGATCGACGGTGCGTGCTGCGACCCGGCTTTCGATTCCCCCCTTCCGCCCGCGAGCGGCGCGGGAGATGATTGGCCAATGAACGCCAGCACGACGCAGGGCTCGTCGGACGGGTCGGGCCCACAGGAATTCGAGCCACCCGCCGAAGGTTCCGAACGCGAGGTCGATTGCGCCATCGTCGGCGGGGGCCCGGGCGGTCTCTCGGCGGCGGTCTGCCTGGCCCGCATGCGGCGCAGCGTCCTGCTGATCGACGATCGCAGCGGCCGCTCGCTATGGGCCCAGATGAACCGGAACTACCTCGGTTTTCCAGACGGAATCCCGGCCGCTGAGATTCGGCTCGCCGGTCGCCGCCAGGCGGCGCGGTACGGGGTGCAGTTCCTGGACGGCAGCGTCCTCGTCGCCGCCCGTGAGGGCGACCGCTTCCGACTCGGCGTGGCGGGCCGAGCCGGTGCCGGCGGCCGAGACCAGGCCGGCGATTTGATGAATGTGAAGCGAGATGAGGAGCAGGGGCTCGCGCTGGGCGAAGGCAAGGCCACCGGCCCGGTGGAGATCGTGGCCCGAACCGTAATCGTGGCGACGGGCGTCCGCGATAGGTTCCCGATCTTTCCTGGCTGGGCCGATTGTGTCGGCCGCAGCCTCTTCTGGTGCATCGCCTGCGACGGGTACGAAGCCATTGGCAAGACGGTCGTGGTTGTGGGCTACGACGAAGATGCGGTCGAAACCGCTCTCGATCTGCTGGACTTCACGGACAGGGTCGCGCTTGTGGCCGGACGGCCGGAGGGGTTCGATGCGCCTTCCACGCGCCTCGCGGATCTGGCCAGGAATCGCGTAGCCGTCTTCGCGGCCGGCGTCGCCGAGTATCCCAACGCCGACGGCCAGATCGCAGCCGTGGTCCTGGACGACGCGGCCCACACGAGCCTGCCGGCCGACATGGTGTTCGCATATCGGCGCCCGACGCCGCGAAACGAGTTGGCGGTCGCGCTAGGTCTTGAGCTGAACGACCTGGGCCACATCGTCGTGACCACGGATCAGCACACGAATGTCCCGGGCGTCTACGCCGCGGGCGATGTGACGAGTCTGCACGACCACCAGATCAGCGCCGCCGTACACGAGGGCAACCAGGCCGCCTGCGGTGCCAACTACTACCTGTACCGACCCGTCCAGCGGGCGCCAGATCGGGCCGAGTGCTGAGCAGCTCGCGCGCCGCTGTCTAACCGAGCCGCCGGGCACGCAGGAACACCGACGGGCCTGGAGTGATCGAACCCAGGGGCGACTGCAGCCGTGACTCGGCCGATACGAGCAGCGAAAGCGGCAGTCGTCGCGTCAACAACGGGATGCGGAATAGCGAGGCGGCCCGCATGCGCTCGACTTCGAGGTGGGCGCGTCGCAGCGAACGGCGCACCTCCACGGGAGCGTGGTCGTAGTGGAACGGTTTGTAGGCGACCGAACCCACGTCGAATGGCGACCATCTCTGGCGGTCCAGAACCCGGCGGGCGATCGACTTGAGGTTGCGCTTGTTCGCGTATTCGAGGACGAGAACGCCTCCAGGCCGGATCACGCGGCCCAATTCTTCGAGCAGCGGTGCCGGATCCGGGAAGTGGTGCAGGACCCTCACGCATACGGCGGCGTCGAAATGGCCGTCCGGGTACGGCAGGGCGAGCGCATCCCCGAGTACTACGTCGTAGCGCGCTTCGCCTGCCAGGGCCTCTCGCGCCGCGACCACGTGAACCTCTGACGAATCGAGGAGCACGACTTCTCGGTAGCCCGTGTATTCGTCCGCCAGGCGGCCGAATCCGGCGCCCACTTCGATCAGTCGGTCGCCGTGCCGGGGCAGGAGAGCCCGCAGCGCCACCCGGTCGCAGGCGTCCTCATATCGGCGCGTGGACCAGAACACGTCCCGGTACCCCAGGTCCTCATAGGTCGCCAGGGGGCGCGGCGAATGCGACTCCGGAGCGCGCGTCGTCAGGAGGGGCTGGTGGCGCCGACGGCCCGTCTGTGGATCGCGAAATCGTCCGCGCTGCCCGACCAGCCACAATCGCACCGAACGATGTTCGTTCGGGCGTTGTACTCCTCGATCAGGTGGGACTTCGCAGGCCGAAGCGGGGTTGGGGCCACGCCCGTGCGGACAGGCCGAGCCATTGTGCCTCCTCCAATCTCCCGAACAATCAACGCTGCCAGCCCGGCGGTCGCGCGCCGCGACAATCGGGAGGAATATCCGTGGGCGCTCGGATACGGCAACGCCGTTTGGGAGCGCAACCATTCTACCAGAGCCGGACAGAATCCCCCGCGCCGCCTTGTCGAATGGGCGAGCTCGCTGGTTCGTGCCGACACAGTTCGGCAGGTTGCCACGAGGCCTTCCGGTTCCGGTCCGGAGTTCGCCAGAATGCCGTCGACCGCCGCATTCGGGCTACTCGTCCCGGTAGGCGGGTCAGCTCACGGTCCCCCAGAACGCGAGCTAGAGTGGCTTGGTTCTCGAATAGGGTCATCCCAGATCGAGTGACGCGCAAACGGACTGCACAAACATCTGGTCACGGTCCTGCATGGGGTGTAGTCTGCGCTCGTTCTCATCGGCCTCGGGAGACCCGTCATTGAGGCCGAATGGAGCGAGGCAGCCGGAGGCCCCGCACGGGGCGCGTCCCGGGTCAGATGAGAAGGAGGCTCAACTCGTGCTGAATGAGATCATCGCGAAGCTCAACCCGCGGGAGAAGTTGATCGCGATCGGCGGCGTCGTTTTCGTGGTCGGGTGGCTGGTAGGCCTCGTGCTGGCGAGCGCCTCCTACAACTACGGTATTGGCTCGGTTTCCACGAACGTCTGGAATGAGTCCGGGGGAACGGGCATCGGCATCCTGGGTCTTCTTGCCGCCGTTGCGGCCATTGCGGTCCTTTACCTCAAGTACGCACCGAACATGAAGATCACGTGGCCTGCGCCGATCCCGGTGATCCTCCTCGGGATTTCCGCTGTTGCCGGTCTCGTCGCCCTCGATCTGCTGTGGAACAACTTCTCGAACTCGCAGGATTGGGGCAAGGTAGCCGGTATCGCGGCCACGGGCTTCCCGGCCTGGCCGATCACCGACTGGATCGCGGTCGCCGGCGTCGTCGCCGGAGCCGCGGTCATGCTCTGGGGCGCCTACCAGGAGTGGACCCTTTCGAAGACTGTCGTCTGAACGCCTGAACCTCGCTCAACGAAGCGGCGGTCGCCGGAAGGCGACCGCCGCTTTCTCTTTTGCGATGAACCTCATGCGCCCTGGGCGTGGACGGCACGGAAGCAGTCGGAGCAATACACGGGCCGATCCATGTGCGGCTTGAACGGAACCTGAGCCTGATTGCCGCAGCGCGAGCAGACCACCGCGAAGTACTCACGCGGTCCGCTGCTGGATCCGGCCCCACGGCCGCCGCTTTCTCCCGAATCCCTCAGTTGCCGTCTCGTCGCCCGGCAGCTCGGACACCGTTTGGGGTCCGACACGAACCCTTTCTGGGCGTAGTAGTCCTGGTCTTCGGCCGAGTGCACGAACTCGGCCCCGCAGTCGACACATGTGAGCGTCCGATCGACGTAGGCCACGTTCTCCTCCCGGAGGCGCGAGTTGTACGCACCGGAGGAGGTCCGGCATCAAGCAGCCCCAAGACGCGCCGTCCGGCGACTTCCGCCGGATGGAGGGCGGAGTCGACCGAGTGGCTCGCGTCGTTGCAGGTGCCTGTGGGGACGCACCGGTAGGCCGGGAGGATAGCATGGCGAGGTCGCCATTCCGACTGTGGCTCGGGTCTTGGGACGCGGCTTCCGCAAACTTTCGGTCCCGTCGAATACCGTGGCTCGGAAACTGGCACAATCGCCCGGTCGGCTGTCCGCCATAGTCGTCTGCGTGCGGCCGGAAACGACCGCAGCTTGCGGTCGATCGAGACCGCGCGAGCCTCCCGGGGATTGGACGCGACCACCTGGGCCCGGGCTGGAAGGTGAACCAAGAGGCCCGATGCTTCGCCTGTTACACACCGCCGACGTGCACCTGGGAGCCAGGCATACCGACCTGGGAGAACGTGCTGCCGTCCTGCGCGAGCGACAGTTCACGGCGTTCCGCGTCACCGTCGACCTGGCCGTGGCAGAGGCGGTGGATCTTGTCCTGATCGCGGGCGATCTCTTCGACTCCAACACGCAGCCCCGCCGATCGGTTGAGCGCGTAGCCGCGGAGCTGGGCCGCCTGGCCAAGGCGTCGATTCGAACAGTGATCATCCCCGGCACTCACGACGTATACGACGGCGCCTCGATCTACCGTTCCTACGACCTCGCGGCCATGGCCCGCACCACTCCGGAGTGGATCGCCGTGCTGACACCAGAGCAGCCGAACGTCTGGCTGGCTTCGCTGGATACGGTCGTCCACGGCCGGGTCTTCGATACGAAACGCGCCCCAAAGAGTCCTCTCGCCGGCTTCGACGTACGTATGGATCGACGGGCGACATGGCGGATCGGGATGGTCCACGGCGCACTCGCGATACCCGGCAAGACGGACACGGACGAAGTGGTCTTCACCGAAGACGAGATTTCCAGGACCGGGCTCGACTACCTGGCGCTCGGGCACTGGCACTCGGCGATCGAAGGCCGGGCCGGCAACGTCACTTACGCATACTCGGGGGCGCCCGAGCCTGTGGCGATCGACCAGGTGGGAGCGGGACAGGTCTTGCTCGTGACTCTCGACGATCGAGGCGGTCGACACCAGGTCTCGATCGAGCCCAAGCAAGTGGGCCAGACGCGGAGCGAGAAGCTCGAGCTTGATGTGAGCGGGATCGCGTCTCAGCCGGCCCTCATCGAAGTCGTGCGGAGCCACGCCGATTCGAATCTCGTTCTCGACGTTCTCCTGAAGGGTCTGCTGCCGGACTCGCTTGACCTTGACATGGACGAAGTGGCGCGGGCCCTGGCGCCGTCATTCCTGCGGTTCCGCGTCCGCGATCTCACGATACCGGCCTCGCCGGAGGGGACACTGCCTCCGCCGGATACCGTCCTCGGGGCCTTCGTCCGAAACGTGCAGGCGAGGATCTCGGAGTTGGAGAAGGCCGCGTCGACCGGGGCCGCCGAGTCCGCCGCGTCGGGCCCCGCCCCAGACCGACCCGCCTCCGAGATGGCAGCGATGGCCCCTCCCGCCTCCAGCCCGAACGGTGGCGGCCGCCCTGAAGCCTCGGTCGCGGGTTCCGGGCACGACCCCGCCGAAGAGCTGGCCGACCTCCGCGAGGTGCTTCGTCTGGGGCGCCATCTGCTCGAAGGCCGTCAGGTGACGCTGTGAGAAGGCCGCGGCAATGAGGATTCTGCGCGTCCAGCTCAAGGACTTCGGCCGGCACCACCAGTTGAACCTGGAGCTCGCGCCAGGCTTCACCATCGTTCGCGGTCCCAACGAAGCAGGCAAGTCGACGATCCAGCGCGGCATCGAACTGGCCCTCTTCCGCAAGGCCACAGCGACCGGCACGGAACTGGACACGTTGCGGAGCTGGGGCTCCAACGAGGAGGCGCGCTCGAGCACCCGCCTCGAATTCGTCGTCGAGGAGGAGAACGAGGAGACCGGCCAGCTCGACATCCGCCACGGCGTTCTGGAGAAGGAATTCCGTGGCCAGCGCGGTCGGGTCTCCCTGGAATACGACGGCCAGACCTACACCGATCCGTCCCGCGCGGACCAGATCATGGCCGAGCTGACCGGGATACCCAACGAAGGCTTCTTCCGGTCCACCGCCTCGATCCGCCACGAAGAACTTGACAACCTGGACCGCGACGAGGGTGCGCTGCGCGACCGTCTGCAGGGCAGCGTGGGCGGCGGCGACAAGGGCAGCTCACGGGCCAAGAGCCGGCTCGAAGAGACGATCCGCGCCCTCAAGTCCAAGGGTGACAAGAACCCCGGTCGGCTCAAGATAGCCGAAGAGGCCGTGGCCAGGGCCGAATTGGCGCTACGGAACGGCGAGGCTGCGCTGGAGAAGCTGGAGCGGGACCGGGACGCGCTGGCTCAAGCGCGCGATGCGCGGCAGAAGGCGGAGCAGGGACTGACCGAGAGCCGCAACATGCTCGAGGCCGCCCGGCAGGCGGATCGGCTGCGCTCCGACCGGGCGGTGGTATCGGAGCGCTTTGAACGGCTTCGCCAGGCCGCCGATGCGCAGCAGCGTCTCAAGGCGCTCGAGTCCATGCCCGACCGCTCGTTCGCGAGCCTTCGCGACACGCTCGACCGAATGCACACGATGCAGAGCCGGGTGCGGGTTCTGCAGGAGTCTCTGCGCGAAGACGAGGGGCCGGAGATCGAGCCGGACGAACCCGTACCGACCTATGCGCTGTGGGGCATGGCGACGATCTTCTTCCTGCTGACGGCGGTCGGCTCGGTCGCTTATGGGTTCATGTCCGGCCTCCTGCCGTTGGTCCTGACCGGCGCTCTCTTCCTCATGCTCGACATCCTGCTGATCTACTTCTTCATGGAACGTCGGGGCGCGGCGATGCTCGTGCGAGGCGCCAATGCGGCCCGCGACCGAGAAAGGGCGATCCGACGACAAGGCCGTGTCGGGACGGAAGAGGGCCTTCGCGTCGCGAACTCAGGAGTCCAGAGCATCCTGCGCGAGCTCGGCGTGGCGGATGTAGCCTCCGCGGAGCGGTTGCTCACGGGGGAGCAGGGGCGACGCCAGGAGATCGCAACGCTCCAGGTTCAACTCTCGGCGTTCTTGGCCGGGCAAAGCGACGCCGACGTGGCGGGCCTGCGCGACCAGGCCGCTTTGGAGATGGAGCAGAAGGCCGCGGCCCTGGCGGCCCTCGGCCCGATCGCCACGGATGCCCGGGCGCGCGAACGGCTCGAAGCGGAGCTTCGGGAGCGGCAGGACGCGCTGGAGCGGTCGCGCGACTCGGAGGCCGCGGCGACGGCGCGGGTCGACGCCAATCCGGTCGATGCCGAGCAGGTCGCCGGCGAAGCGGAGAGGCTGGTCACGTGGCGCGAACAGCTGAATGCCCTGCGCCGCCGCGTCCGCATCTACGAGGCCACGCTCGCAGCGATCGAAAGCGCCGAGGGCATGACGATGCGCAAGGCCACGCGCT
>PMKN01000058.1 GCA_003158675.1 Chloroflexota bacterium | reverse complement strand
CAAGAGCTGGGGCAACGCCATCGAATTCGACGAGGCGGCCGAGCGGATGGGCGTTGACGTGATGCGCTGGATGTTCGCCAACGCCCGGCCCGAGGACAACATCAACTTCGGCTGGCACGCGGCCGACGAGGCCCGCCGGCGTCTCCTCGTACTGTGGAACGTCTACTCGTTCTTCGTCACCTACGCGCGGCTGGCCGGCTGGGAGCCGACCGCGAAGGCGCCGGCAGTGGCCAAGCGCGCTCCGCTCGATCGCTGGATTCTGTCCCGCGTCGCCGGACTCGCCGCCGAGGTGGAGGAGGACCTGCGCGAGTACGACGCCCTGGACGCGGCGCGGGCGATCGACCGTTTCATCGAGGAACTCTCGACCTGGTACCTGCGACGCTCACGCAAGCGTTTCTCGCGCGGCGCCGAGGCCACGGATCGGGCCGCGGCGTTTGCGACGCTGCAATCGACGCTGGTGGCGCTGTCGCGGATCATGGCCCCCATCCTGCCGTTCCTGAGCGAGTCTATATACCAGAACCTGGTCGTGGCCGGCGGAGTCGAGGATCAGCCCGACAGCGTGCATCTGACGCCGTGGCCGACCGAGGAACTGAAGCCGCTTGGCGACCGGAAGCTTGCGACGTCGATGGCGGTCGTGCTGCGGGTCGTGGACCTGGTGCGAACACTCCGTGGGCAGGCGGGGATCAAAGTCCGCCAGCCGCTGGCGCGGATGTGGATCGCCCTGCCGGGCGCGAGGCTGGCGGAGCGCGACGCTCTGCTTGCGCTTGCCGCCGAAGAGGTGAACGTCAAGGCGATCGAGCTGATCGGCGACGAATCGGAGCTGGTCGATCGCCGCGTGAAGCCGCTGCTGCCCAAGATCGGCAAGAAGCTCGGACCTGCGATCCCGGCTGTGATGGCCGCTGCGCGAGAAAACAGATTCGAGATCCTGGCCGACGGTTCCGTTCGCATGGGCGGGGTAACCCTGGCCGCCGACGAGGTGGAGATCCTGGCCACGCCGCGGCCGGGCACCGTGGTTGCTCACGACGAAGGGTTGGTCGTGGTAATCGACACAGAGCTAACCCCGGAACTGAGGGCCGAGGGCGATGCCCGCGAGTTGCAGCGAGCCATCCAGGATGCCCGCAAAGAAGCCGGCGTGGAGCTGGACGATGAGGTGAGCGTTCGAGTTGATGCCCCGTCGCAAGCTGCGAAGACATTGCGGCCGTTCGTCCGTTCGGTCGAATCCGAGACGCGGAGCAGGATCGTCTTCGGCGTCGTTCCGCCGTCGGCGGACTCGGTCCCCGTCGAGCTGGATTCAGGTGCGGTGAGGATCGGCTTGATGGGCAAAGCCGTCGCCCCTTAGGCTTAGCGGAACATTCACGGAGGCCAATTCACTGGACCCCATCGAATCGCACCCGGAGGCGCCCGTCGGAGGCCCCTCGATCCCTCGGCGGCGGCGGAGTCCGCGTGCCGCGCTGGCGCTGTTCGCCATCCTCGCGACGGTGATCGTGGTGGCAGATCAGCTGGTCAAACACTGGATCGTGGGTAGCTTCGAGCGGGACACGATCCATTCCGTGGTAGGGGACTGGCTGCGCATCGACTTCATCCACAACGGCGGCGGCCTATTCGGTTACTTCCAGGGCAGCGCGCTGGCCTTCGCGCTGGTGACGGTCGTGGTGGCGATACTGATTGCAGCCATGGAGATCAGTTGGGGCTGGCGAAGCTGGTTCGTGACCCTGGCTTTGGGTCTGCTCATGGGCGGGGCAATCGGAAACCTGATCGACCGCGTCCGGCTGGGCTACGTCGTCGACTTCGTCGACATCGGGATCGGGAGGTGGCGCTTCTACACCTTCAACGTCGCCGACATGGCCGTGACGAGCTTCTTCCTGCTCATGATGGGGATGTGGATCCTCGCGCCCAGATTGCTGTCGGGCGGGTCCGGCGAGGCTGGAGCCGGCGCCGACGGAGAGGGGCCGGCGGCGGAATGAGACGGCAGACGATCGTCGTGCCCGACTCCGCCCGGGGTCGCGTCGATCGTTTTGTCGCGGACATGTCCGGTCTGTCGCGCAGCTACGTCCAGAAGCTCATTTCCGAAGGCCACGTGACCGCTGCCGGGGCCGCCGTCAAGGCCAGGGAGATCGTGCTCCCGGGCTGGGTCCTGGAACTGGAGGTACCCGACGCCATTCCGCTCGAGTTGGAGGCTGAACCGATCCCGCTCTCCGTCGTCTACGAAGACGACGACCTGTTGATCGTCGACAAGGCCGCTGGCCTGGTCGTCCATCCGGCCGCGGGCCATCAGAACGGGACTCTCGTGAACGCTCTCCTGGCACGCGACACCGAGTATGGAGGCATAGCAGGAGTCCAGCGTCCGGGCATCGTCCACCGCCTGGATCGCGATACCAGCGGGCTACTCATGGTGGCGAAGCACGACAAAGCGCAGGCCAGCCTGATGGCCCAGCTCAAGGCCCGGGGCGTGAAGAAGGAATACCTCGGCCTGGCCATGGGAACGGTGGCGGCGACGACCGGTCGAATCGAGGCCCCAATTGGGCGAGACCCTGGCCACCGAACGCGCATGGCCGTGGTGCCCGACGGCCGAGACTCCGTAACCGGATATCGGGTCCGGGAGCGGCTGGGAGACTGGACACTGCTCGAGCTCGATCTCGTGACCGGGCGCACTCACCAGATCCGAGTTCACCTCGCGGCAATCGGTCACCCGCTGGCAGGCGATCCCGTCTACGGCAACGGCACGTCGCGGCGCGGTCCGGAGGGGACGACCCGGCTCTTCCTCCACAGCTGGCGAATCGAGTTCCAATCGCCGAGCGACGGGCATCTAATACGAGCGACGGCACCGCTGCCGCCCGAACTGGAACTCGTGCTCGAGGGGCTGCGCGCGCAGGGAACCGACCTGCCTGAGCATGCGCCCGACGGAGAACCGGACCCCGGCTCGGGACACACGCCAGGCCTTGGCGAGCGATGAACCCTCAGCAGGAGGCCGGTGGCACGCGAGGTGGGGACGCCCCCACGCCGCTCCTCGTCATCATCTCGGGCCCGTCTGGGGTGGGCAAGGACACGATCATCACCGCTCTGCAGGAGCGACGCCACAGACCGGCGTACCACTATGTGGTGACTTGCACCACGCGGGCGCCCCGAGCCGGGGAGATCGACGGGATCAGCTACTCCTTCGTAGGCGTGCCGGAGTTCCTTGCGATGCGCGACGCGGGGGAGCTGTTGGAGGCGAACGAGGTCCACGGCAACTGGTACGGAACGCCGCGGGCGGGCGTCCGAGATGCTCTTGGGAGGGGCCAGCATGCCATTCTCAAGATCGACGTCCAGGGCGCCGAGGAGGTCAAGAGTTGCGCTCCGGACGCGCTGCTGATCTTCGTCCTTCCGCCTTCCATGGAAACGCTCGTCGAGCACCTCAAGGCCCGGCGCACAGAATCGGCCGAGCAACTCGAGATTCGTCAGCGCAACGCGGCCCTCGAACTGGCTCGCAAGGACGATTACGACTACGTCGTTGTCAACGAGGAGGGCCGCGTCGACGTGACCGCGGAACGTATCGAACAGATCATCACCCAGGAGGAGCTGCGCGGGACGCGCCGACGGGTGATCGTCTAGGCAGCCAGCCAGGAGGCCGTGGACGATGGGCTCTGATTCGGGAGCGAGGGACGAGGCCGGTCTGTGGCCGGACCTGCCGGAGCGGTCGGACGAGGTCGCGCAGGACGAGCCGCGGGAGGCGCTCCAGGGCCTCGGGCGGGCAGTCGAGGTGGCGGTCGATGCGCCGGGCGCCTCTCGGACGTACACGTACCTGCTCCCCGAAAGGCTGGCCGAGATTGCTGCGGGCGAGGCGGTGCTGGTCGAGTTCGGACGGGGGAGGCAGGCTCTCGGAGTCGTGCTCGGACCGGCCGACGACCTGGCGACGGAGGCCAAGCCAGTGCTCGCCCGCGTCCGAGCCGACGGGCCGCTGCTGCCTCCACTGACGCTCGCCTTCGCGCGGTGGATCGCTCAGGAGTACCTGGCGCCGCCGGCCGCCGTCCTGCGGTCGATGCTGCCGCCCGGGATGCTGGAGCGGCTGGAGCTGGTGGCGGAGCGGCTGCCAGCTCCCACGGACGGCCTGGGGCCTCAGCCGTTGGACCGGGCCGAGGCCGAACTGCTGGACTGTCTGAGCGATGGCCCGCAGGATGTGCGCGGTCTGGAGCGCGAGGAGGGGCGCGCGGCGACGCTGAGAAGGCTGCGGGCGATGGCCGCGCGCGGCCTGGTGCGGTTGGAATGGACCCTGACGGCAGCCGCAGGTGGTCCGCGCTACGAGCGCTGGTTGAGTCTCACCGGCGAGGGCAGGGGAGCGGCCGAGGGTGTTGCGGCCGGCGTGGCCGGCGGTGTGCCGCGACTTGGCCCCAGGCAGCGAGCGCTCCTCGCCGACCTGTTCGCGGCGGGCGAGGACGGCGTTGCCGGGACGGCGGCCGCGGAAAGCCACGGGTCGGGGACGGCCGCGAGCCTGGAGCGGCGCGGCCTGGTCAAGACGGACTTGCGCGAGAGGCCGCGCCGACCCCTGGAAAAGCGCCGGCCGGGGCGCCGAGGAACGAGACCTCAGGGCACGGCGCTGACACAGCCACAGAAAGCGGCCCTGGACTCGATCCTGGGAGCTGCCGCCGCGCGCGACGCCACTCCACTCCTGCTGGAGGGCGTTACGGGCGGAGGCAAGACGACCGTGTACGCGGAGGCGATCGCCGAAACGCTGATAGCGGGGAGGCCGGCGCTGGTCCTCGTGCCCGAGATTGCGCTGGCGATGCCGCTGGTCGATCGGCTCCGGGCCGACCTCGATGCTCGGATCGCGATCCTGCACTCCGGTCTGGCCGAGGGAGAGCGAGCCGACGAGTGGCGCCGGATACGGGCCGGGGACGCGGATGTTGTCGTCGGCACGCGGATGGCGCTGACGGCTCCACTCGCCGATGTGGGTCTTATCGTGGTCGACGAGGAGCACGATGCCGCATACAAGAGCGACCGGACCCCGCGGCTACAAGCGCGCGACGCTGCTCTGGTCCTCGCCCGTCTGGCGGGAGCGGCGGTCATTCTGGGAAGTGCGACCCCGTCGGTGGACAGCGTCGGCCGCGTCCAGATGGGCGCCTACCGCCACGCCGTGCTGCCTGAGCGTCCCAGCGGTGCGCCGCCCCGTGTCGAGATCGTCGACCTTCGCGCCGAGCTCGCCGCGGGCAACCGAGGCTTGCTCTCGGGTGCACTTCGTGCGGCCCTGAAGGCCCTGCCGGCGGGCGAACGGGCGATTCTAGTGATCAACCGGCGGGGCACGGCCTCGGTCGTGGTCTGCCGCGATTGCGGCTACGTCCAGCGCTGCCCCGAGTGCGAACGGACGCTGGTCTACCACCAGGCCGGGATCACGTTGCGCTGCCACCACTGTGGCACCGCAACGCCTCTTTCCAACCGTTGCCCGATCTGCCGTTCAGCCCGCATCCGCTACCTCGGCGGCGGTACCCAGCGCGTCGAAGAAGAGGTCAAGGCCGCCTTTCCGCACCTGCGCGTTGGCCGTCTCGACCGCGACGTCGCCGAGCACAAGGGAGCCGTGGAGCGCGTCCTGGACGCCTTCGCGGAAGGTCGGCTCGATGCCCTGGTGGGGACCAGTCTCGTGGCCAAAGGCCTGGACATCCCCGAAGTCACGCTGGTCGGGGTGGTCTCGGCCGACGTGGCACTCAATCTGCCCGACGAACGTTCTGCCGAGCGGACCTACCAGCTCCTGACCCAGGCCCTCGGTCGTGCCGGTCGCGGAGAGAAACCTGGGCTGGCGATCATCCAGAGCTATCAACCGGACCACCCGGCCATCCAGGCCGTCGCCAGCGGCAACCCCGCTGCCTTCTACGAGGCCGAGCTCGAGATTCGCCGCCGGTTCGGCTCGCCGCCGTTCGGCCGTCTCGTGAAGCTGACCGTGGCCCTGCCAGATCACCTGGCTGCGGAGCACGAGGCCGCGGCCATGGCCGATCGCCTGCGGGCAGCCTCAGCTTCGCTCGCCTCCGAGCCGATCGATTCCGGCGTCCGCGCCGCGGTCTCGGTCCTCGGCCCCGCCCCCGCGTACATCGCCCGCCGCGCGGGCCGCTGGCGCTGGAACGTGATCCTGCGTGGCGATCGCCCGCTTGAACTGCTCAGGCCGCCTCCGGGCCCACCCTGGTCCATCGACGTAGACCCGGACTCGCTGCTGTAGGCGTCGGGACGCGAGGCGCCGGCCGGGCGGCCGCCGGCGCTCGATCGGTATACTCTGCGGCCATGAGTGTCCGACCCATCGTGCTGCTCGGCGACCCACGGCTCCGGCTTAAGGGTGAGCCTGTCGATAGCTTCGGCAAATACCTCCACGAGTTGCTCGACGACCTGACCGATTCGATGCACCACGCCCCGGGAGTGGGGCTGGCGGCGCCGCAAATCGGCGAGACCAAGCGCGCCTGCGTGGTGCAGGTCGCGGGCCAATTGCACGAGCTGGTGAACCCACGCATCGTCCGGACCGACGGGGACAACCGCGACCTGGAGGGCTGCCTCTCCATCCCGGGCTACGTGGCTTACGTAACGCGCCGCGAGAAGGTCTGGGTGGTTGCCCAGAACCGGTTCGGGAAGAAGATCAAGGTAGCCGGCAGCGGCCTCCTTTCGCGTGGCATGCAGCACGAAATCGATCATCTCGACGGCAAGCTCTACGTCGACTATCTCGACTCGCTTGACGAGTTGATCTCGACCGAACATGACGAGGACGAGGATGAAGAAGGTCGACCGGCGGCCGCGCGAACCGCAGTAGGGTGAGCGTCGAGGGGGCGGCCGAATCTTCGACCGCCGTTCGAGTCGTCTTCTTCGGCAGCGGGTCGTTCGCCGTTCCGATTCTCGATGCCCTGGCGGAGATGGCCGGCCTGCGCGTGATTGGGGTCGTGTCCGCGCCGGACCGGCCGGCCGGCCGGAAGGCCATTCTCACGCCTACCGCCGTGACCGCCAGAGCCAGACAGCTCGGCCTGCCGCTGCTGCAGCCGGTCCGGGTACGAAAGCCCGAGTCGGTGGACGCACTGACCGCGCTGGCTCCCGAACTGATCGTCCTCGCCGACTACGGCCAGCTCATCCCCCGGACTCTTCTCGATCTCCCGCCCCGCGGATTCCTCAACGTGCATCCATCGGCCCTGCCCCGGCACCGCGGCGCGGCGCCTATCCCCGCCACGATCCTGGCGGGGGACGTCGATTCGGCGGTCACGCTCATCGTTCTCACGGAGGAGTTGGACGCCGGTCCGATCGTGGCGGTGGAGCCGCTCGAGGTACGGCCGGATGATACGGCGCCGACACTGGAGGAGCGGGCCGCCGGGGCCGCCGCCCGGCTGGTTCGGTGGGCTCTTCCCAAGTGGCTGGCGGGCGGGCTCGAGGCTCGCCCACAAGCCACCGACGGCGTGACGGTCACGCGTCCGCTACGCCGCGAGGACGGCCTGGTCGACCCTCAGCGTTCGGCGGCTGAGCTCGAGCGGCAGGTTCGGGCGTACCAGCCCTGGCCCGGCAGCCACCTGGCGACGCCGCTGGGGCGGCTGCAGGTCTGGCGCTCACGGGCAGTGCCGTCGTTGCCCGGTGACGCCGCGGGGTGGCTCGTAGATACCGGGGGAAGCCTGGCTTTGACGACTGCGCGCGGGCGCCTGGCGCTGGACGAGGTTCAGCTCGCCGGAGGGCGCCGCATGAGTTCTGCCGAGTTGCTGCGAGGCCACCCTGGGCTGGGGCGGATTGCGCTACCCTGAGCGGCAGCAGGGGAGTTGGGGAAGATGCGATATGGAGGTCTGGCCAACCCGTTTGTCGGGTTTGGCGCCCTGATCGTCGCGGTCGCATTGCTCGGGTATGTCGCCGTCGGTCCGGCTGGTAATGAGAGGCCCGAGGTGCAGCAGACGGTCGTTGCCGCCGCGGAGCGGGTGGGCGACGGAGGGAGCGTGGCCCTGGCAGATCTCCTACCGTTTCAATGGGACCGGATGTACGTGTTCGGCTCATACACGACGCCCAATGCCATGAATGACGCGCTCGGGTTCGATTGGTCGCCGCTCTCGCCGCTGGACACGGTGATCTCGGCCGGAGCGGTGATGCCGAGCGACGGGCTCTTCCTGCTGGTCTTCGTGCAGGGAGACAACCAGGTCACCGGTTGGGTCGAATTGAACGCGAACGGCGATCCGCCGTTTGTCGAGTTCGACGATAGCGCCGGATCTGGGGCAATCTCCCGGGCCAACGCGATCTTCACGGTCCAGGACGCGAGCTCCTGGATGTCCCAGAGCCAATACGAAGCCTGGGAGCTGAACCTGGTGCGCAATCGCTAGCCTCAACTGGCCACCGAGGCGGTCATGCGATAATCGAGGCCCGTGAGCGATACGACAACCACCCGCTTGACGCGCCCCGCTGTGCCCGCCTCCGACTCGCGCCCCGGCTTGAGTGGCCTGGGGCAGGGAGTGCTCGAGGCATGGCTGCAGGACCACGGCCAGCCGGCATACCGCGCCAGACAGATTCGCGACGGCGTGTGGCGTCAGCACGCGCAGACGGTCGCGGATCTGCGCACCCTTCCCGCCGCGGTCCGCAGCGACCTCGATGCCGCGTTCCGGGCCGACACCATCGAGAGGGACGAGGTCGCGGTCTCCGACAACGGTCTGACGGAGAAGACGCTCCACCTGCTGGGCGACGGGGCCCTGATCGAGTCGGTGTTGATGCACTACCCGGCGCGCGCAGCGCGGCGGACGAGCGCCTTCGCGAGCACGGGCCGTGGCGCGCCGACCGCGGAGGCCAGAACGGAGCACCGCGAGCGGCACACCCTCTGCATCTCCAGCCAGGCAGGTTGCGCGGTTGGCTGTCCGTTCTGCGCAACCGGCGAACTCGGATTCGGCCGCGATCTGGAGACCGCCGAGATTCTCGACCAGGTTCGCCATGCCGCCCGCCGCATGGCTGTGCGAGGCGCGCACCTCACAAACGTGGTCTTCATGGGAATGGGTGAGCCGCTGTTGAACCTCGACCGCGTCCTGGAGGCTGTGGTCGCCCTATCGGACCCGGAGCGTTTCGGATTGGGTTCGCGCCACGTCGTCGTTTCGACGTCGGGTGTGGTGCCTGGTATCCGCCGTCTGACGGCGCTCAACCCGCAGTTCACTCTGGCGATCAGTCTCCACGCCGCACGCGATCCGCTGCGGGACGTGCTCGTGCCACTGAACCGCCGGTGGCCCGTGGCGGAGGTCGTGGCCGCAGCTCGTGCTCATGCCCGCATTACGGGTCGGCGCGTGAGCTACGAGTACGTGATGATTTCGGGCGTGAACGACACCGATCTCGACGCCGATGCGCTGGGCGCCCTGTTGCACGGCGACCTCGCGCACGTCAACCTGATCCCGATGAACCCAGTCGCCCACACACCCTGGCAGGCGAGCAGCCCACAGCGAGTGGCCGCCTTTGCGGCTCGGCTGCGACAGGCGGGGATAGGCGCGACCGTGCGCGCCAACCGTGGCCAGGACGCGGGCGCCGCGTGCGGCCAGCTCGCGGCCGATCGGGCGGGGGAACCGGCGGCGCCGGCGGTGGCCCATCGCCGGGAGGAAATCGTGCGCCAGAGCGAGGCCGCTTTGCGGGGCGACCGCAGCGTCGATCGGTTGCCGGCGGATCTCCAGGCGGCGGTCGACGTCGAGCCGGCGCCTGCGGCGCGAGGGAGTCGCTGATGCCCCGCCGCCGGACACTGGTCAGCGCCAGCATCCTCGACGCGGATCTAGCGAACCTGGCGGAGAACTCGCGTCGGGCGTTCAGGGCGGGCTCCGACCGCCTCCACCTCGACGTCATGGACGGGCATTTCGTCCCGAACATCACCTTCGGTCCGACCTTGATCCAGCATCTCCGCCACATCGGCAAGCGACCCTTCGACGCCCACCTGATGATTTCGGAGCCGGGCCGATACCTGGACAAGTTCATCTCCGCCGGCTGCAACTCGATCACATTCCACGTCGAGGTAGAGGAGCCGATCGAACCGACACTGCTGAGGATTCGCAAGGCCGGCAGGCAGGCGGGCCTTGCCGTCAAACCGGGGACGCCGCTGTCGGCGCTCGAGCCCTATCGAGAGCTCATCGACATCGTCATGGTCATGACCGTCGAACCTGGTTTCGGCGGGCAGTCGTTCATGTTCGACGCGGCGCGCAAGATCCTGCCCGCGCACGACCTGTTCCGCGATCGGGCGCCCGAGCTGCCGGGCGGCCAGGTTCACGTGGACGGCGGCGTGAATCGCAAGTCTGCGGCACTTTGCGGTGCCCTCGGGGCCGAAGTCCTGGTCGTCGGCTCGACGCTGTGGAAGAAGAACGTCGACATGGCCCGGGAAATCCAGCTCATCAAAGCTCTCGCCGACAAGGGCTACGAGAAGGGCGCCCCGCTGCGCAAAGGACGCGCTGAAGCATCGTGACGGACGATGCGCCGACCATCCCCACGATCCCGGTCGGCGAAGCCACGCTGGCAGCTACGGGCACGGTCGACTCCACGGGCGCGCCCACTCACCTAGGGCGCCGTAACGATAGGCTGCTGCTGGCCGCGCTCGCCGGGTACGCGATCTTGCTGTCAGTGCTGATGATCGCGCGGGGCATCTCGGTTACGCCCGATCTGATCGCCGTCGCCTTTGGCCTCGCCGCGTTGCTGCTCGGTCGAGGCAAACTCTTCCTGCGCGACTGGATCCCGTTCCTGGCCCTGTTCTTCGCCTATGAGTTGATGCGCGGGTATGCCGACAGGTTCGGTCTGCCGATCCACGTCACCGACGTGATCTCGATCGAACGAGTCATCGGCCTCGGCGGTCTGCCGACGAGCTGGGTGCAGCAGTTGCTGCACCAGGGTCCGGCGTCCGCCTCCGACAACCTGGCGACGCTCTCGGTTGTCTTCTACTTCCTCCACTTCCCGCTGCCGCTGGCGGTCGGCTTTCTGCTGTGGATCCACCAGCGGCGCTTCTACTACGACTACGTGGCTGCCTTGATCCTGTTGTCGATGGCGGCCTTCGTGACCTACCTCCTGCTGCCGGTGGCGCCGCCCTGGTGGGCCGCGCAGAACGGTTTCGCCACCGAAATCCTCCACCTTCGCCAGACCGGTTTCGATGGCCTGGCGAGCTTCTTCGGCTTCGTTCCTGACAAGTACTTCTTCTCCTACTCCGTGTACAGCATCAGCTCCAATGACGTTGCGGCCTTCCCGTCGCTGCACGCCGCTTACCCGTTCCTGGCGTTCTTGTTCGCGCGGCGGGCGTTCGGCAGGATCGGGTGGCTCATGCTCGCCTACACGGCCTGCGTATGGTTCGCCATCGTGTACCTCGGCGAGCACTGGGTCCTGGATATCATCGGCGGCGTGGCCTACGCGTCCGTCGCGTATGTGGCGGTCTTGCGCGGGCCGCGGTGGGCGAGGCGCTTCATGGAGCAGGTGGCGGACGAGGAGATCGAAGCCGGCGTGGAAGCCGAGGACGCGGGGGACGCGGGCGCTCTGCGGCGGATCGGCCGGCACGTGCGCTGGGCCCTCGTAACCCAGGGGTCGGTGGTCGCTGTCCTGGGCATATGCCTCGCGTTTGGGATGAATACCGAGGGCTGGCTCGGTGGCTCGCAGAGCGCGCTCTATCTCGTAGCGTGGCTGGCGATCCTGGGCGGGCTGTGGCGCGGCGCGGCCGGCCTCGTCAGCCGCTGAGCTGCTGAGGGATTTGCCGAAAGGAAGGCGATGCGCGCGCTGCTGCAACGAGTCACACGGGCGGAGGTAAAGGTCGAAGGCCAGTCCGTGGCCTCGATCGCAAAGGGCCTGCTGGTCTTGCTGGGCGTGGGTCCGGCGGACGACGAGTGGGTCGCGTCGGGCCTCGCGGCCAAGGTCGCGGGCTTGCGCATCTTCGCCGATTCGGAGGGTCTGACGAACCTCTCCCTGTCCGAGGTCGGCGGCTCGGCGCTTGTGGTCAGCCAGTTCACGCTATACGCCGACTCGCGCAGGGGCCGGCGACCCTCGTTCGTCGGCGCGGCCGGGCCGGTTGTCGGGGAGCGGCTGTATGAGGTCTTCTGCGAGATCCTCGCGAGTTCCGGTATCCCCGTGGCGCAGGGTCGCTTTGGTGCGGACATGGCCGTCGAGCTGGTCAACGACGGCCCGTTCACCGTCTGGCTCGATTCAGACGAGCTGGGGATCGCTCCCAGGCCGTCCTGAGGAACAGCCTTAAAAGCGTTCGGCGCCGAGCTCCGGGCCCGACGCCGACTCAATGCGCTTCACCGGCGGCATGCGCGCCGACCGGCGGGCGGCTATCGAGGGCCGCGCGAGATGGTGCGCTGGCAGCGGGTGCAGACCAGGGCCTTCACCGATTTGCCGCTCTCCACGATCGTCATCGGCTGGAGGTTGGGCTGGAAACGGCGATGGGCGCGGACCCGGTTCATCCCGGACGACTGCGGATTGAAGCCGTCCATGGAGACCTTCCCGCAGATTGCGCAGGAGCGAGCCATCAGGTCCTCTCGGGTTGGTGGATTCATGGGCCGACCCCGGCCGGGCCGACCGGGGCGGTATGATAGCACACCGTTTCCGCCGCCCAGGCCGGAGGTCGCACGCGTATGCCCGAGCGCTCGGTGGCCGGCAGGTCAATCGTCACTCGCCGGGCCATCGTGGACATCGTCAGAACAGCGGTTCAGAGCAGCTATGGCGTGACGGGCTTCACCGACCCCTCGTTCGGGCGCAGGCTGCTGCGCTGGATAGGCCTCGACAGGCCGGGTATCAAGGTCGCCACCCAGGGCGGCCTGCGACTCGACCTGTACGTCACGGTCGCCTACGGTGTGCCGGTCGCGGAGGTCGCCCGACAGGTCGACTCGGCGGTGCGCTACTCGCTCCGGCGGCTCGTCGGAGTGGAGGTGGCGAGCTTGAGGATCCACGTCGACGGCCTGGGCTACCAGCCGGTGGCCGTCGAGCGCGCGGAGGCGATCGAGCGGGAAACGAGCGAACTGGTTGACCCGGACCCCGAGACAGGCGCGCACGGTTCGGACAGAGATCAGGCTCATCTCATGACTCCGGCCGAGGGGGAAACGCCTTCGAGACGACGCAAGAACAAGTGAGGCATCCAGTCGACCGATGACGCGTCGATCCGGTGACGGAGCCGGACTACTGGCGGCCTTCCGCGCCGCAGTCGACAACCTCGCCGACCACGTCGACGAGGTCAATGCGCTCAACGTCTTCCCGGTCCCCGACGGCGACACCGGCAGCAACATGCTGGCCACGGTTCGAGCGGCGTTGGTCGAGGCGGAGGCGGTCGCCGACCAGCCCGCCGATCGCATTGCAGCGGCGATCAGCTTCGGGGCCCTGATGGGCGCGCGGGGCAACTCGGGCGTGATCGCCTCGCAGATCTTCCGCGGCATGGCCGAGGGTCTGGGCGGCAAAGAGCGGTTCGACGGTGTGGATCTGGCTCGGTCTCTGACCCAGGGGACCGCGACCGCGTACAAGGCGGTCGCCAGGCCGGTCGAAGGGACGATCTTGACCGTCATTCGCGAAGCCTCGGCGGCTGCCGTGTTGGCGGCGGAGGAGGCCAGCGACCTCGAACCGGTCCTGCGGGCCGCTGTCCGCGGCGCCGAGGAGGCCGTGGCGAAGACGCCGACCATGCTGGCCATCCTGCGCGAAGCCGGAGTGGTCGACGCAGGGGGACAGGGCCTCTTCCGGCTCCTCCAGGGCGCCATGAACTTCATGTCGTCGCGCATCCCGGCCTCGGTTGCCGCGCGGACGTCGGCCGCCCCGGCGGGGTCGGAGCCGGCTGCTCCGGCCGCCGGAGGTTTCGGCTACGAGACGGTCTTCATGCTTCATTCCAACGATGGGACGATCGACCTCGATCGCCTGCGAACGGAGCTGGAGCGTCTCGGCAACTCGGTGCTAGTTGCGGGGGACGGGCAGGCGGTCAAGGTCCACGTTCACAACGACCGGCCGGACCAGGTGATCGCCCTTGGCCTGTCGATTGGCTCGCTGACTCGGATCAACGTCGAGAATCTGGACTCGCAGAGTCGCGAGGTGCGCGAGAAGCGTGAGGCCGATCTGGTGGCCCGCAGCTCGGTCGTGCATACCGTACCCACGAAGCATCGCGAAGCGCACGGGGCGGCGCACCTGGAAGCGCGACCTCACGTCGATCTGGAGACGTACGGCGGGGAGGTCGACCCCCCGGTCCAGGTCGGGGACGGCGCCAGCTGGGCCGGTCGCGGACCCTCGGCGCAGGAGACCGTTCCGCTCGCGGTCGTAGCTGTTGCCGCGGGGGACGGCCTGGCCCAGATCTTCAATTCGTACGGCGTTGCAGCGGTCGTCCGCGGCGGCCAGAGCAACAACCCGTCCACGGGCGAGCTGCTGGATGCCATCGAGAAGGTAGCGGCAGAAGAGATCTTGCTGCTGCCTAACAACCCCAATGTCCTGCTGGCAGCGAGGCAGGCCGCCGAGATGACAACGCGGCGCGTCCGGGTCGTGCCCACCCGCAACGCGGCTGAAGGCTTCGCGGCCTTGCTGGCTCTGGACCCGAGTCGCGACGCCACGACCAACGCCGAGTTCATGACCCTGGCCGGCCGCGCGGTCCAGACTCTCGAGGTGACCGAAGCCGTGCGCAACGCGGTCGTCGGCGGCCGCAAAGTTCGCGAGGGCCAGACCATCGTCCTCGACCCGGACGACGGCCTCTTGGCGGTCAACAACGACCGGCTCGAGGCCATCCTCTCGGCGCTAGACCAGCTCGAACCCGGGTTCGAGCTGGTGACGATCTACTTCGGCGACGGAACCGATGCGGCCGAAGCGAACGACTTCGCCAGGCGGATCGGCGAGTTGTACGCCGGCGTGGAGGTGGAAGTAATCCCCGGGGGACAGCCGCACTACCGCTATCTCGTTTCGGCCGAGTAGGGACGTGACGGCGCGGCGGTCCAACGGTCCGGCGCCGCGATCCGTGGCGCGCCGGGCGACCTCGGCCGCGTCCAGAGTCGCGGTCCCGAGAGATCCGGTGGGACCCGACACGAGGATCGGCGAGAGCGGCTTCACGGGCGCCCTGACCCTGAAGAGAGTCGGGCGTCGACTGGGGATCGCCACGGTCCGAGATCTGCTCTTCCACCTGCCGCGCCGCTACGACGACCTGCGAGCCCTGAGCACGGCACGGGAGCTGGCCTGGCTGGCCGACGGGGAGACCGCGAGCGCGCGGCTCCAGATTCGCGGCATTCGCGTGGCTCCGACATTCCGGCGTCGCGTGGAGCGGACGACAGTCTTCCTGGGCGACGAGACCGGGGAGGCCGAGGCCACCTGGTTCGGGCGGCGGTTTATCGCCAATCGCCTGCGAGAAGGCCAGTGGATCGTGATCAGCGGCAAGATCAAGCGCCGCGGCTTTGCGACCAGCTTCGACAACCCGGAATTCCAGCCCGACGACGGCTCCGCTCTGCTGCACGCGGGCCGGATCGTGCCGGTCTATCGGTTGACGGCAGGGCTGACCGCGGCCACGCTCCGACGGGCGATCCGCCAGGCCCTGGACGCGGTGGGCACGACCTACCGCGAATACCTGCCGCCGCAGTCCGACCTACCGGGTGGCGAGATGTCGATCGGCGCGGCACTCGAAAGCGCCCACTACCCCGAGGACTTTCCGCGCCGTGACGCGGCTCTGCGCCGGCTCGGCTTCGACGAGTTGCTGGCGCTGCAGATCGGCATGGTCGCGCGCGACCGGCAGCGCCGCCTTGCTGTTGGCGAGCCAGTGGCCGTCGCAGCGGCGCGTATTGCGGAGGCCGTCGCTGCCGTGGAGACGGCACTGACCGAACAGGTCCGGGCGCGGACCGGCGCCGTCGCCGAGGCTCACCTGACGCCCGACCAGGCGACCGCAATCGCGGCCATCTGCGCCGACCTCGCGCAGCCACGGCCGATGATGCGGCTGCTCCAGGGCGATGTGGGTTCAGGGAAGACTGCCGTCGCCGCGCTCGCGCTCGCCTTCGTCGCGGACGCCGGTCGCCAGGGCGCGCTGCTCGCTCCGACGGACCTGCTGGCTCGCCAGCACGCCGTCGCATTGCGGCAGCTCGTCGAGCCGCTCGGCCATGGGGTTACGCTGCTGACCGGTTCGCTCCCGGCCGGAGAGAAGCGCGAGGCGCTCAAGCTCCTGGCGGCGCCGCCGCCCGAAGGCGGCCTGCTCGGCATGACGAGTGGCCGGATCGTCGTGGGCACTCACGCGCTGGTCCAGGAGGCGGTCCAGTTCGACGACCTCGCCCTGGCGGTGGTCGACGAGCAGCACCGCTTCGGCGTCGCCCAGCGCGAGGCGCTTGCCACCAAAGGTCGCTCGCCTCACGTTCTGCTCATGACGGCCACGCCGATCCCGCGAACTCTGGGCCAGATCGTGCTGGCGGACCTCGACGTATCGGACCTGCGAACGCCGCCGGCCGGCCGCCTCCGCATCCGAACGGGCATTCGCCACTCCGACGACCTGATCGGCAGCGCCGCCGATCCCTCCAGAGGCGCCTACCCGTTGATCGTCCGCGAGGTTCGCGCCGGGCACCGGGCCTTCGTCGTTGTACCGCTCGTGGAGGAGGACGAGGAATCGGCGGCACGTTCGGCCGGGGAAGTCGCGGCGGCGCTGCCGGCCCAACTCGCCGAGGCGGCCCTGCGCATGGGTCTCCCGGCAGAACCGTCGCCGCGAGTCGGCGTCGTCCACGGCCAGATGAAGGCCGCCGCTCGCGACGCAACGATGGACCTCTTCCGCCGTGGCGAGCTCGACGTGCTCGTCGGCACCACGGTCCTGGAGGTTGGCGTGGACGTGCCCGAGGCGACGCTGATGCTGATTCTCGACGCGGACCGCTTCGGTCTGGCCCAGCTCCACCAGTTGCGTGGCCGCGTGGGCCGGGGCGAGGCGCAGGCCTACTGCATCCTCGTCTCGGACTCCAATGACGATGTGGCGAAGGCGCGCCTGGAGGTGTTGGCGACACACGACGACGGCTTCGAGCTGGCCGAGCTGGACCTGGAGCTGCGCCGCGAGGGCGAGCTTCTGGGGCTGCACCAGAGCGGCCTGCCCACGCTTCGCATCGCCTCGCTACGCAACAAGGCCGACCGCGAGCGGGCCGCTCAGGCGCGGGCCGTCGCTGAGCGCCTGCTCGACGATCACGGCAGCCTCCTGCCGGGCACGGAAGACTTGGCGGCCGAGCTCCGGAGCGGCTGGCTGGCCAGGGTCGGGGCCGGTGAGGTCCTGGCCGAGATCGACGAGGCGGCGACGTGAGCGACGCCGGGCGGGTGATAGCCGGCAGCGCAAGAGGAACGCGGCTGCTCGCCCCGGGGGACGGGACACGGCCGTTCGGCGACCGGGTGAAGCAGACCCTGTTCGCAATCCTGGAGCCTGACCTGGCCGGAGCCGTGGTGCTCGACCTGTTCGCCGGCTCTGGTGCCGGCGGCATCGAGGCGCTGTCGCGCGGCGCGGCGCGGGCCGTGTTCGTGGAGCGCGATCGCGTCGCGGCCCGCGTCATCGGCGAGAACCTGGCGAAGGCGCGCCTCGCCGTGCGAGGCTTCGTGATCCGGGCAGACGCGCTCGCATATCTGGCGGACAGGGCCGAGATCGACGGGCCGTTCGACCTCGTGCTTCTCGATCCGCCCTACGCGGAGCCAAAGCTCCTGGAGGCCGCGTTGCTCCGGCTGGGTGAGGCCCGTGAGACTGCGGCCACTCGGCCCGCCGCCGGGGATGTCGCGGATTCACCTCGGCTTCTGACGCCCGCCGCCTGGGTAGTGGCCAAGCATTTCTGGCGGACCCCTCCACCTGCGGCCGTCGGGCTGCTAGCATCGGCACGAACCCGGAGGTTCGGCGAGACTGCCCTGACGTTCTACCGTCGGGCCGCGGCGGGGGATCCGAACGCGGAACAGTCAGCAGTTCTCGCGCCGGACGAGCCGGTCGCCCAGTCGGAGGAGGAAGCCAGGTGAGGATCGCCGTCTACCCGGGTTCTTTCGACCCGATGACGTACGGCCACCTAGACGTCGTCGCCCGCGCCGCCGCCGTCTTCGACCGTGTCGTCTTCGCCGTCCTCGTAAACCCGCGCAAGTCGGAACCGATCTTCCCGACCGAGGTTCGCCTGTCCGTCATTCGCGAGGCCGTCGACGAATGCTGCCCTGCGGATATAGCCAATCGCATCGACGTGGAGTCGTTCGACGGTCTGACGGTCGATTTCTGCCGGAGTCGGGGCGCGACCTTTGTGGTCAGAGGCCTGCGCGCCATCTCGGACTTCGAATCGGAACTGCAGATGGCTCACATGAACAGGAAACTGGACCCCCGGGTCGACACCGTCTTCTTCATGAGTGCCCTGGAGCACAGCTATCTGAGTTCCAGCCTGGTCAAGGAGATCGCCACCTTCGGCGGCGACGTGACCCAGATGGTGCCGCCTGCCGTCGCCAGACGCCTAGCGGCTCAACGTACCGATCTATAATCGGGTCAGCCGGCAGCCCGCGCTTCCAGCCAGGAGGGCAAGTCCGATCGACATCATCCACCTCGTCGAGACACTTGAATCGTTGGTAGCAGAAGGCCGGAAGCTCCCTTTTAGCAGCAGGGTCATGGTCGATCAGGGTTACGCCCTCGATCTCATCGACCGGCTGCGGATGGCCATTCCCGAAGAGATCACGAACGCCAATCGGGTGAATTCGGAGGTCGACCGCCTTCTCGAGCAGGCACGCGAGGAAGCGGAGAGGATCCTGGCTCGCGCCCAGGAGCAGGCCACGTACCTGATCGAGGAGCGCGAACTGACGCATCAGGCCGAGGAGATGAGCCAGGAGATATTGCGCCAGGCTCGTGTCGAAGCAGACGGCATCCGGCGCGGCGCAGACGACTACGCGGCCGACGCCTTGGGGAAGCTCGAAGTCGAAGTCATGCGCACGCTCAACAGCATCAGGCTCGGCCTGGATCTGTTGGACGAGAGACGCTCCGACCCGGCGGTGGAGGACAGCACCGATGGCGAAGGAGCGCTCGATGAACTCGAAGAGTCGACCGGAAGCGAAGAGCCAGTCGGCCGCTGAGGCTCTGACCTTCAACGTCTCCGGGCTCCTAGGCGAGCCTGCGGGCACGGTTCGCGACCTTGCGATCGCGTCGCCACCTCTCGATCTGGGCGAGGGCCTGCGGCAGAGCCAGGGAGTCGCGGGCTCGCTGCGCTTGACCCGGACCAACCGCGGTCTTCTTGTCCGCGGCCGCTTCACCACTTCCATCGAGCAGGAGTGCAGTCGCTGCCTGCGCGAGATCGACTATCCGCTCGACCTGGAACTCGACGAAGAGGCTCTCCTGGTCATCGATCTGGCGACCGGGCAGCCGCTGGATGCGTCGGCGGAGCCCGACGCCTACCGCCTGACGGATCACCACGAGCTGCTGCTCGAAAACGAAGTCCGGGAGGCGATCCTGCTGGCCGAGCCGATTGCGCCGCTTTGCCGGAAGGATTGCCCTGGGTTGTGTGTGGTATGCGGCCTGGAACTGGCCACCGGCCCCCACGACCATCCCGACGAGGAAATCGATCCGCGGCTCGAAGCCTTGCGCGAGTTTCAGGCGCCTGGAGGCGACTAGGTTCGTCGACCTGAATCGGGGAGGCCGGGCTGGCGCAATCGCTAGACTTGCGGCATGCCGCCATTTCGAGCCCCCAGGGGCACCCGCGACCTGCTGCCGGACGTCAGTGCCGGCCTGCGTCGGCTCGAAGGAGTCGCCCGCTCGCTCTCGGACCGTTACGGCTATCGAGCCATGGAAACGCCGATGTTCGAGCAGACGGCCGTCTTCGAGCGCGGCATCGGCGAGGTGACCGACGTCGTCGAGAAGGAGCTGTTCAGGATCGCGCCACGAAGCGAGGAGGCGGAGGGCTGGGCCCTGCGGCCAGAGGCGACGGCCGGGATCGTGCGGGCGTTCGTTCAGCATGGCATGCAGACGTGGCCGCAGCCCGTGAAGCTGACCGTGGTAGGACCGATGTTCCGCTACGACCGGCCGCAGGCGGGCCGTTACCGCCAGTTCTGGCAGTGGGACGCCGAGGCGATCGGCGATCCGGGCCCGGCCGTGGACGCGGAGATGGTCGAGATGGGCTACCGCTTCTACGTCGAGGCCGGCGTGCCGGACGTGCAGGTGCTGCTCAACTCCATCGGCGATGGGGCGTGCCGGCCCGCATATCTGGAACTGCTGACGGCCTACTTCCGGCGCCACGAGACGCAGCTGCCGGAGCTCGAGCGTCGACGGCTGGATTCGAACCCGCTCCGCCTGCTCGATTCGAAAGATCCGGCGATGACGGCTCTCGTCGCCGCCGCGCCCAGAATCGGCGAGCATCTGTGCGAGGGCTGCACCGCTCATTTCGCCGCCGTCAAGGCTCACATGGATGCGCTCGGCGTGCCCTACCGGGTGGAACCGACACTCGTGCGCGGTCTGGACTACTACACCCGAACCGCTTTCGAGTACTACCGTCGCGGCGCCGAGGGCCAGCAGCAGGCGCTCGGAGGCGGCGGGCGCTACGACGGCCTCGTGGAGTTGCTCGGTGGGCGCGCCACGCCCGGGATCGGATTCGCACTGGGCCTGGACCGCGTTCTGCTTGCGCTCGCCGAAACCGGGGCCACGGACGTGGCCGAGGTGCCGCCGCTGGCGGTCGTCGTTGGAGCGGATCCGGCCGACACAGCCGCTCGCCTGCGGGTGGCCAGCCTGCTCCGCGGCGAGGGGCTGCGCGTTCGCGCGGAGCTGGCGCCGCGCAAGCTCGGCCGGCAGCTTGAGACTGCTTCGCGCGACCACGCCCACTTCGCGGTAATCGTGGGCGACGAGCTGGCGGAGGGAAACGTACAGCTCAAGGACCTTGAGGCGGGCACTCAGCGACTGGTGCCGCTTGTGGATCTGGCGCATGAACTAGCGCGAGCGGCGAAGAGCCACCACCACGGCTGACGAGCCGCGGTCGTGGGCCTGGAGCGGGCTGCCGCGCCCGGGTCGGGAACGAATCGGGCCGCCGCTCGGTCATAGGTAGTGACAGCCGAATGGAGGGCGTGGTGGAGCGGGAGCTGGTAGTCGCGGCCAGGATGGGCGACGAAGTCGCTTTCGCCCGGCTGATCGACGAGGAAGCGCCGCGAACCTACCGCGCCGTTCTGGCGGTCGTGCGCTCGCCGGAGGATGCCCAGGAGGTAATGCAGGATGCGACGTTGCGAGCCTGGCGCCAGCTCCGGGGCCTGCGTGAGCCTGAGCGCTGGCCCGCCTGGTTCCGCCGGATCGCCGTCCGCCAGGCCATCGATCGAGCGGCCCACCAGGGTCGAATTCGAGTTCGCGAAGTCAGCCTCGATTCGATCGGCGACCAGGGGACGCACGATCCGAGCTCGGCCTGGGCGAATCAGGCGACCGTGATGACAGCGCTGGCGGGCCTCGACAAGGGAGACCGAGCCCTGCTCGGCCTGCGTTTCGGTGCGGATCTGGCCGTGCCGGACGTGGCCGCCGCGCTGGGGATCCCGCTCGGCACGGCGAAATCGAGGCTTCACCGCGCGCTGGCGCGCCTGGCGGCGGCCATGGGAGAAGAAGATGGCAAGTGACGAGCCCGGCCTGACCGCCAGCCAAGAGCGCGCTGCTTCGGCGCTCGGCGCGGCCCTGCACGAGATCGCGGCTGCGGAGCCGTTCCACGTCGACCGCGGTGCCCTTGCCGCTCCGGCGCCGCGGCGGGCAATACGCAGCTACCTGCCGGCCGCGCTGGCGGCCGCGCTGGCAGTTGTCCTCATCGCGTCGCTGGCCGTCTTCGCCGCGCCGCGGCTGGGGATCGGCCCGTCCGCCGCGCAGTCGCATTTCGACAACGGCCAGTTCGCCTTCGACTATCCGACCGCCTGGCAGACGCTCGGGACGGAGCCGGGCGGCGGCCTGCCCGTGCTCGGCACTGGAAGCTGGCGGCTCGGCTGCGAGGGCGACCCATCCGCAACCGGCTGCGGCGAGGAGATCACGGACGTTTCCGGCGGGCGAATCGTCGTCACGATGTGGATCAACTCAGGGGCGCCAGCCGCCTGCGTCAAGGCCGATAACCTGGGCGCCGCACCACTCGGCGACACCTGGATCCAGCGCTACGACGAGACGTCCACATATGTCCGTCAGCCGACGACCCGCTGGGAGATCCGTCGCCCCGGCTACGACTTCAGCATGAATGGCAACCTGTGGATCCAGGCCGTCACCGACAACCCGGCGGAACTCGCCAACGCGGCAGCGATGGTGGCGACCTTCCACTGGGAGGCGGCGGCCGACTACTGCCACTCGCCGACGGCGGCGCCGACCTTGCCCGGCAGTGCGGGTCATTTCGACAACGGCCAGTTTGCCTTCGACTACCCGGCCAGCTGGCGGGTCCTGGCGGCGGACTACCCGGAGGGCATGGCCGTTCAGGTCTATGCCGTGCTCGGGACGGGCAGCTGGAAGAGCGGCTGCAGCTTCACAGACAACGGCGGGATGTGCTCGGGCGATACTGTCGATGTCGGTGGCGGTCGGGTGGTCGTAAAGATCTGGAGCCTGGTGGGCGGGCCTGTGCCAGCCTGTACGGGCAACAATCAGGCCAGCGCTACCTTCGGACCCAATGCCGTCGCCGAATCCACCTATGGCTCGGCTATCGACTGGCAGATCCGATATCCAGGCGCCGAATTCGGATGGACGGACGACGTGGACGTGGCGATCTGGGCGGATGGGCCGGCCGGACTGGCCCAGGCGCAGACGCTGATCGCGAGCTTCCGCTGGGACCCCGGCACGGTCAGCGGGGCAGGCATGTGCGTACCAGCGGACACCCCTGCGCCACCCACGGTCGAACCCGGCGCAAGCTAACTAGCCCGGCGCCGAAAGGAGGGGCCCGCGTTCGGATACGATGCGCGGCATGAGTGACCCCAGCCCGTCCTCGACTTCGCCCGAGATCGCGTTCGGCCTCGCCACCCCGTACCGCGACGTGACGTGCGGCCAACTGCGCGTCGAAGACGCCGGCCGCGAGGTTCTGATCGCCGGCTGGGTTCATCGCCGGCGGGACTACGGCGGCCTGATCTTCATCGACCTCCGGGACCGGTACGGCCTGACCCAGATCGTGGTAAACGAGGCTGAGTCGCCCGCCGCGACCGCCGTCGCGGACCGCGTCCGCAACGAGTTCGTGCTCGAGATCAAGGGCAAGGTCGCGCGCAGGCTGGCCGGCACCGAGAATCCGAAGCTCGAGACGGGTGCCATCGAAGTCCAGGCTCAGACGGTCGAGATCCTGAACGAAGCCCAGACGCCGCCCTTCTACGTCAACGAGCCGGACGCGCCGGTCGAGGAGAGCCTGCGTCTGAAGTACCGCTACCTCGACATTCGCCGCCGGCCGATGCTCGAGCGGCTGATGCTGCGTTCGGAGCTAGTACAAGCCGTCCGCGAGGCCCACTACCGGGCCGGTTTCGTCGAGGTCGAGACGCCGATCCTGCTCAAGTCCACGCCCGAGGGCGCCCGTGACTTCATCGTCCCCAGCCGGCTGCAGCCGGGCATGGTTTATGCCCTGCCGCAGAGCCCCCAGCAGCTCAAACAGCTGCTCATGGTCGCCGGAATGGACCGCTACTTCCAGATCGCCCGGTGCTTCCGCGACGAGGACCTGCGCGGCGACCGGCAGCTGGAATTCACCCAGCTGGACCTCGAGATGAGCTTCGTCACCGAACAGCGCGTCATGGACTTCGTCGAGGCGATGGTCGTCGAGGTCAGCCGCGCGGTCGTGCCCGACCGTCCGATCCAGACGCTGCCGTTCCCGCGCATCGACTACCACGACGCCATCGAGCGCTTCGGCTCCGACAAGCCAGACCTACGGTTCAGCATGGAGCTGGTGGATCTCGCGGGGGCACTGGGGGAGGGGAGCACGGGCTTCCGCGTCTTCGACGAGGTCCGGGCCGTGGGAGGCCGCATCAAGGCGATCGTCGCGCCCGGCATGGCCGATTCCAGCCGCTCGCAGATCGACGAGCTCACGGAGTTCGCGCGGCGGTACGGCGCGAAAGGCCTGGCTCACGTGTCCGTCGGCGCGGACGGCGCCGCACACTCGCCGATCGCGAAGTTCCTCGGCGACGAGCGCGTCGCGGCCGTGGCCGCCGCGGTGAAGGCGAAGCCCGGCGATCTAATCCTGATCGTCGCGGACGCGAGCCACGAGGTCGTGGCGGATGTCCTGGGTCGCCTGCGCCAGGAACTGGGCCTGCGCCTGGGCCTTGGCGATCCCAATGTTCTGGCATATTGCTGGGTATTCCATTTCCCCATGTACCAGTGGGACGCGGAAGGCGGCCGCTGGGATGCCACCCACAACCCGTTCAGCGGGGTGGTTCCCGAAGACGAGGAACTACTGGTCACCGCCTCGGGGGATCCGTACGCGCCGGCGCGCCAGGATCCGGCCGGCAAGGCGCGGGCCATGCAGTACGACATCGCGCTCAACGGCTGGGAGCTGGGTGGCGGCTCGGTGCGAATTCACAAGCGCGAGCTGCTCGAGCGTAGCTTCGCCCTGCAGGGCTACTCGTTCGAGAAGATGCACGAACTGTTCGGGGGAATCCTGGAAGCCTTCGACTACGGGGCGCCGCCGCACGGCGGCATTGCGATGGGCATCGACCGATGGTCGGCCCTACTCTCGTACCAGACCAACATTCGCGAAGTGATGGCTTTCCCAAAGACCCAGTCCGGGACAGACTTGATGTTGGAAGCCCCTTCCGCGCCCGATCCGGAGCAGTACTCTGAGCTGGGTCTGCGGTTCGTGGGAGTTCCGTCGGATCGCAAAGCTGGACTCTGAAGGCCAGACCGTCGGCGGCCATGGGGCCGATCCGCTGGACAGGAACGGGGATATTACTGAGATGGACATGGGGATGGAACCGGAGATCGACACGGGCCCGGAGCCTGGGCTGGACTCCGGGCTGGACTCCGGGCTGGACTCCGGGACGAGCCCACGGTACGTTCGCTGCCGGCGCTGCCATGGCGTATTCGAGGCGGGGCTGCCGAACTGCAGCCGCTGCGGCACGGCCTACGTGGCACCGGCCGCCGACACGGCCGAGATCCCGGACTCGTACGCCGATGTCTACCAGGGCACCGAGTTCATGGCGCCGCTGGTCACCGTGTCCGCTCGGCCGCCCGCCCGGCGATCGAGCATGGCCCCGATTCTGGTCATGGGCGCGGTCCTGGTAATCGCCGCCGCGGTCCTGAGTGGGATGGTGCTGGCTGGAGTCTTTGGCGTAGCGCCGCCAACCCATCGACCGGCCGTGATCATCGCGGCCACTCCGACGCCAAGCCCGAGCCCCACCCAGCCGCCAGTGGTGGCGAAGACTCTAGTACAGCTCGCCGATCCCAACCTCAACGTGCACGTTTCCATCCGAACGACCCTCTCGATCAACGCCCGGGTTACGGGTCATTCCACGTCGACGATCCAGAACGTGGAAGTCGATTGTGCCAATGGCAACGAGGCCGGAACTGACCAGAGCGGCAGCATCTCCACCGAGTGGCGCCTCGTCAACGGAACCTACTACGTTCGACAATTGCCTTCGGGGACGTGGAATGCGCGCGTCGGAATCACGCCGTTCATCGTTCTGAGCCCGCTCTTCTCGCTGAACGAGAGCCGGCAAGTCTCGTACCTTGGCCCGGACGAGATCAACGGTGTGTCGGCCGAGAAGCTGGAGAGCACGGCCTGGTGGGCGCCCGATATCGGCCACGTGAGCGGCCTGGATGTCGCGACGTTGACCCTCAGCCCCCAGCACACGCTGCTCGACTTGTGGGTCGCCAGCGACGGCACGCCGATCTACGCTTCCTTCAGAGCTTGGACGGACGCCAGCGACGGCACAAACCTACTGGACATTCGGACGACCTATACGTTCGTGAACCGCGGCTGGATAGCGCCCATACCTTCACCGACGATCAAGTAGCTGGCCGACAGGCCCGCGGCGGGGTCGGATGAACTAACGGGGCGCGTCCGCGGCCCGAGTCGCGAGGGCGGAGTTCCACTCCGGCGGCGGCCCGCCGGCTGGTTCCGGCGGCCCCTGGTAGCGCGGCAGGTCGGCGCGAGGCGTGGCCAGATCGTGGACGATTCCGGGGTCCCCAAGCTCGATCTGGCGCGTCGTGACACCCGTGGCGACCAGAGCCGAGACCGCATCCTCGCCGTTCATGCCCGAAACCGCGGCCAGGCGCTCGATCAGGGCCACTGGAATCAGTATCGGAAAGCCCGACTGACCTGCGTACGCCGGCCGAACGATGGCCTGCGGAGCGGCTCCGTGCGCCTCGACGAGCGAGGTGACCGTTTCCGGATCCACCCAGACGAACCGACAGGGCCACAGCATGGCGGCCGTGGTCTCGCCGACCGTTGCGATCGCGGTCCGCATGCCCGCCACGAACCAGGCGATGCCGCGCGGCTCCTCCGGCGCAGGTACGTGCAGAGTCACGGCCAGGTCACCCAGGGCGGCCTGTACATCCGCGCCGATCTCGGGCATGACTGCCACGCAAGGCAGCGCCCCTCCAGCCCACGCCACTTGAGCCACGCGGCGCAGGACCGGCTCTCCATCGGCGTCTGCCAGGGCCATTTTGGGATCTGGGACGAGGACGACTGCGGCAACCGTCATTGGCGATCTCCTGCGGCCGAGTGTAGCGCCTGGCAGCGGAACGCCACGACCAGACTCGGGCGAAGGCCGCTATGACCGGACTATGCGACAATTCCGCCGCCCATGAGTGAGTCACCCGGTTCCAGCATGCCCTTCGAATTCGACCATCCCGGCCAGGTCCGGTCCGTCGACGCCGCGACCGCCATCCGCGCCGACGTCCGCAATGTCGCCATCGTCGCCCATGTCGACCACGGCAAGACCACGCTTGTCGACGCGATGCTCAAGCAGGCAGGTGCGTTCCGCGCCAACCAGGTCGTCGTCGAGCGGGTCATGGATTCGAACGACCTGGAGCGCGAGAAGGGGATCACGATCCTGGCCAAGCAGACCGCGGTGGACTACGACGGTATCCGTTTGAACATCGTAGACACGCCCGGTCATGCGGACTTCGGCGGCGAGGTCGAG
>PMKN01000032.1 GCA_003158675.1 Chloroflexota bacterium | reverse complement strand
CACTTGACGTGATCATTCCCACGAAGGAGATCCCGTGGCTCGTTCCGGCATGTTCAGCAGCAACAAGTCGCTGCTTGTCCTCGTGGCCGTCATCTGCTTCGCCCTAGCCGTGCTGACGACTGCCGGCATCCTATCGATGGGCAAGATCGATTGGACCAACCTGGGCCTGTTCTTCGGCTTCCTCTCGTTCATCGCCTGACCAGCCGCCTTCACGACGCCGTCGCGGTCCCCGGGCGGAGCCAACGTCCAAGTTCAGTCCATTCCGCCCGCGCCCACTTGGAGACTAAGGCTCGGCTCACGACCGATGCTCCGCCCCCAGGACGCGTCGCCGATCGGGATGACGATTGCGTTCGAGAGCATCCTCAGCGTCCCCGGCGCGATCTGGAAGACGGATGCCTCCGCCCCGGCCGCGGCCCACACCGACTGATGTTGGCCCAGATCCTGGTCCATCAGGATCCGCACGTCTCGTCTATGTCCGAAGGGTGGCATGCCCCCGATCGGGTAGCCGGTGAGTTCGAGGGCCTCGGCCGCAGTGGCCTCGCGCAGGGCGACTTCGCCTGTGATTCCGGCCAGTAATCTCAGGTCAAGTCGATTGCGCCCGGAGACCAGACAGACAATCGGGATCGGCCGGCTCGCTGAGCGCGGGGCGATCAGAACTTCCGCTTTGACTATCTGACCGAGATCGACCCGCAGCGCGGCGGCGGCATCCTCGGCTGTGCGTGCCCACGAGGGCAGCTGCCGAATGTCGAGCGCAACGCCCTTGCGCGCAGCGACTTCGGCAACCCTGTGAATCGCCGGGTGAGCTAGGTCTGGTTCCGAGCACGGCTCACCCATGTGCCACCAGGGCGGGCCTCTCGCCAACGGTTTCGGCGCCGCGCGTCACGTGGGCGAATAGCGTGCGGTAGGCCGCGCCGACCTCTCGCCAGATCCTCTCGCGACTGAAGGCATACGCTCGTCGACCGATCTCGCCGCGCCAGGCCTGGTCGCCCAGAAGGCCAGACAGCCCATCGGCCAGGGCCTCGGGGGAATTGGGCGCGACGAGGACGCCTCGACCATCCGCCAGTACCTCGGACGCATATGCGAAGGGCGTGGAGACCGCCGGTCTGCCGGCAGCGAGCGCATACGAAAGCGTGCCGGAGACGATCTGGTCTAGGTTTGGATATGGCGTGACGAAGACGTCGGCGGCCTGGAGCCATCGACCGAGCTCTTCCTGGCCGACGAAGCGGTCGACGAATCGGACGTGCTCGCGAAGGCCCAGATCGTGCACCATGCGCCGCAGTCGGTCGCGATATGCCTCGCCTTCCGTGCGGATGAGGTTCGGATGCGTTGCCCCAAGGACCACGTACAAGGCGTCGGGTCGATCCTTGCGGACGCGAGACATGGCTTCGATGGCGTGCTCGTATCCCTTGCCCGGGCCGAGCAACCCGAAGCTCAGGATGACCGACCGTCCATCGAGCCCGAAGTCAGACTTTCGAAGCCCGGGATTTACGAGCGGCAGGTCTGGGACTCCGTGCGGAATCACCACCGTCCGAGCCGGCTCGGCGCCGTACCCGTCATGAAGCAGCCTGGCTGCGACTTTTGACATCACCACGACGGCGGCGGTTCGGTCGATCAACCTCTTCATCACGTGGCGTTGGGAAAGGCTCGGCTGTCGCAGCACTGTGTGCAGGGTCGCCACGGCCGGCACGCGTAGGCGGTCGAGGAAGTCGAGGATGAACGAGCCGTCCTGGCCGCCGAAGAGACCGTACTCGTGCTGGAGCGAGACGACTTCGACACCGGATGACGAGATCATGTCGGCTGCGCGGAGGTAGTCCGGGCGGCTTTCTGCGGCGATTCGTCCGGTGACTTCGAGTGGGTAGAGGATCCGGTCCTCGGACCGGTGGATCGCCACGATCTCCGAGTTACCCACCGCAGTCGCCAGATCGCGCGCGAAGGTGGCGATACCGCAACGACGCGGCGGATAGGTCGACACAAAGGCGGCGCGGGTTCCCATGGAGCGGCTCCTGTGCGTTGGCCGGTTAGAGAAACGGATCGGCCCCGTTACGGGGCCGATCCCACTGGGCGTCCTCGAGGCGTTCCCGTCGAGGCCGCGGTAGCTGGCTAGCGCCAGCCGATTGAGCGACTTCGTCCGCCCATGCTGCCGACGACGAAGACGACGATGAGCGCTCCGACGACGGCGACGATGATGCTGTTGGTGTTGACGCCGGTAACTCCGGAGATGTGGAACACGTCGACGGCGAGCCATCCGCCCACGACGGCGCCTACGATCCCGAGGACGACCATCATGATCAGGCCCTCACGGGACCCGGAGATCAGACTGGCGAGGAAGCCGGCGATCGCGCCGACGACGACCCAGGTGAGGATTGTCATGTTGGGAATGTCTAGCATTTGGGTCTTTCTTCTTTCAGAGCGGGCGCGAGCCGAGAACCGGCCCACGCGGGTGGTGTGTGGTGTGGATCGATTACGCGAGGGCGGGCTCGTGTCGGAAGATCGCGAGGCTCCAGAGGACGACCAGTTCGATGATCGTCCAGCCGACTATGGCCACGACTGCGGCGACATCGAGTACGGAGCCGCCCGAGGAAACGGCGCTGATGCGCAGGATCCCCTGGAACGGCGCGACGAGAAGGCCGCCAACGTTGTTGATGACCGATACGAGCACGTTGCCGGCCCGAGCGTCGAGCAGCAATAGGACGATGCGCAGCCCCACGACGATCTGGATCAGGCCGAATACGAGGACGACGATGCGGCGAGTCGTCTCGTTGTTGCTTGGCCTAAAGTCGAGCTGGCGCCTGGTTGTGGTCCGGTTGGCCAAGCCACCGGACTCCGTGGTGGTGGGTACGTCGGTGACGACGCTTCTCTGCTCCTGAACTGTCACGATGGACTTCTTCCCGGCGACGGACGATCAACCTGCATCCAGCTGTTCGGCCGGCGAGCCTTCGATCCGTGGTCGAACTCGATACTGGGCTTGCCGCGAGCCTCCCGCTAGGATGAAAACCCTATCGGCCAGGGCTCCCCACTGAGCTCCGTGAATCGATCGACGGGCCGGGAGAGCGGCCCGTCGATCTAGTCACGAGCAGTCGCCTCGCCCGAAGCGACCTCTGATTCGTTAGCGATGGATGCTCCGACGAGAGCAGACCCTTGATGGTGGTTCCGTGTCGCCTTGCCGCGAGAGGATGAAAACCCCGAATGGGTAGCTTTCCTGCTACCTGACGCGAGATCACGCCAGGCCTGGAGCCGAGGCGCATTGACGGCCAGGTCCGGGCTCCTACGGTGCGACCGGATGCAGCGCGTGATGCGATCTATGGGGCCGGGAAACGATGGCGAAGCCGAGGACCGACGCCGGCGCAAGCCCGGCCAGCGTGACCAAGCGCGGGGCGCCCGCGATCCGGAGTCCTGCCCCCAACCCGAGCGAAGCCGCCGCAAGCAGGCGCAGCGCCGAGTCGGGCATCGTCTGGAGCCTGGTGACGCCGCTCTCGGCTCCGGCCCGCACGCTGTCGAATGCTCCGGGAAGTGCCTCGGCGACCTGCTCCGCTCGATGGCGTGCCTCGCCGGCGATTTCCGGCACGTGCCCGATGGCCTTTGACGCCTCGGTTCTCGCGTGGTCGATCGCAGCACGCGCGCCCTCGAACGATTCCTGGTCGCCGTCGTCGGTTTCCACCGTGACATCCATCGTCGTCATGTCAGAACCTCCATGCCACGCCGACGTCGCGGCGAAAGCCAGCGGAACGCTCATGAGCCCATGAGCAGGCTCGGGGCCGAGCTCGTCTCGGCAGCTCGATATGACTGCCCTGGCAAGCAAGTTAGGCTCTTGCGGCTGGCCCTGCGAGTATGGAAACCCGGTATTGCGAGGCGACTTGCCGCGCCCGGCCGAAACCATGGCGTCCATTCCGCTCAATTGCCCACCATAATGGGGACGTGGCCCCCAAGGCGGTCCCAGCGGAATCTCAGCTCGTGGTGATCGGGTCATCGGCGGGCGGCATCGAGGCGCTCTCGCGCGTCGTGGCGAGCCTGCCGGCCGACTTTCCCGCTCCGATCGTCATCGCCCAGCATCTGGACCCGCGCCGCCCCAGCCATCTGCACGAGATCCTGGCACGCCACGCTACGCTGCCCGTCCGGGTCGTCGAGGAGCGGGAGGCGCTGGAGGACGGCGTGATCTTCGTCGTCCCTTCGAACCGGCTCGTGGAGATCAGCCACGGCGATCTCCGTCTGAGCGCAGCCAGGGCCGGTGCGGTCGCCCCTTCCATCGATGTGCTGCTCGAGAGCGCGGCCGATGCGTTCGGTCCCGGGCTCATCGCCGTGATTCTCACCGGCAGCGGCTCGGACGGGTCCGCCGGAGCCTGGCACGTCAAGAACGCGGGCGGGGCGGTCGTCATCGAGAATCCCGCGACTGCGATGTTCCCCTCGATGCCCAGTTCGATCCCGCCGTCCCTCGTCGACGCGACGGCGGACCTCGACTCGATCGGATCGATCCTGTCCGATCTCCTGGCGGCCGGGGGCGTTCCAGAGGATGGGCCCGACCACGACGAGATGGGCAACCTCCTCGATCGGATACACGAGCGCAGCGGCATCGACTTCAGCAGCTACAAGCCCGCCACGATCTTGCGGCGGCTGCACGGCCGGATGAAGGCAACAGCCCGCGGCACCATCACCGCTTACGCGGCCTATCTGGAGTCCAATCCCGAGGAGTACGCCCGACTCGTCAACAGCTTCCTTATCAAGGTCACGGAGTTCTTCCGTGATCCGAAGCTATTCGAGTACCTGCGGGAGCGGGTCCTGCCCGAGCTGATCGCGGAGGCGCGGCGCGATCGGCGAGAGCTGCGCATCTGGTCGGCCGGTTGCTCGACCGGTGAAGAGGCCTACTCCCTGGCCATCGTCGTCGCCGAAGCTCTTGGAAACGATGCTCCGTGGCCGGACATTCGAATCTTCGCGACGGACATCGATCGCGACGCCATAGCTTTCGCGCGGCGGGGGGTGTACCCGCGCGCCGCCCTCAAAAGCCTGCCTGCTGGCGCTCTCGATCGATACTTCGTGCAATCCGGCGGCGACTACGAGGTGGCCAAACGGATCCGGGCCCTCATGGTCTTCGGTGAACACGATCTCGGCGAGCGCGCCCCCTTCCCGCGAATCGATCTACTCCTCTGCCGGAACGTGCTGATCTATTTCGCCGCGTCGATGCAGCAGGTCGCCCTGGAGACCTTCGCGTTCTCACTGCGGCCCGGCGGCCGGCTGGTTCTCGGGACGTCCGAGAGCGTAATGGCCCTGCCCGAACCGTGGGAAGAGGAGCACGCGCGATTGCGCATATATCGGCGGCTGACCGGAGCCAACGCCAGCTCGCCAATGCGGCCCGCGGTTCTCCGGCAGCGGCGGAGCCCGAAATCCCGACTCGACCAGGCTATTCGGGCGACGCACCGCGACGTGCAGCGCATTGCGGAATCGTCGGCAGCGGCGGACGAGCTGCTCCTCAACCTCACTGTGGGCATCGTCGTCCTCGATTCGCGCTACTACATCCTGCGCATCAATTCCGCGGCACGCCAATTGCTCGGCATCCACGGCACCGCCTATGACCGCGACTTCATCCACCTGGCGGAGGTTCTGCCGGCAAGCGCGATCCGAGCCGCCATCGACGCCGCGCTGTCGGGCGAGACAACTTCGGCCGTGTTCGAGGTCGAGCCGACGGACGCTGCGAGCGAGGCGCCCCGATTCGTGGACGCCATGGTCCGCCCGTACCGCGTCGATACCCGTGAGATCGAAGGCGTCGTCATCGAACTGACGGACGTGACCGGGATCGAGCGCGAACATCGGACGGAGACCAGGACCAAACAGCGGCTCGAGAAGGCGGTCGCGACGAATGGCCGCCTCCTTCGAGCCAACGAGGAGCTGACCGCTCTGGTTGCCCAACTCCGAAGCGCCAACGAAGCGATGCTCCTGGCCAGCGAGGACGCTCAGTCCACACGCGAGGAAGCGGAGACCGTCAACGAGGAGTTCCAGGCTACCAACGAGGAACTCGAAACCCTCAACGAGGAGCTGACCGCGAGTGTCGAGGAGCTGCGGGTCGCGAACGAGGATCTCGCCTCGCGCACGGAAGAGCTGAGTGTCCAGGCGACGGCGCTCGAGCAGCAGAGGTTGAGCCTCCAGGAGGAGCACGATCGGCTCCGCTCGATCCTGGCCAGCCTGGGCGATGCGGTTGTCGCGGTCGACTACGCGGGCCGGATCGTCACGACCAACGACGCCTACGATCGGCTCTTCGGCGCTGGAGCCGAAATCGAGCCGGAAGATGCCGCCGGTCTCCCGATTCTCCCGGCCGACCGACCGCAGCAACGAGCCGCTCGGGGCGAACGGTTCCGCATGGAGTTCGCGGTGACCCTGGCCGACGGGACTCGACGCTGGTTCGAGGCAGTGGCCGAGCCGCTGACCGCCGCGGATCGGACCTGGGGCGGCGTGTTGACGATTCGCGACCTCTCCGAACGCACCATGCGCCTGAGCCTCGAACGGCTGATGTCCGCGGCGGGACACGAGCTCAAGACCCCGGTCGCCGCCCTCCACGGCTACCTGCAGCTGGTCGAGCGTCACCTCGGCCCTGAGAGCTCCGATCAGGTCCGCGCCTATGCGTCCCGGGCACTCGTGCAGACAAGGCAGATCGGGGAACTGATCGAGCGTCTCTTCGACGTCAGTCGTATCCAGGCCGGTCGGCTCGAGCTCGTCAACGCGCCGATGGATCTCGTCGCCGTCGTGGCGCATGCTGTCGAGGTCGCCGAGGCGCTGCCCAAGGCGCCCACGATCCAGGTTTCGGCGACCCGCGGCCCGGTCCCGCTCCGAGGCGACGCCGGTCGCCTCCAGCAGGTCTTCGTCAACCTCCTCGCGAACGCTATCGAGCACGCGTCGACCTCGCCCACCATCGATGTGGCGGTGCACCGATCCGGGTCGCTGGCCATCGTCGTCGTCCGCGATCATGGCCCGGGAATCCCCGTCGACCTGCTGCCTTTGTTGTTCCGGCCGTACACGAGGCTGGGGCACGGACGATCGGACGGGCTGGGCCTCGGGCTCTACCTGGCGCGCGAGATCGTGACGGCTCACGGCGGCACGATCGAGGCCGAGTCGAGCCCCGGGGAGGGAACGACCATGACCGTTCGGTTGCCGCTCCGTAAGCGGGCGGTCCGGGGCGGGCCCCGAGTGGCCTCGGAGGTCGGCGAGTGATCCGCCTCGCGATCATCGAGGATCACCCGGCCATCGCCGAGGGGCTCTCGGCGCTCCTGCGGGAAGAGCCGGACGTCACCGTCGTCGGGACGGCCCGGGATGACGTCGCCGCCGACCGGCTTATCGAGACCCAGGCTCCGGACGTTGTCCTGTGCGACATTCGCCTCGCTGGAACGGTCGACGGGCTGCAACTCCTCGCTCGTCACGCGAACGGTCCCGCATTCATCATGCTGAGCGCGTACTCGTATCCGAGCTACTACGCCGCCGCGGTCGACCACGGAGCGAAGGGCTACCTCTCGAAGATGGCGAGTATCGAGCAGATACTCAAATCCGTGCGCACGGTCGCGGCGGGAGGGGCGGCCTTCCCGGAAAATGCCCGACGGGCAGCTCGCACGGCACTGCAGCCGCCAACGCCGCGCGAATCGCAGATCCTCGCGCTGGTGGCCGAAGGTCAGTCGAACGCCGAGATTGCGGAGCACCTGTCGCTCAGGGTGAAGACCGTCGAGAGCCAGCTCCGGCGCATGTTCGACCGCTACGACGTCACGAGCCGGACTTCGTTGGTGCGCGTAGCGCAGCGGCAGGGCTGGATCGAAGGGGATCGTTAGTCGCCCTGGGCCTCAGCAGCGCACTCCGCATTGCGAACGAAGCGGGTTTCCATCCTCTCGCGGCCGGCTCCAGGAGCGCAGTCTCAAGGCGAAAGAAGGAAACCCCATGGAAATACTGCTCATCATCGTCATTCTTCTCATCATCTTCGGCGGGTTCGGCTTCAGCCGTCGCTGACCGTCGGGCCATGCGATTGACCCGTCGTTCTCGTGCACCTCGGGCTTCTCGACCCAGCCGAGGCGCTGCAGTCGTGTCGAGAGCTTCAAGGTGAAACCATGGACAATGCGGGGCGTAAGGAAGAGCACCTGGACCAGGCGATCGCCCAAGCCATGGGCGGAGAAGCGCCCGCCGTCGCCCCGGCTGGCGTGAACGCACCGAAGTTCGTCCCAATCCACGACAGCGCCGAGTTTCCACAGGACTGCCGCGGCGCGGAGCCCGTGAGAACAACGGCCGATGCCTTTCCAGAGGAGCTGACTCGCCATGCCCAGTACCTGGAGTGGCGGGCGGGGCTTCTGACTGGCGAGGCGGCCGCGCTCCGCGCACTGGCCGCGACCCGCTGACTCTCTCGGGTGCCCGAGGCTTCGATTGCCTCGGGCCATCGTGATACGATCCCGGTCGCGCCGACATAGCTCAGCGGTAGAGCAGTTGTTTCGTAAACAACAGGTCCTCGGTTCGAATCCGAGTGTCGGCTCCAGCATCTAGTGTTAGACGCTTCGCGTGATCGCCGCGTTCGGCCGGTCGTAGCGGACCGCACGAAAGCAGGCCGCCGCCTTCTCCGGCGCCGAGTCTGCGGCGATCTCGTACGGAAGGGTCGGCCGGATCGGGACGATTTGGCTCGATCTTGAGACCTCACGAACCCGTACCATGGCGCCATGCGACTTCGCAGACCGCTCCCCCTGGCCGCCGGTGCGGCCGGCCTTCTCCTATTGGTGGTTGCACTAGTCGTGGTTCAGCTCGGCCGGCCCACGACTGCGCCGGTCGACAGCAGCGGTCCGTCCGGCATCGCCGCCGCGTCGCTCGCAACCTCGAGCCCCACGTCCGCTCCCAGCCTCGCCATGTCGACTCTCGCCAGCGCCATTTCAGGCGGCAGCCAGGACGCAACCGGGTCGCCGGCTGCGACGGACAGCGGCAGCTCGTCGACCTCCACCGCGACCCCCTCGAAGGCACCGACGAAAGCGCCGACAAAGGCACCGACGAAAGCGCCGACGAAGGCACCGACCAAGGCGCCCGCCCCGGTCCAGACCGTGACGGTGACCCTTTCGCCCACAGCAGCCGCCACCCCGACTCCGGTCCAGACCGACGGCACCGCTCCTACGCCAGACGGAAGCACGCCGTCGCCCGAGCCGATCACGCCAGCCCCGGCCGGTCCTTGCCCGATATTCCCGGCTTCGAACGTCTGGAACAAGGACATCGCGAGCCTGCCGGTGGCTGCCAATTCGGACGCGATGATCCAGGCCATCGGGGCCGGCTCCAAGTTGCACCCGGACTACGACGCCATCGGCGACGGCATTCCGTACAACGTCGTCGACTCGAGCACCCCCACCTACACAGTCAGCTTCGACTACGCCGACGAGTCGGACGCCGGACCCTACCCGATCCCGGCCAACCCCAAGATCGAGAACGGTTCGGACGGCCACATGCTGCTGCTCGACAAAGGGGCTTGTCGCCTCTATGAGCTGTACGCAGCCAGCAAGTCGGGTTCGACCTGGCACGCCGGCTCGGGCGCGATCTGGGACCTGCGGTCGAACGCTCTGCGGCCCGCAGGCTGGACCAGCGCCGATGCCGCCGGCCTGCCGATACTGCCCGGCCTGGTGCTCTACAGCGAAGTTCAGTCGGGAGTGATTCAGCACGCCATCCGCTTCACCGCCCCCCGCACCTGCGGCTACATCTATCCGGCCCGCCATCTCACCGCCAGCCCGTGCTCGAATCTTCCGCCCATGGGGCTGCGCGTCCGGCTCAAGGCCTCGGTGGACATCTCCGGCTTCGGTCCGAGCGCTCGCGTGGTCCTCACGGCGCTCAAGCAATACGGCATGATCCTGGCCGACAACGGTTCGCCCTGGTACATCACGGGCGAGCCGAACAAGAGCTGGAACGACGACGAGATGCACGCGCTGGGAGGGCTGACCGGCGCCGACTTCGAAGTGGTCGACACTAGCGGCCTGCGGAACGGCTAGGGGGCCGTTGGGCCCGAGGGGGCAGGACCCTCTTGGCGCGCCGGCTAGCGCCGACGGTGCGCGCACGCTCCACCGGTACTAAGGGGTGGTGGAGCCGCCGCGGAGCCGCGGTAACCTCGCGGAGTGGTTGAGGGGACCGCCCCCGCCCTTGCCGTGAGTGAGCAGGTGCCTCCGTGCTCATCCCTTTCATCGGGTACGCCCTGAGTAGCCGGTACATCGGATACGTGGAGTGTGCCGGCGAGCGGTTGACAGACCTGCTCAATCGGACCGATACGATCGTCCTTCGTGATGCCTTCGTCGAGAGCTTCGAGGCCGATACGGTCGTGAATATGGGCGAGGGTGAAGTCGAGCGCTCGCGGCTGTACGTCGTCGAGGCTTCCGGCGGCGGAGGGGAAGAGGCCCGCCGAATCCACCTCGTGCGCCACCGGCTGCAGGTCCAACTGGGTCCGTATAGCGCCCTGGGGCTGTTGCATGCCATGCCCGGCCAGATGCCGCTGCCCTACCTGGGCGCGCGCGGCCCGATGATCCCGCTCTCCGACGCCACCCTGGGATTCACCACCGGGACCGGCCTTCACATGCGGGACGTTGGGACTCTGATCGTCAATCGCGACCTGCTGGACTGGGTCCGCGCCAGCGACGAAGAAGCTGCCGCATTTCCGGGCGTGACAGTTCTCTCGGATCGGGATTGACCGAGGGCGCGCCCGACATGCCGGCTTGGTTGCGTCGCGCTACGATCCGTTGGTGAGTACCCTGCGGGTCGCCCTCGTTCAGCTGGCCGCGGATCAGGACCTCGCCGCGAACATCGAGCGTGCCGCCGCTCTGGTGAAACGGGCCGCCGATGAGCGGCCCCAACTGGTCGCCCTGCCGGAGATGTTCTCATACCGTGGCCCGGCGTCGGGCCTCAGGGGATCCGCCACGGAGCTGCCGGGGCCGCTCACCGCGCCGTTCGCGGAGCTGGCTCGCAGCCTGGACATGTGGATCCTGCTGGGTAGCGTGGCCGAGCGCTCGGCCGACCCGGAGCGACCCTACAACACGTCCGTTCTGCTCGATCCGGCCGGCCAGATCTGCGCCCGCTATCGCAAGCGTCACCTGTTCGACGTCTCGCTGGACGACGGTCCGTCGGACCGTGAGTCGGCACGGACCACGCCCGGCGATCGGAGCGTCGTGGCGATCATGCAGGGGGTGGCGCAGGAAACCGACGTGCGGATTGGGCTGAGCGTGTGCTTCGACCTGCGCTTCCCGGAGCTATACCGCGAGATGGCTGCGAGCGGGGCGGTGGTGATGGCCGTGCCCGCGAACTTCACGGAGGCTACCGGGCGAGACCACTGGGAGGTGCTTCTTCGCGCTCGAGCAATCGAGAATGGCGCCTTCGTCGTGGCGCCGGCTCAATGCGGCACGGGCGGTGGTGTACAGACCCACGGCCGCAGCATGGTCGTCGATCCGTGGGGCGTAGTGATCGCTCAGGCGCCGGACGGTCCGGGCGTGATCGTCGCCGATCTCGACATGGAGCGGGTCGTCGCCGTCCGGCGGCAACTCCCCACGCAGCCGGCTTGAGGACGCGTCCGACCCGGCTGTCGCGGCCGACCGGCCTCAGGCTGTACTCGACCTACGCGGCGCCCCGCCTCTGCTGAGCGGGCTGGTCGCCCTGGGCTTCAGCGGCCGGCTGGGATACCCCGCTCGTCGGAGATGGCTCGTCCAGCAACGAAATCAGCTGCTCCTTGTTGATCAGCGCAAAGGGCACGCGGCTGACAACTCTGGGATCGCTTGTCCAACGGACCATCAGGTCCGTGACCGGGATGAAATGCGGGTCGGGCGATTCCAGCAACTGCTTCAACGACCCGAAGGTATGCACATGGAGCGTGCCGCGCAGGCTGTAGCCGGGCGTGACCATGGTTACCTTGCGGCGCTGCTTCTGGACGACGGGTACGCCCAGTCGTGGCTCCGTCCCGCTGGAACGCTCGGCGACAAGGACGAGCTGGTTCAGTCGGACCCACATCGTGCCCTTCTGGCGATCGGGTTCCGGTACGTCACCGTGACCGAGGTGGGTCAGCGATGCTTCCTGAACCCGGATGAACCCCTGCTGCATGTTCAGCCAGTCGGACAATCGCGGAAACTGACCGGTGCAGATTCGCCCGGAGATCTGGAAACCGTCGCCGAAGATCTCGACGTCGGCAATGGGGCCAGGCTCCGCATCTTCGGCATGGCCTCTCCAGGGGTCTTCTGGCTGCGCCACAGGGGGTCCGAGTGAACCCCAGACGGGATCGAATCCGGGCGTGGCGGCGGCGGGGTTGGTCCTTGTCGGGTCGCCGAGCCGCGCGAAAGGCGAGGCCGCCTCAGAGTCGGCGCGATTGCCAAATTCGGCGTCCCGCTCTGGCGAGTCGCCCTGGCGAATCCCCCCGAAGAGCCCTTGAAGACCGGCCATATCTTTGTCTCGAGTAACACCGATGAGGCGCGACGTGAAGCGCCCGTTGTAGGTGTCGGCAATGAAGCGGGGGTTGTTGAACCCGCCATCTGGAGCGCCCGCCTCTTGGCGGACCTGTGTGTCGATGCTGGGATTGTGTGCCCGCGGCACCGAAACTCACATCCCCCGGCTGTGTCAATGGGGCGGCACGTAGGTCCCTGTCCGGCGTACGGCGGACGTGGGTCTAGGGAGGCGGTGTAGAACGCTGAACTCAGCTCTCGTCGCCGGCCCGTTCTCCCGGCAGCGAGAGAGTGAAGGCCGCCCCCCGGCCCGCGTGCGCCGGCTCCAACCACAGGTCTCCGCCCATTGCCTGAAGCAGCTGGCGCGAGACGTACAGCCCGAGTCCGGTGCCCTCCCCGCTGGGTTGGTCCGCGCCGCGCGTGAAGCGGCTGAAGAGCCGCGCGCGGTCCGCCTCGGGAACGCCCGGGCCGTTATCGGAGATCGTGGCTCCGATTCGATCGGCCTTCTCGTCGGCGCGAAGGACAACCTCAACTCTGCCGGCTTGCCCGCCGTACTTCACGGCGTTGTCGAGCAGTGCCCACAGGACCTGGTCCAGCTGATCCGGATCGGCCACGGCGAGCCAGCCGCGGGCCTCATCTTTGAGTTCGAAAGTGGCGCCCGCGGCGTTGAGAGCCTCCCACGCGCGCCGGATCCGCGGCGCCAATGCGATCACCTCAGGTTCGGCGCGCAGGACGCCGGCCTCGAGTCGGGTGACGGTCAGGAGCTGGCGGACGAGCCGCGTCAAGCGCCCCGACTGCTCGGCCACGATCGCGAGGCGGCGGTCCGTCTCCGCGTCTGTGGTGGCGGTCCGGAGCTGTTCGACGTAGGCGCGGATGCTCGTCAGCGGTGTCTGGAGGTTGTGGCTGACGCTGCGCAGGAATTCGTCCTTGGCGGCGTCCAGTTCGCGCAGCTGGGCGTTCTGGCTCTCGATTCGGCCGAACAGCTCGGCGTTGCGCAACGCCACTCCCACTTCGCTGGCGAAGAGCTCGAGGAGATCCTGGTCTGCGCGCTCCCAGTTGCGGGTGGCGGGCACGTGGCCGCTGAGTACCCCCAGGACTTCGGCTCCGGCGCGAATCTCGGCCCGGACCGGGCACGGGTCGCCGGGGATCCGCTCTTCGCGGGCGACGGCGTCGGCGCTGCCGAGCTGGACGTGGCAGTCGATCAAGGCGTAGATCTGGCGGGCGTCGCGCTCCGCCTGGACCACGAGCGGCGCCACCCCCTGGCTCGGGGCGTAGGCGGCGATGGCGACCAGAAGTGCGGCCAGCTCGGTGTTGCGGCGCTGAACGTCCGCGGCGATATGGTTGTGACTTTCGGCCAGGCGGGCGAGTTCGTCGTCGCCGGTGAGATGGATGGGTGCGCTCGGTTCGCCGGCGGCGACTCGCTCGACCGCGGCCGTAATGCGGCGCAGCGGTGCGGTGAGGGCGCCTGCCACCATGAAGGCGGTCAGAAGCCCGAAGAAGGCGGCGCCTGCCACGGCCAGGGCGAGCAGGCTCACGATGGCGCGTTCGTTGCTCTCCCAGCCCGCGGCGATGACCGCGACGCCGAAGACGGCGAGCGGCGCCACGGCCGCAACGATGAGCCCGACGGTCAGAAGCGCCCGGAAAGGCAGCCCGAAACCGCGACTTCCGACTCGTGTTGGAGTAGATCTCTGGGGCGGGCCCAGCCCGGCCTGCCGCTCGCGTTTGGCCGGTTGATCGGGTTCGGCCGCAGGTTCGTCAGGCGTTGTCACGGCTCGACACCAGGCGATATCCCACGCCTCGGACGGTCAACAGGTGGATGGGCTTACCGGGATCGACCTCGACCTTCTGGCGCAGCCGGCGCATCGAGACCCACACGTAAGACGCGTCGGCATCCTCGGTTTCGGCCCAGCCGCGGGCCAGGAGCGTCTCGGTCGTGACGATCTCGCCGAGCTTGGCCGCGAGGGCTTGGAGGAGCCGCGACTCCGTCGGCGTGAAACGGACCTCCGTGCCGGCGACCGTGGCGGCGCGGCGATGGAGGTTGAGCGTCAGATTCGGCCCGAGCACGAGCGACTGGCGGGGGATTCGATCGCCCAGACGCCGCAGCACGCGTTGGATGCGGGCCCGAAGCTCGGGGTAATGGTATGGCTTGGCGACGTAGTCTTCGGCAACTTCGTTGAGCAGGCTGGCCTTGCTGTCGGACGTGTCGATTGCCGAAAGGACGATGATCGGCAGATCCGCTTCGGCCTTGATCTGGCGAGCAAGGGCCAGGCCATCGATGCGCGGCATCATCAGGTCGAGGACGATGAGGTCGGGCCAGCCGGCCTCCAGGCGCCGCAGGGCTTCTTGACCGTCGCGAGCGGTGGCGACCTCGAAGCCGTCGTCGCTCAGCTGCTCGGACAGAACGACGAGCAAGTGGGGGTCGTCGTCGACGAGCAGGATCCGCTGCGGCCTGTGCTCGTTCATTGCCCTCGTGCCTCCCCGCCAGAGCGCCGGTGGTGTGGGCCGAGTATAGGTGGGGGAGTGGCAAGGCGCGGGTGGGTTGCCCACAGGGCACGCCCAAGATTGCGGACCGACTGTCGTCTGGCCGACACCAGATCTCAGGACGATGGGTGGACGCTGTCGCCACATCCGTCAGGAGGCGCAACGTGGTTCTCGACCGACCGACCCGGACGAGCGCGATTCTCCTGGAACAGCCAGGGGTCCGCGCCGCGCTGCGATCGCCCCTGACCGAGCCGGCCGACCGAGTTCGGCCGTCCGCACCGCTGGTCGCCGGCGGGATGAGGTCGATCGGCGGTTTCGGACTCGTCCTGATGGGCGCTCTCGCGGCGGTGTCTCAGGTCGGGAACGTCCTCCAGGCGGGCGGTGGTCCCAGCGGTGCATGGGCACTTATTGGGCTGGTGATCCTGGCGGGTCTCTACGCAGTCCCGTATGTCGTGTTGGGGATCGCGATCTGGCGCGGGTCGCTCGGATCGGTTGCTGCGCTCATCGGACTCGCCCTGGCGGTGATATCCGTCTTCCAGCTGACCGTCGGTGCGGGCCCGATCGTCCTGCTCCCGCTGGCTACTTCGGCCGCGCTCGCCTTTGGGTTGCTGGCACCGACGCGCCGGGCTATCTGACCTACTCCGCTTTGCGATCGAAGTAGCGGCAGCGCGGGGCCAGGGGGCAGTGCTCGCAGTCGGGCCGTTGGGCGTGGCAGGTGCGGCGGCCGTGGGTGATCAGTGAGACGTGAGCCTCGTACATCCGATCGGGCTGGAGCATCGCCAGATAGAGGTCGTGGGCTCCGTCCGGGTCCGTCTTCGGTGGAATGAGGCCGATGCGTTGGCTGACACGGTGGACGTGGCGATCGACCGGCATCAGCGGCACGCCGAAGCTGAAGAGCAACACCACTGAGGCGGTCTTCTTGCCGATGCCGGGAATGGCCGCCAGCCAGTCGCGGGCCTCCAGCGGCGGCGTCGAGGCCAGGAATTCCAGTGAGTAGCTGCCGCCGTTGGCCTGCAATGCGCGCAGGGCGGCCTGGATGCGCGGCGCCTTCTGCGGCCCCAGGCCGCCGGGGCGGATGACCTCGATCAGCTCGGCCAGCGGGGCGGCTTCCACGGCCGACCAGTTGGGCGGGGGCAGGTCCGGCAGGCCGCGGCCGCCCCAGCCTGGCAGCGCGTTGGGCGCGGCCGTCGCGTTGGAAGAAACGGGAGCGGATGGATAGGCGTCACGGAGGGCGGCGAACGCCACCTCGGCGTTTGTGTCCGCACTGTTCTGGGAAAGAATCGTGAGCACCAGCTCGCTGGTGGGATCGAGACGGGGCCGCCAGACGGGCCGGCCGTTGGTCTCGGCCAGGCGGTCCAGGACGAACGAGAGAAGACCCGGGCGTTTGGCATCGAGCTTGCGCGCCCAGGCGCGGGCTGTCTGCTCGGGGCTGGGCTTGCGGGGGCGCGAGTGCGACCTGGCCGACCTCGGCGGACCGCTCGGGCTCACGTGGGCGGAGCTTGTCTGTCGGTCGCCAGGGCGCCGACGGTCACGACCCGAGCCAGGCGCTCGCCGGCCGCAGTCACCAGTGGTGTCGCCTGTGCCATGGCGTCGCGCAGCCCGATCGGCCGGTCGAGCACCGGAACAGCAACGCACCCGAAGGCCGCCAGAGCGGCTGTCCCCTCCGGGGTGACCGCGCCCCCAACCGCCAGACACGGAACCCGGGCGGACGCCGCTCGCTTGGCCACGCCCAGGGCGGTCTTCCCAAAGGCCGTCTGGGCATCGATCTGACCCTCGCCCGTGATGACCAGGTCGGCTCGAGCCAGCCGTTCGTCGAAGCCCGTCTCGAGCATCACCAGCTCGACGCCGGGGACGAGTTCGAACGATTTGAGCCGGCCGGCCAGGCACATCAGACCGAAGCTCGTCCCGCCAGCAGCACCCGCTCCGGGCAGGTCGCGGGCGCGGACGCCGGAGGCCGCCTCGAGCAGATCGGCGAAGCGGGTCAGCCAGGCTTCTAGAGCCTCGATGTCCTCAGGCCACGCGCCCTTCTGGGGAGCGTAGACGGCGGCCGCGCCCTGGTCGCCGAGCAGCACATTGGTGACGTCGCAAGCGACGCGCAGCTCGACCTCGCCCAACCGTGGATCCAGGCTCGCCAGGTCGACCGCCTCCAGATCGGGGATCGGACCGGGGAGGTGTGCGGCCGCGCCGCCGCGATACCAGACCCCGAGGGCATGCAACAGCCCCGAGCCCCCGTCCGTGGTGGCGCTTCCTCCGACGCCCATGACCACGTGGCGAACGCCGGCGTCGAGGACCGCGCGCAGGATCTCGCCCGTTCCTTCGCTGGAGGCGAGGAGCGGCGCCCGGGGCTCGTCGGCTGGGAGGCGAGACAGCCCCGACGCCTCGGCCAGCTCCACGGCCGCCCTCTCCCCGTCGACGGAGCGCAGCCAACGGGCGGTGATCGGGCGGCCCAGGGCGTCGTGGGCTGGACACTCCTGCCACTCCCAGCCGCCGCTCTCGGAGATGGCGGCGAGCGTCCCCTGACCCCCATCGGCGAGCGGCGCCAGGATCAGCTCGTCATCGGGGCGACCGCGCCCCCATCCAACGGCCAGTGCTCTTGCCACGGCCACCGGAGTAAGGGAGCCCTTGAACGAGTCGGGTGCGATGAGGACTCGGAGCCGGCGGCGGTCGTTCATGCTTTCGATACGGAAATGCCCGGTGCGGCTGCGACGCCGGGCGCGATCTCGTCGGCCCGCCCGGCTACGTCGGCCGGCCCGGCTACGTCGGCCAGGCGTCGCTTCTCCAGATACTCGGGGATCTGGATCATCGGCGGCCGCTCGTGATCGGCCAGTTCGATCACCTCCAGCCCGAGCTTGCCACCGCCGGATCGTGGCAGCTTCATCGTTGAGCCGAGCTCGGCGAAGAGGTGCGCCTTGTGCCGCTCCTCAAGCCGTTTCATCATCGCCTGCAGGATCACGAAGCTCATTCGCGATAGGCTTTCCAGCCCCTGGTTGCGGTGGATGCGTCGCTCCAGGTCGACCTGGCCCAAACCCTCGAGCCCGCACCGCTCCGCGACATCGATGAGGTGGCCTATCTCCACGGCGTAGCTGGTGAAGAATGGGATCGTCTCGAGGAAGCTGCGCCGGCCGGCGTACTCGCCGGAGAGCGGCTGGATCAGGCCGGACAGCTCCGGATAGAAGAGGTTGATCAGCGGCCGCGCGACCAGCTCCGTGACCCGACCTCCGCCGCCTTCCTTGAGGACGCCGTCCTCGACGATCGGCCGGCGGTAGTAGCCCTTGACGTACTGGATCCGCTCCTCGGCTATGAGCGGGCCGACGGTGCCGTAGACCATCCTTGGATGCCAGTTGCGAACGTCCGAGTCCGCCCACACGACGATGTCGCCGGACGTCTCGTAGAGGCTCTTCCATAGCGCCTCGCCCTTGCCGACGAAGCTCCCGTAGTCGGCCAGGACTTGGGAGTGAATGGCGATCCGGGCGCCCGCGGACGCGGCGATCTCGCGCGTCGCGTCGGTCGAGTCGGAGTCCATGACCAGTAGCTCATCTACGAGCGGATGGCGCTCCATCAGATCGCGTCGGGCGCGGCTGACGATGGCCCCAACCGTCTCCGCCTCGTTGAGGGCTGGCAGCACCAGACTCACAGTCAGCCCGGCATGCTCCTTCAGGCGGACGAGTCGGTCCAGGTCGGCGAACTCCCGGTGGTGGAAGTTGGACTCGCCGAACNNCGCCGAACCAGCGCTCCACGCGGAGAGGCACTGCGCGTGAATCGTAGGCCGCCTTCTCCGCCGCGGCCAGAGTCTCTTCGCCTTGCGCGAGCCGGTCGAAGACGGCCTCGCTTATCGGCTCGCGCGTCTTGACGACGATCACCGTCTTCTGCGATCGCGTGGCTACCGTCTCCGGCAGCGCACCGAAGAGGAGGGTCTTGCCGTTATCCATGGCGGGCGAAGCGGAGGCGCCCATCACGATCACGTCGGCGTGCTCGGCCTCGCGCAGAACGGCATTGCGGACGTTCGGCGCCTCCAGGACGACCTGTTCCACATGGCCGTCCGCGTGCTGACGAATGAAGTGGGCCAGCGCTCTCGTGGCCTGGGATCGGATGGTCGAAGTGAGGCCCGCCGGGACCACATGCAGGGCCGCGACGCTGCCGCCGCTGTGGCGAGCCAGAGCATCTGCGAAATGCAGGGCCAGTTCGGCGTGAGGCCCGCCGCGGATCGGCACGAGGATCCGCCCCAGCTCCAATGGCGAGCCCTGCTTCACCACCGCGATGTCGCAAGGCGTGTCGCGGACTATCTCGTCGATCGTGGGGCTGAAGACCGGCGACGGTTCCCCCGGCCGCGGCGTGGATTGCCGGCCGCCCCAGCCGATGACGATCAGCTCAGCGTCCAATTCGGTCGCCGCCTCCAGGACTCCCTCCGCCGCCCGTCGTCCGATCCTCACCACGGTATGGATCGTCACGCCCTCCGGGGCGTAGTCGAGGACACGCTGCAGCAGGCGGCGGGCCTGTCGGGCCTGCGTCGCACCATCGCTGAGCGGCGTTCCTTCGGGCACCTCCACGATTCCGAGCACGGTCAGGGCGCCGTTCTTGCGGTCCAGCAGGGCGGAGCCGATTCGGACCAGCTCCTCAGCCGTGAGCGGGTTGGCGACGGGGATCAGGATTCGGGACGGCAGCGGCGGGCGGGTCACCCTGCTACCTCATCGGCGGGGGCTGGTTCGACGGCCGGTTGCTTGGCCTGATTCTCGCGAGCCTCGTTCCAGTGATCGACCAGGTACGGCTTGAGCAACTCGAATTCGCGGGCCTGTCTCTCGACGCGCTCCTCCGCCTGCTCCCCGGAGAGGCGTCGGTCCTCGATCACCAGGCGGCCTACGCGCCCGAAGTAGATCGGCACCAGAGCGGCGACTAGGCGCTCCGTCGGTATGTCGCCGAACGACGACGCGACGAGCAGGTCGTAGAAGACGCGCGCCCACAGGTCGTCGGGAAAGTGGAATCCCGCAACGGCGTCCGAGAGCTCGTCGGTGGTCGGCACCCCGCCGGCCCCCGCCGGTCCCGCGCCCGATTCGGTGCCCAGTCCGAGCTTGTGGGCCGCCTCCTCCGCCATCGCCCCGGCTTCCCCGGCCAGCTCCATGACGCTCTTGTAGCTGCTGGGCCGCAGCATCCGGCGCCACGTGTCCGCGACGGTCAGCGATCCGGCGTGGAACTGGCCGAGCAGGCGCAGGGTGTTGACTTCGAGAGGAGCAGGGTCGGCGTATCGTTCGAAGCCGTAGGCCGGGACATCGTGGCTGCCCGAGATCTCCAGCCATCGATTGGCGTTGTCCTTGGCGAGACTGAGCAGCGTTCCCACGACCTGACGGAACATCGGCCCAAGGTCCGAGCCGGGGTCCTTGGGATCGTGGATCTTGGTCCCGAGACGGCTCTGGCAGACGGCGAATCCGCCCGTGACGGCCGTGGTCGTCATCCAGATGTCGATGCCAAAGCGCGAGACGTCCGACGTCCAGCTTTCCTGAGCCAGGTAGTCGCGAATCAGATCGCCACTCACCCCGAAGTCGCCACCGATCGGCTGGCGGATGCGATGGCCATAGAGCGCCCGCGTCACCGGGTAGGTGACGGTGTTGGTGATCGTGCCGTCGTACTTGTGGCGGGAGTAGAGCGGTGCCGCGAAGTCGTAGCCGCCCTTGAGGATCGGGCCGGCCAGCAGCTCGATCCATTCGGGTACGATCGAGCGCAGGTCCGAGTCCACCACCACGAGGGCTCCGACGTTCAGCGCCGCGGCCATTTCGAATATGGTCCGAAGAGCTGCACCTTTGCCGCCGACGCCGTCGACCTCGGGATAGGTCAGGCTCACGCGATCGAGCCGGTTCTTCGGATGAACGAGCAGGATCTGTTCAATGTAGCCGGGCGGCTCGGTCTCGACGACCACGCGCTGCGTGCCATCGGGGGAACCGGCGTCGGCGTTGACCAGGACGGGGCGCAGATCCGGGAAGTACTGGACGAGACCGGCATGGGCGGCCCGGACGACGTAGCCGATGGTGGCCGCGTTCCTGTAACTCGGTATGCCGACCATGATGTCGGCAGAGCCGAGTCGGGCGATCTCATCCCGAATGGCAGGCGTCAGCACACTTGCGGGCATCCGGTCCACCGTACCACGCCAGGCCGTTGGAGGGTGCGTTCTACCGTGTGGCGATGAGCGCGATGGCCCAGTCGCTGGGTTCGCCTGCAGGCAGGTACCGGCCGTTGGCGGGCTTGTAGACCATCTCTCGGAAGCCGACAGCCCGCCACGTGTCGGCCAGCGAGCCTATGGGCGGCCGAACGTATGGCGTGATGCGAATCAGTTCGCCGACCTGCAGGGCGCTGTCGAGCAGCCGTTTTCGCTCCAGAAGCGGAACCTCGATCAGGCTGGAACCGTCGACCAGGAGCAGGTCCACAGCCACGAACGCCACTGGCCGGGCAGGATCCAAGAGGCGCGACGGCTTCGCCTGGCGGGCCCGTCCGCCGCCGAACATCTGCGCCAACAACTGGCCCTGACCGGGGGTTTCGAGCAGCGGCAGCGACACGCCCTCGCCAGGCTGGGTCGGCTGGACCGTGAGCCAGCCGTCCACGACGATCTCGTCCCCCAGATTGGCCGCCGCAATCGCCTCGGCGAGGTCCGCGAATTCGGCCGTGCAGTCGATGCCCTGCTCGTCGGACAGCGTGGCGTAGGTTGAGCCGTCGGGATTGCGGCCGGCGTGGGCGAGCACTCGGACGCCGCTCCAGCCCGGTTCCACGATCGGGTCCGCGATGGCGCGGGCACGTTTGTGCCCGAACGCCTGGGGTCGCCAGCGGGCGGGATCGCTCTGCGCAGGCGGAAGCTCAGGCTTGCGGCGGATAGGGTTCAGGCGTGGCATTCGCGGATTCTAAGCCCCTCTGGCGCGGCTCTTCCCCGGCCGAGGGGACGCATCGTCTGCGGCTAGTCGGGATAGCCCGCGGGGTGGGAGCGCCGCCACTCCCAGGCCGACCCGATGATCTCCTCGAGTGTGCCCAACCCGGGCTCCCAGCCGAGTTTCTCGTGCGCGCGCTGCGCACTCGCGACCAGCACCGCAGGATCGCCGAGCCGGCGAGGTCCGATCTTGACGGGGATCGGCCGGCCCGTGACCCGCTCGGCCGCGGCCACGATCTGGCGGTTGCTGAAGCCCGTGCCACTCCCGAGGTTGCAGATGAGCGGCTCGCACGGCCCGCTTGGCGGGCCAGTAAGCGTATTCGCCGGATCGGTCGCCTCGAGCGCGAGCATATGCGCTCGAGCCAGGTCGGAGACGTGGATATAGTCGCGGACGCACGTGCCGTCTGGAGTGGCGTAGTCCTCGCCGAAGAGCGTCATGTCGCGTCCCTGTTCGCAGGCCAGCAGAACCGCGGGGATAAGGTGCGTCTCCGGGTTGTGCTGTTCGCCGCAGGCTTTGCTGGCGCCCGCAGCATTGAAGTAGCGCAGGATCACGCTGCGCAAGCCGTAGCCGCGGCCGTACCACGTGATGGCGCTTTCAACGCAGCGCTTGGTTTCGCCGTAAGCGTTGATCGGCTGAACCGGGTCGGACTCCGTGATAGGCGTTCGCTCGGGCATTCCGTAGGTGGCGGCGGTGGAACTGAAGACGATGCGCCTTACGCCCGTGGTCCGCAGCGCCTCCAGCAGCGCGATGCCGCCCGCGACGTTCTCGCGGAAGTACTTGGCCGGGTCGACCATCGACTCGCCGACGAGCGACTTCGCCGCGCAGTGCAGGACGGCGTCGATGCGGTCGCGCACGAGCAGTGCGGCGACGGCGGCAGTGTCGCCGTAGGTGCCGACCTCGAGTCTGGCCGCCGGCGAAACCGCTCCCCGGAATCCGGTGGTGAGGTCGTCGAGGACGGTGACTTCGTGCCCAGCCTCGACCAGCGCCTCGACCGACACGGAACCGATGTAGCCGGCCCCGCCGGTAACCAGAATGCGCATTCAGTCTCCTCTGAATCGTCGAAACAGCCCCTTGCGGCGAGGTTGCGTCGGGTCTTTTGTCCCAGCCGTGGGATCGGCCCCGGCAGGATCGTCCGCGGTCTCAGCCGCTATCGTATTCGACGGCGGAGCCTCAGTTGCAGATTCGGGCTGGGTGGCCTCGTAGGCTCTCGCGGTCTCGGCGTTGTCGCTGTCGAGCACCATGGCCAGCGCTTCCCGGAACGCGGCGGTCTCCGCATCTTCCTCGGTCGCTTGTCTCGACTGTGGCAATGGTTCGGGCCTCAGCGTGGCAGGTTCGGCGACTTCGAGCTCGACGGCCTCGGGCCTTGCGGATTCCTCTTCGACCGGTTCGGCAGCGGCCGGGATCGCGGCAGCCGGCGCGGCCTCTGAGTCGATATCGCCACGGCGCTCCTGTGGCTCCTCTGCCAGCGGCGGGCCTGCCAGTCGAGCCTCCGTACGCAGCTCGGCGAGAGCCGCCAGATCGATCCGATGAGACGGTTCGGAGGCGGGCCGAGTTCCGTCCAGGATCTCGGCCCCCGGCCCTGTCTTGCCTGGATCGCCTTCGTCTGTCGAACCAGGAGCCGGCTTGGGTCCCGTGGTGACCCGGGCGGTAGCTTCGAGTTCGGTAGCTTTGAGCTCGGCGGCTTCGAGTTCGGCAGCTTCGAGTTCGGCAGCTTGCAGCTCCACTTCGACTGTTTCCAATTCGGCACCCGAGACCAGGGCGACTCGCATGGCGATGCTCTCGTCCTCGCCGGTGGCCTCGATCGCGCCGAACTCGGCGGTTCCAGCCTCCGTCGCATCCTGTGCGTCGGAGATCAGGGCGATCCGCATGGCGATGCTCTCGTCCTCGCCGACGTCTCCGAGAAGCTCACCTTCGGGCTCGCGTCCGCCCAAGCCGATCGACTCGCCCAGCTGAGTCTGTCCTGTCGCGTCCTCTATCTCGACGTCGTCGGTCTGGTCGACGGCCTCTATCGCCGCTGCGGACTCGGCGTTCGCAAACGGGTCGTCCGTCCGTGGAAGTGGAATCAGGTCAGTGTGATTGAGATGCCGACGTGCCCGGTCACCCAGGGCCTGGTGCTTGTATCGGGCAGACGAGCGGGGCGCCGCCTGTGCCGCCGCCGCCGCGGCTGCCGCCGCATCCCGGCCTGCCTGGCGGCGCTCCGGCAGCGGCTCCGGCGGAAGCTGGGTGAGCTGCTCGGCGTCGGCCTCCGCATCGGCCGTGGCCTCCGCATCCCGATCGGCCCCGGCCGTAGCGTGCCTCATGCCCATGGCCTCGAGCCGCTGGGCCGCCTGGAGCGGCGAGTCCGGTGCATCAAAGCCTGCAAGACCCGTCCCACTGTCCATGGCCTCGAGGATTCGCTTCGCCGTGGCGTCTTCGGGATCCATGGCCAGGGCGCGCTCCGCGAAGTCGCGTGCCATGCGTACATCGCCGCGATTGAGGGCGACGCGGGCCAGTCCCGCGACCGCGATCGCGTTCGTGGGATCCAACTCGACGAGCTGCCAGTACAGCCGCTCGGCCTGGTCGAGCGCTCCGCTCGCAATGGCCCGATCGGCCTGCAGCAACACTTCGAACATCAACCTGCCTCGTGCGTGCGACGCGGCGATTCTGCACCCGCCGGTCCACTGGCTATCTCGCCACGGGCCAGCTCGAGCAGGATCGCACGATCGTTGAGCGCCGGCTCGGCGATTACTCGCTCCGTAAGGATGTCCAGAACCCGCCCCAGCGCTCGTCCGGGCGGAATCCCAAGCTCCGACTTCAGGTCGTCGCCGTCGATGGCCAGCTGCTCCCTGCCGAGCACCGCGTTGGCGACCAGCTCGCGGCGTACGCGATCCGCCAGTTCGGGCAGTAGCCCGGCTTCGGGCGCTAGCCCGCTGCCCTGGTTGTCCGCGGCGCGGAGGGCGAGCAGATCGTCGACCGACCCGGGACCGATCTTGCGGATGAAGCGCCGCACGGCCGCGTCGCTCCAGTTCGGCTGGTAGGAGAACATGTGGTTGCCGACAAGGTGAGCGACACGTTCCTGCTGCACGCGAGGGCTGTGGAGGTCCGCCAGGAAGCGGCGGACCATCTCGGCACCCACCGTCTCGTGGCCGTGGAAATGGCCGTCGGCCAACGTGTCCGGCTTGCCGATGTCGTGGAGCAGCGCCGCCATGCGGACGAGACTGCGATTGGGCGCGGCGTCGACCGTCCGGAGGGTGTGGTCCCACAGGTCTTCGCCGTCCAGCTTGTTCTGAGGAATCCCGATCTGGCGAGCCAGATCGGGGGCGATCACGGCCAGCAGGCCGCTCTCGGCCATCAGCCGCAGACCGACCGACGGCCGGGCGGCCGCGAGAAGCTTCGTCAGCTCGGTCGCTTTCCGCTCACCCGAAAGATGCCTGGCCAGCGCGGCATTGCGACCGACGGCCTCGAGGGTGCCAGCCTCGACTTCGAAGCCAAGCGTCGCCGCCAGGCGAACCGCCCGAACCATTCGCAGGGCGTCCTCGTGGAACCTTCGGTCCGGGTCCCCGACGGCGCGGATGAGGCGTCGGTCCAGATCCGCGGCGCCGCCGTGCGGATCCACGAAGCTCGCCTCTTCGGCGGGTTTGCCGCCCCAGGCCATCGCGTTGACGGTGAAGTCGCGCCGGGCCAGGTCCTCCTCGATCGAGTTGCCGAATTCGACGCTGTCGGGATGGCGGTGGTCGGTGTAGGAGACGTCGCGCCGGAACGCGGTGATTTCGTACTGAGAGTCGCCGCGGCGCACGACGACCGTCCCGAAGCGGTTCTCGTAGAGAGAGCCCGGGAAGAGCCGCTGGATCCGGTCGGGTTGAGCGTCGGTCGTGAGATCCCAATCCGCCGGCTCGCGGCCCAGAACCGCGTCGCGCAGGCAGCCGCCGACGACGTAGGCGGAATGCCCGCCTCCCCGGAGAGTGGCCAGCAGCTCGGCGACGGGCGCCGGGATCTCGGGCCGATCTACCGGCCGGCCCGCCTCCGCAGCCTCGCGGCCATGCTCCTCGCGGCCTGCCGCCTCGCTGCGCATGGCCCCCGCGGCCCTGCCGATGCCCCGCTCAGTGGCCAAGGAAGAGGTAGGAGCGCCAGCTCTCGTTGCGGTCGTCGCGGAGATACGGGGTGAAGACCGAGTACACGTCGCAGCGCGGCTCCGAGGGCCGGTGCGCCAGCCGGAGCCTGGCCTCGTCCAGCAGCTTGCCGCCCTTGCGGTGATTGCACGCCTTGCATGCGGTGACGAGGTTGTCCCACGTGTGGGACCCGCCGCGGTGTCGCGGTACCACGTGGTCGAGTGTCAGATCCCCGCTCTGACGGCCGCAGTACTGGCAGGTGTAGGCGTCGCGGATGAAGACTTCGCGGCGGGTCAGCTTGACGCGCGGTCGGGGCCGCCGGATCTGGTGCTGCAGGCGGATCACCGCCGGCGCACGGTACTCCTGCCGCGGCGTCCGGATCACCTGATGGTCGTACTCCAGGACTTCGGCCCGCTCGCCGAACACGAGCCGGAAAGCGCGCGGCAAGTTGCACACGTTGAGTGGCTCATAGTTCTGATTTAGGACCAGGACGACGCCCACCATGCCCGCATCCTACCAGAGCAGGGCCACCTGATCCTTAGCGGTGGGACGGAGCGTGCCGATCGGAATGGCTCCCGCCGCGCACGTCCAGGTTCGGAGGCGGCGCACAGACGAAGAGCCCGCCGGTTAGGGCGGGCTCTTCACTAGCCGACTTGTATGGACGCGGCCGTCACGGATATGTGTAGTGGTCGGCCGTTCTGATGGGCGATATCCCTCCGGGCGTCGTCACCACCACGTCGACGACCGTGCCACTCGGCTTGGCCGGAGCATGGGCGGTGATGGTGCTATCGCCGGAGACGCTGAACGAAATGGCGTCGGTACCGCCGAACGAAACCTTGGACGCTCCCGTGAAGTACTGGCCTGAGATCGCCACTGTTGCGACGGCGCCGATTGCGCTGCTGACGATGGGCGGCGGATACAGCTGGATGAGATGGGCTCCGCCCTTGGCGAGGATGGTCGCCGCCTGGGTGAACACGGCGGCCAGTTGCGAGGTCGGCGGGTTCTCGAAATAGTGATTGGAGTCCGTCGCCATCTGGCTCAGCAAGGTCGTCGCAGGCTGGTTGGACCAGGCCGGGGACTCGTAGATGCTGTCGTTGTTGTTGGAATCGGTAAGGGTGCTGGTGCGTGTCGGGCAGACGGCGGAGCTGTCGACGCCGTAGCCGATCGTGAAGAACTGAATGCCGTCCGGACTGTTCGTCGTGTCCGCTTTGGCAGCAGTGGCTGCGGCCAAAGCGGCCTGGCAGGTGTAGGCGGTGTTGGTCGTCGTCTGGTCGCCGCTCTCGAAGCCGACCTGCGGGTGTCCGTCGGTCTCGAGGATGATGCCCTGAGTCACGCCCGGGCGGCCGTAGTGGTCCAGGTACCACTGGGCCATCTGGATCGGAGTGGTCAGGTTGGTGCCGATCGAGGCGGCCTGGATGCAGTTGATCGACTTGACGAGCGGCGTGCCTGTTTGGACGACGCCGCCGATGGAGTAGGTTCCGTTGAGGCCGTTCGGGTTCGGAAGCGGAATGACCGTGTCAGTTCCGCTGAGGCCCACCGGGATCCATACGCCATCGGTCGCCGCGCTCGGCACCCACGGGTCAACGCCGTCAACGGTGTCGCCGCTGCTGTGCGTTGTGGCGGCCACACCGTTGGCCTGACCCCGGGTGACCGTCCATGTGTACGGTGCGCTCGAGCCGGCAGTATTCGTGACCAGCATGTGCTCGTAGTTGCTGCCGCCCGTTCCAACCGCGATCGTGAACGGAGTGCTCGGGAAGTCCGGGCCGTAAGGCTCGTTCACTTGAATGACAGTGTCAGTGGAGCCTACGACTTTGGTCACGGCCGCGCCGCCGGCGTACGCGGCGGCGGTGGTGCCGTCCTGGTGGCGGGCTACGGTCCAGCGCGTCGTGCCCTGGCCGCCGGTCACCAACATCTCCTCAGAACCGATCTTGATGCTGTAATTGCCAGTTGCCGGGAACCCGGCCGCCGATGCGACAAACACGATCGTGTCTGCGTTGTCGACGTCCCAGGTCACGGTCGCGAGGTCGTTGTGCGCGACGGCTGTGGTGCCGCCCTGGCCGCGCTGCACGGACCACGATGTGCCGGTCGGACTACCGATCACGGAGAACTGCTCGGAATCGATTTTGACGGTGAACGGGTAGACCGTCGGGAACCCTGTCTTCGACGCAACGTAGATCGTAGTGATGGTGGAGTCGACGGCAAAGGTCACGTTCGTGCCGTTGCCATGCGCAGCGGCCGTGGTGCCGTTCTGGCCGCGGGTCACGGTCAAGGTGGTGCCCGCGACGGTCGTCACCTTCATCTGCTCGGCATCGACCTTGACGTAGAACGGGACACTCGGGAACCCGGCCGCCGATGCGACGGTGATCGTTGTGGCGGTGGGAAGGACAGCGAGGTAGGTGACCGTCGCGCCGCTGCTGTGCGTAGCGGCCGTTGTGCCGTTCTGGCCGCGGGCCACGGTCCAGGTGGTGCCCGCGACGGTCGTCACCTTCATCTGCTCGCTATCGATCTGGATGTAGAACGGGACACCCGGGAAACCTGACGTCCCATTGACCTTGATCGACGTGCTTGACGTGGAGTTGATGGCCGTATTCAGAGTCGTCGATGCGGCTGCGGCGCTCAAGGTCGTTCGCGGAGCGTTCAGGGTTGTCGGCGCCGTGGTGGCCAAGGTCGTGCTGCCGCCGGCCAGGGTCGTTGTGGGGCTGAAGTTCTGGTCGTCGGCCACGCCCAACGCCGTGCCGCCGGCAGGGCAGCTGCCCGATGCGGGGTTGCCCGACGCATCGACCGCGCCCGGCCCGGTCAGGGCTAGCGCGACGCGCTGTTTGGCCGGATCGTAGACGCTCAGGACGGTCGTCGCGGCAGCCTGGAGTGCCTGGATCTTGGCACCCGACGTGTTGCCGCTATTATTCATCGAGTAAGTGCGGTCGAGGATGATCACCAGGTCAACGGGCACGACCTGGGCCGCCCCGCAAGCTCCCTTGCAGGCAGCCGACACGACAGTGCCCGTATTGCCCTGCTGCACTCCTAGCACAGGGGCGAGCGCGTAATTCGTTTTGGCGCTACCGGTGACGACGACGACGTTGCATTTGTCGCCAAGGTCCGGCCTGCAGTTGGAGACTCGCGTCGGGCCGGCGCCCGTGAAGTCGCTGGCGACCGCGTACGGCGGCGGCGAGGGGTGGTTGAGGGCGTTATGCGGGTCGCAAACCCCGGGGATATCCCTCGTAATCAAAGGCGCTCCCGTGGCGGCGTCCGCGCCGATCAGGCACTTATAGGTGATCGTGTAGTCCGTGTTCAGCACCAGGCCCGGGTAGTTCTTCGCGATGCTCTTCGTAATGAAGGCCTGCACAGACTGCAACGAGTGAGGATCCGAACTGGGGAGCGTGCCGTCGACCGGAAGGGAGGAGCCACCGGCGAGGGCGGCCGCATCCAGCGTGTTCACGAGGATCTGCTTGTTGTTCCTGAGAACGCCAAGATCGATCACGAGCGCGGCGAATCCGATGATGACGACGAGAAGCAGCTCAAACAGGACCAGAATCTGTCCGCGTTTGCGGTTGCGACGTGGCAGTAAGTGCAGCATTGGAGTTCCTCGCTCGGACAGCGGGCCGACGCCTATTCGATAACCATCTGGACGGTTGCAGTCATGTTCAGTGTGCTAAATATCGGGAGGGGGAAGAAGCTGTGCCACGTGTAGTTGGCCGTCACGACCACCGAGTCGCCCGACTGGGCCTCATTCGGGTCGCCGGCGGTGAAGTTGCAGTGGGTCAGCGAGCTCGGGTTGTTGCCGTGCGTCTGGAAACAATCGACGCTCACGCTCGTCAGGGTGACTCCCGCCGAACTCGCCGACGCTGTTGCGGCCGCCACGGCCAATGTCCCGACTGTCGAGTAGTCCGTAGCCATGACTGCAGCGCGGGCGCCGTCTCGAGCGGCATTGATGATGGTCATCCGCTGGAATAGCGCGAAGCCGAAGTCCAGGATGCTCGTCAGGATCAACAGGAAGATGGGCAGGACCAGGGCGAATTCGACCATGGCCTGGCCCCGCTTGCGGGTGGAACGGCGTCTCGATTGGCCAGGCATTGGGTACCTCACGGTGCTTGCTGCTTCCTCGTTAGCGGTGCCGCGAACTCGACCCTGACCCGGCGTGGGAGCCCACGCTCGTTCAGGTCGACGCGTCATTGGCGACGATAAGCCAAGCTCATGATATGTCACGTCGGCACGGTCGCCGACTCCAAGGACCAGGAGCGTATGCCCCGCTCCTTGCAGGCGCCATAACGGTATCGTCCCCCCTGCCTGGCGGACCCCAATCTGGTGTGCGGATGCGCCGGAAGTACCAATTGATCGTGTCCCCCAGCGTAACGTCCCGCCCTGGGATTCGTCGATTTGGCGGTGCCGCCAGGCTTACTCCGTGGGCTCGTCCAAGCCGCCGCCGAGCTGCCATGCCGCAAGCCGGTAGCCACCCGATGGATCGGTGACCAGGTGATGCGGATCGTCGGCGTCGAATTCGATCTTCTGGCGGAGTCGCCGTACTGTGACCCACACGTAGGCGGGGTCTGCGGCGTCGGAATCGGCCCAGACCTTGCGCAAGAGCTGGTCGGTGGAGACTGCTTTCGGCATGCTGGCGGCGAGGGTCGCGAGGAAGCGCGATTCGGTGGGTGAAAGCGGTAGCGTGCGACCGCGGACGATCGCCTCACGCTTGCGAGGCACCAGTGTGAGATCGCCCAGAGCCAGCTCCTCGACCGGGATCTGGTCCTGCAGCCTCCGCAGCACGCGGCGAATTCGGGCCACGAGCTCGGCGTAGTCGTAAGGCTTGGTGACGAAATCCTCGGCGAAATGGGCGATCAGATCGGCTTTGCTGTCGGCCGTCGCGATTGCCGACAGCAGCAGGATCGGGATGTCGGCCCGACTCTTGATCCGACCCGCCAGGGTCTGGCCGTCCATCTCGGGCATCATCAGATCGAGGATCACCAGGTCTGGCCAGGCGACGTCGAGGCGCGCCAGAGCCTCACGACCGCTTGACGCCTTGGCTACGTCGAAACCGTCGCCGGCCAGGCGATCGGCCAGGGCGTCGAGGTGGGCCTGATCATCGTCGACGAGAAGCAGCCGCGCTTCGCTCATGGCCAAGCATCATAGGCTCGTGGGTCGCGCGCTGCGCGGGTTCCGACGAGTTTCGGGATCAGGGCAGGCCGGCCAGCTCCCTTGCTCGACTGAAGGTTGCATCCAGCATCTTCGGCGTGAGTCGCCCCGTGAAGGTGTTCTGCTGGCTGGGGTGGTACGACCCGAGCAGGGCGTAGCGACCGGCGGAGGCTTCCGCGCCATGACCGAAGGCCGGCTTTGGAGTCGTCGCCTCGCCGAGCGCGCCGAGCGCGGCAAGCGTGCCGTGCCAGGCGTAGGCCCCCAGCGGAACGATGACGCGCAACTCGGGCAGGAGCCGTAGCTCCCGAACTAGGTACGGCAGGCAGTTGGCCCGCTCCTCGGGGAGTGGCTTGTTGTCGGGCGGGGCGCATCGCACGACGGCCGCTATGTATAGGCTGCGCGCGCGGAGGCCGTCTGCGGCGTAGGTGGAGTTCGGCTGGTTCACGAAGCCCGTGCGGTGCAACGAGGCGAACATGAAGTGGCCCGATTGATCGCCAGTGAATAGGCGGCCGGTACGATTGCCGCCGTGGGCGGCGGGGGCGAGTCCCACTAGCAGAACTCGAGCTCGCGGATCGCCCCAGCCGGGCAAGGGACGGGCCCAGTAGCTCTCGCGGGCGAAGCGGGCAGGCGGGTTCGCGGCGGCCGCTTCGCGCCACTCCACCAGGCGGGGGCAGGCGCGGCAGAGGACGATCTCGGCGGAGAGGCGGGCGAGGAAGTCGGTGGCCATGGCGCGGCCTAGGGCGCCGTGCGGTCCGGGGTGGGCCGCGGCTTTGGCGGGCGCCCTCTGGTGAGCCAGCGCTCCGCCAGGCGTTCGATCGAGCCCGATCGTTCGATCCGTCGCCAGACGAAGAAGGCGGCGATGGCGCCGCTGGCGTTCATGATCGCGTCGTCGATGTCAGTGACGCGGTAGGTGAAGCCTTCGATCAGCGAGCCGGCGTACTGGGTCAGCTCGATGCCGACCCCGAAGGCCACCGCGACGAGAGCGAATCGGCGCCAGTCGCGAAGGGCGGGCCACAATGCGGGTCCGTAGATCCCGAGGGGTACGAGCGCCACCAGGTTTCCGGAGAGTTGGCGGGCGCTGCTGAGCGTGAGGTTTTGCAACTGCCCAGCGATCGTAGCGAAGGGAACGACGTTGTCCTCGCTCATGCCTCGCGTCTGGCGGTAGAAGTCCTGTCCGCCGATCGGGATTGGGAAGATGGTGAGGGCCACGACCATTGTGATGTGTGCCAGGGCCAGGAGCGCCATGAGCGTCCAGCGCCGGCCAGCAACCCGGCGCCAGATCCACAAAGCGATTGGAACGGCCGGCAGCACCGCGACGAAGCCCGGAATCAGCACCAGCTGGCCGTCGGTGAACGCGAACAAGAGTCCCTCCGCGTGGTCGGTTCGCGAGAGCATGCCACGTCGGGGCCGAACAGGTCGGTCCCGCGAAGCGGGCGCAGTGGCGGTCCCGGCCGGGTCTCCGAGGTGCCCGCGTATAATCGCCGAGCGTGGCGCTGGCCGTCGCGACCCTAATGGCACGCCCCCGTAGCCACGCGTGAGTAAGGAACTGGTACCCAATGACCGCCGAGACCTCCACCTGGGCCACGAAGAAAGGCCTCGCCCAGATGCTCAAAGGCNNGGCGTCATCATGGACGTCGTCACGCCTGAGCACGCCAGGATCGCCGAAGACGCCGGAGCATGTGCCGTCATGGCCCTCGAGCGCGTCCCGTCCGACATTCGGGCGGCAGGAGGCGTGGCCCGCATGAGCGATCCCGCGATGATCGAGGGGATCATGGCGGCGGTCAGCATCCCCGTCATGGCCAAGGCCCGGATCGGTCATTTCGTGGAGGCCCAGGTCCTCGAAGCGCTCGGAGTCGACTACATCGACGAATCGGAAGTGCTCACGCCGGCGGACGAAACCAACCACATCGACAAGCACGCCTTCAAGGTGCCGTTCGTGTGTGGCTGCCGGAATCTCGGAGAGGCGCTGCGCCGCATCAACGAAGGCGCGGCGATGATCCGAACGAAGGGCGAAGCCGGCACCGGCGACATCGTCGAGGCCGTGCGCCACATCCGGACCCTGATGTCCGATATCCGGCGCCTGGCTTCGATGCGCGACGACGAACTCTTCGTTGCCGCCAAAGAGCTGGAAGCTCCATACGATCTGGTCAAGCAGGTCGCTGCCGAGGGCAAGCTGCCCGTCGTCAACTTCGTGGCCGGTGGCATCGCAATCCCGGCCGACGCCGCGCTCGCGATGCAGCTCGGCGCGGAAGGCGTTTTCGTAGGCTCGGGCATCTTCAAGAGCGAGAACCCCGCCAAGACGGCCGAGGCGATCGTCCAGGCGACGCTCCATTTCGACAATCCCAAGATCATTGCCGAGGTTTCGAAGGGGCTGGGCAGCCCGATGCGCGGCATCGCAGCCGCCTCGGTCCCCGACGCGGAGCGGCTGGCGGTCCGGGGCTGGTAGCCCCGCGTAGCGGGACGCAGGGTCCAACGGGACCGATGCGAACCCGGAGCGCGTAATGAAGATTGGCGTATTGGCGCTGCACGGCGCCGTCATCGAGCATATGCGGACCCTTCGTGAGATCGGCGTGGAGCCTGTGGCCGTGCGCCTGCCGGAGGATCTCGCGGGCATCGCCGGTCTGATCCTGCCGGGCGGGGAGAGCACGACCATGCGCAAGCTCGCCACTCGCTGGGGGCTGCGAGGGCCGATCATGGATCTGGCACGGTCGGGGGCCCCGATCCTCGGAACCTGCGCGGGGATGATCGTCGTGGCGAAGGAGATAGTGGGCGGCGAAGAGCCCGTCTTTCCGCTGCTCGACGTCACCGTGGAACGCAACGCTTTCGGTCGCCAGCTCGACTCGTTCGAGACGGACCTGGCGATGCCGATACTCGGTGATCGGCCGGTCCACGCCATCTTCATCCGGGCGCCGATCATCGAGCGCGTGGGTCCCGGCGTCGAGGTGCTGGCCCGGCTTCCGGACCGGCGCGTCGTGGCCGTGCGGCAGCGCAATGTCATAGCCCTCGCCTTCCACCCCGAACTGGCAGGCGAAACCCGCATCCACCGGCTCGTGGCCACGATGGCCGCGGAATATGCCGAGCCTCATGAGGGGACCACGGCCGCCGGCACAGAGCCATGGAGCCTGGGGGAGTCCGCGTGAGCGGCCGGGTCCGACTCGCTCGTCTGACCGATCTCGCGGCTCTGGGTGAGCTGTCGCGTCTGTCCCAGCAGGAGCATGTCGACGCGCGCTCACTCGGCCTGCCCGTCAGCGGTCCGCGGATCGGTGTCTTCAGCTTGTTCCGGTTGCCGCTCGGCGCCTTCCGGCCCAACGACCTGCTCTTCGTTTACGAGGACGAGAGGCGGTTGTCGGGGCTGTTGCGGGTGGAGCGCGACGCCTCGCGAGACGAGATGACGATCGTGGAGTTGGACGCCATCGGCTCGGGCGATTCCGGCGATACGCGGTTCCGTCTCGTCCAGCACCTCCTGCGCGATGGGACCAAGCGGGGCGCCTTCCGCTTCCACGTCGCCTGTGCCGACGGCCATGGCAACGTGGAGCTCTTCATGCAGGCTGGCTTCGCCCGCTACGGTCAGGAGAAGCTGCTGTTCCGGCGCGCGGGGGAACGCCTCCCGCAGGCCTGGACGGAGGAGCGCGCGCGAGACGCGGGGATCAGGCCGTGCCAGCCCCACGACTCATTGCCGCTGGCGCGTCTGTATGCCTCGGTGACGCCGCAGCCCGTGGCCCGTCTGGAGGCGTACCGGCTCAACGATTGGGAGCGCCAGGGTTCCACGACCCGGGTCCCGCGCTCGAGTCTGGCTCCGATCCTGCGTTTCGCCGACGTGGAGGCCTATGTTCTGGAGGAAGCGGGTTCGGCCCCGGGGGCGCTGGCAGGTCTGCTCCAGGTAGGCGTCGCCCGCGAAGAACAGCCGCACTATCTCAAGATCCTGGCCAAAGGCGGCGCCGACGTGGCTCCGCTCGTCGATTTCGGGCTGGGGCTGATCGGGGCTCGCGTCGCCAAGGGCGGCAGCTGCCCCGACACCGGAGTGCTGGCTCCCGTCCGGACCTACGAAGCGCCGATCGATCGACGCCTCGAGGAGGCCGGCTTCGCCGTCCTGGCCACGGTGACTCTCCTCATGAAAGAGGCGGTGGTCCGAGTGGCCGAACCCAGCCTCGTTCCCGCCGTACGTTGAACCGAAGCACGGGAGAAGACGTGACAGATCACGGGGTGCGCCGCGAGCGCGAGTCGATCGACGACCTCGACCTGCTCCTCGGCGCCATTCCACCGGACGTTGTCGAGGCGGTCCACGCGCTCACCGACCCCGCGCAGCTCATCGAAGTCGTGATGGACCTGGGCCGCCGCCCGGAAGCGCGTTTCACCGACGGGGAAGTGACGCTCCTGGAGCGCGAGATCGACGAGTCCGACATCGCCTACGTCGTGGAGCACATCGGCACGTTCGGCGACGACAACCGTGCCGGCATCGAGCGGACGCTTCATCGGATCAGCGCCATCCGGAACCGGACCGGCAAGATCGTGGGTCTGACCTGTCGAATCGGCCGCGCCGTCTACGGCACCATCGAGATAATCAATGACTTCGTCGAGTCCGGGAAGTCGATCCTGATCATGGGCCGGCCGGGCATCGGCAAGACGACGATGCTGCGCGAGGCCGCCCGCGTCCTGGCCGACGACCAGGGCAAGCGCGTCGTCGTGGTGGACACGAGCAACGAGATCGCCGGTGACGGCGACATCCCGCATCCGGCCATCGGGCGGGCGCGGCGGATGCAGGTTCGCACGCCATCGCTTCAGCACGAAGTCATGATCGAGGCGGTCGAGAACCACATGCCCGAGGT
>PMKN01000065.1 GCA_003158675.1 Chloroflexota bacterium | reverse complement strand
CCCATCTCGTGGCTGACGACGATCATCGTCATGCCTTCGCGGGCCAGCTCCTTCATGACTTCGAGCACCTCGCCGATCATCTCGGGGTCCAGGGCGGAGGTCGGCTCGTCGAAGAGCATCAGCGCCGGCTTCATCGCCAGCGCCCGCGCGATCGCGATCCGCTGCTGCTGCCCGCCCGAGAGCTGGTTCGGGTACACCGTCTCCTTGGCCGCGAGCCCAACTCGTTCAAGCAGCGCCCGACCCACGGTGACGGCCTCGCCGTGGCTCATCCCTCGAACGCGAATGGGCGCCTCGATGATGTTCTCCAGGGCCGTCATGTGCGGGAAGAGGTTGAAGCGCTGGAAGACCATCCCGATCTCCATGCGCTGTCGGGCGATGTTCTTCTCTCGATCCTCGACCAGCTTCGTCGCGCCCGGAGGCTTGCGGAAGCGCCGCCCGATGACGGGCACCTTCGCGATCGGCCGCCCGATTCGGCCGACGGTCGCCGTCTCCCGGTAGCCGATCAGATGGCCGTTGACGAAGATCCGGCCGCCCTGGATCTTCTCGAGGTGGTTGATGCAGCGGATGAAGGTCGTCTTGCCCGACCCGGACGGGCCGATGACGACGACCGTCTCCTGACGCTTGACCTGGAGGCTGACGTCCTTGAGGACGTGCAGACGTCCGAACCACTTGTTGACATCGCGGGCGTCGACGACAACGTCCGTCTCCGGCCGCGGCACGCCGCCGATGGCGCCGAGGAGATCAGACGAAACCCTGAGGGGATTGGTCATCAGTGCCCCTGGTTTCCGGCATTGTTGCGGAGGCCCCACATCCGTGCCCGTAAACCCATGTCGTTGTCCGTGTTTCGCGTGGTGCCCCGTTCCAGCCGCTTCTCGATCCGGGACTGGATGAAGCCCCAGATGGTCGTCAGCAACAGATACCAGACCGCGCAGGCTGCGAACAGTTCGAATGTCGCGTACGACGTCCCCTGCGCCACAGAAAACGTGTTGTAGAGCTCGAAAACGCTGATCACAGTCAACAACGATGTCGTCTTGAGCATGTTGTTGAACTCATTGCCGAGCGGCGGAATGATGACTCGGGCCGCCTGCGGAAGGACGATGCGAGTCATGGTCAACCGGTAGGTCATGCCCAGGGACTTGGCGGCCTCGGTCTGGCCGGGATCCACGGCCATGATGCCTGCCCGGATTATCTCCGCCATGTAGGCGCCCTCGTTCACGCCGAGGATGACCATGGCTGCCTGGATGGCTCCGGGGATGACGAATCCGTTGATCGTGAGGGTGTCCCAACCCCACAGGTGGGCCGCCCCGACCCCGTAGAAGAGGAAAGCCAGCTGAACCAGCAGTGGCGTGCCGCGGAAGATCCAGATGTAGAAGTTGGCGATGATCCGGAACGGCGCGAACCGGGCCATCTTGCCGAGCGCGGCGAGGACGCCGAGCAGGACTCCGATCATCTGGGCGACGACCGAAATGACGATCGTGACGTACAGCGCGCCGAGAACGCCCTGCGAGGTCGGGTTCAGGTCAGTGAGAAAGGCGTTCGTGTCGAAATTGAAGCTCTTGCCCTTGGCGCTCGAGCAGCCGGCCACCGCCAGGGCAAGGACAAGAAGGCATCCGACCAGCAGCGCCGGTCGGATGCCTCGATTGCGCAACGCAGTCATCGTGCCGCGCTGTTGTCTGAGCTAGGAGTTGGTGGAAGTGACGGCGTCCGCCTGGACACCGTACTTGGTGAGGATCTTGACGTAGGTGCCGTCGTCGATCATCGACTGGAGGGCGGCCTTCACGCCGGCTTCCAGGCCCGTGCTGGTCTTGCTGACACTGATGCCTTCCTTGACGTCGTCAAGGACCAGGCCGGAAACCAGATCGAAAAGCGTGGGCTGCTGAACGGTGTAGTACCCAGCGACCGGTGAGTCGGTGAAGTAGGCCGAAACCTTGCTCGACTGAAGGGCGAGCAGCGCGTCACTGTCTTTGGCAAATGGCTGGACATCGATCTTGGCCTTGCCGGCGGCCACGCACTTGTTGCTAAGGCCGTCCGCGGGCTTGTAGTTGCCCGTGCCATTGAGGTGGTCGGCCTCGGTCGTTCCGCTCTCGACGCCGACCGCTTTGCCGCACAGATCCGTGGCTGCGGCGATGCCGTCCGGATTTCCCTTGGCGACGACGAACGACTGACCCGCGTGGAAGTACGGGATCATGTCGACTTGCTTGAGCCGGTCGGCAGTGATGTTCTGGGCCGAGATGATGATGTCGCACTTGTTGCCCTGGAGGGCGGCGATGATCGTGTCGAAGACGGTGTTCTGGACCGCAACCTTGAGGCCCAACCGGTTGGCGATCTCAGTTCCGATGTCGATGTCGGAGCCGGTCGGGTCGCCGTTGGCGTCGAAGAACTCTTGCGGCGGATATGGGATGTCCGAGCAGATGGTGAGGTGCCCCGCAACCACAAGCTGGTCGGGCGGCACGGTTGCGACGACCGCCTGAGTCGGTGCGGGCGTGACCGGCGGCGCAGGCGTCGGGGTCACCAAGATGATCTCCGGTGTCGGGGCCACGACCGGCCCAATTGTCGGCGCGATCGTCGGGGCCGCGGTCGGCACCGGTGTAGCGGCGGCCGTGCAGCCGCCGACGACGATGGTTGCCGCCGCGAGTGCAGCGGCAATGCGGAATCGAGACCGAATCACGAGTCTTCCTCCAATCCTCCTTGGCGTCCCAGCGTTGCCCGCCGTCCACCCCGTGGCGAGCTAGTGGGTAATTGGCCGCAGCGTATCCCTGGGCGCGGCTGCGTGCAAGGCGCTTGCGACATCAACCGTTGCAGTGCGGTTGCAGACCGAATGTAGTTGGGGTGCCACCGGCCACATTCTCGGCTGCCGCCGGGTGGGCGCCGAAGGAATATGCTCTCCGGGATGGCCCGCCAGTTGCCGCGCCGGATGCCGCTCGCCGAGCTCCATTGCCACCTCGGCAGTGCGGTCACGCCGTCCGTCATGTGGGGCATCGCCCATTCCCAGGGAATCAAGCTCCCGACCAAGGACTACTGGGAATTCCGCGACATGATCACCGCCTCGCCGACGCGCGGCCACTCCTTCGATGGCTACCTACAGCTCTTCCACTGGACGGAGCTGATCCAGTCCTCGCCGCTGGCGATGGAGCGTTCCGTGTACGAGGTCGTGGGCGGCGCGTACCGCAAGAACAACGTCACCACCACCGAGCTGCGCTTCAACCCTATGAAGCGGAACCGGGGTGGCGAGCAGGATCTCGACCATATCGTTGCGGCGGCGCTGCGGGGCATGGACCGGGCGATGCTCGAGTACCCCATCCGGCCCGGCCTGATCTTCTGCCTGGATCGCGCCTTTCCCAACGAGTTGAACGAGATCATCGCCGAGAAGGCGATCGCCTGGCATGACAGAGGCGTGGTCGGCATAGATATCGCCGGCCCGGTGTCGCCGGGGTTCCGGGTCTCCGACTACGGTCCGCTCTTCCAGAGAGCCCGACGTTTCGGCCTCGGCATCACGGTCCACGCCGGCGAGGCCGGGCCGGTCGAGGAGATCGCGGAAGTCATCGAGCAGCTCGAACCGGATCGAATCGGGCATGGAGTGAAGTCGGCTTACGACCCCCGGACGATGGCGATGCTGCGCGAACGCGGGATCGTCCTGGAGATCTGCCCCAGCTCGAACCTGCAGACGGAGGTCGTTTCGGGCTGGGAGGAGTTCCGCTGGATCTTCGACCAATTCCGCAGAAACGGGGTCCGCTACGCGATCAGCACCGACGGCCCCGAGATGTTGCGGACCTACATCCGCGACGAGATGGCGACGCTGAGTCGGCTGGGCATCCTCTCCTATGAAGAGCTGGTCGAAGCGGCCGAGACATCGCTCGCCGCTTCATTCGTCGCCGGGACAGGGTCCGCCCCGGACACGGCGATCGAGCCGGCTACGCGCCGGGAGGTCGAGCGGGAAGAGGCGTAGAAGCAGGGGCCGCCGCGCTTGGGCAGGCTAGGAGTCGGCCGGTTCGATTCGGTACGTGCAGCTGCGGCCGCCTGAGGCGATGTGGCACTCACGTGTCACCTTCGCGTCCAGCACTTCGCCAAAGAGCTGCAACTCGGCCGCGCAAGCGATCTTGTACGTGCCCGAGACTCCATAGATCGCGCAGTTGTGCTCCCACAGGTGGATCGTGCCGTCGACGTCGCGAGTGGCTCTGCCCAGGTAGCCGGTCTCGTCCTGGTAGGTCGCGACCTCCTTGACGCGCTCCCAGAGAGAGGCGTTGGCCGGCAGCCGTTCCGCAATGCGGTGTCCGATCCTGGCCTTGATGATTTCGCGTCGGGCCTCGAAGACTTCCTCGATCAGCTTGTCCCCGCCGACGGTGCGGATGGCCGTCAGCACCGACTGGGTCAGCGCGCCGTAGTTGGCCGGAAACAGCTCCTGCGCTGCGGCCGTGAGGTCGTAGACGTGGCGCGGCCGGCCCACCCCGTGGCGGCTCAGGCTGCGCGTGACCAGACCGGCGGTCTCCAGCGTCCGAAGCTGCTGCAGGACTCCCGTTCGACTCGCCCCCACGCGGTCGGCGACCTGGTCCGGAGCAGCCGGCCCGCCTGTCCGGAGGGCATAGAGGACGTCGCGCCGAAGAGTTGAGGAAGCGCCGGGGCCCGGCGAAGGTGTGATCAGCGGATTTGCCGTCCGAACCCGCCGCTCGAGCATATCGGCGTCGGTGCCGTGCTCGAACTGGGCCCCTCCGAACGCCGCCTCGATCGCGGCTGGGGACGGCAGCGTGGAGGACGGGGCAGTGGGGGATGGAGCGGCAGGCGCGCCACCCGGCGTCGACAGAGCGGCCACGATGGCTGGGTCGAGCTTGGTGGCGGCGATGTCTTTGGCCGGCAGCTCCGCGTGCACGGCCCGATCTCGGTGCATCCCGGAAAAGTAACAGCGAACACCAGAACGTGCAGGTGCCATCTGGCCGTCTGTCCGGGGTGCAGGCACGCTCGCCTGGTGCGCGCCACCCCGAATTGGGCCTCCCGACTGGCTCGCAGCCCGCCGTTACCTTAGGATCTCAGTTGTTCCCGTCGGAACCGCCGGTTCCCGCAAGACCGTGTGGGCCGCCGAGCGCGGTGCAAGCCCCGCCAGACCGGCCTGTAGAGGAGCAACGATTGCCTGTAGTTCGATCGTTTCGCGCGCTTCGGTTCGACCCCGCGGTCGCGGGCGACCTGAATCTGGTCATATGCCCGCCGTACGACGTGATCGGCCCAGAGCTGCACCGCGAGCTACTGGGTCGGAGCCGTCGCAACGCCGTTCGCATCGACCTGCCCGAGATCCTGCCCCGCGACGAACCGGAGGACCGCTACAAGCGAGCTGGCAGGCTCCTGACCGAGTGGCGCGCCGACGGCACGCTCCACAAGGACCGTTACGCGGGCATATACGTCTACGAGCAGACGTACGCCGTCCCGGGCACACGAAGGCATCGGACCCAGATCGGCTTCTTCGGCCGCCTCAAGCTCGAGACATTTGGGCCGGGGGCCGGCGTCCTGCCGCACGAGCGGACACTCTCCGCTCCCAAGGAAGACCGCTACAAACTGATGCGGGCGACCGGCGTCAACACCAGCCCGGTCGTGGGACTCTTTGCGGACAAGCGCGGCGCCTCCAACAGAGCGCTCAGGGCCATCGCGGCGACTCCGCCGGACATCGACGTGACCGACGACGACGGGGTGCGGCATCGCCTTTGGGCGGTGCCCGAGAATGGCCCCTTCGCCGATCAGGCGGCGGCCATTCTGGCCGCCGCGAGCCGAGATCCGATCACGATCGCCGACGGCCACCACCGCTACGAGACGGCCATCCGGTACCGGGACGAGCGTCGCGCCAACAGGACAGGCGAGGCGGATCCGCCCGCGGGCTATGTCCTGATGCTCTTCCTGGAGATGGAGCACCAGAAGCTGACGGTTCTGCCTACGCACCGGATCGTAAGGGACCTTGGCGACGATGGAGTGGCCACGTTCGTGTCGCGGTCCGCTGAGCTGTTCGACGTGACGCCGGTCGGGGAACGGGCGGAACTCGAGGCTGCCTTCGCGTCGGTCGACAAGTCGCCTGGCGGGGAGGGCCGTTTCGGGCTCTGGACGCGCCAGGGCGGCGCCATCCTGCGAGCCGATCGCGAGGCTTTCATCAGGTTCCTGCCCCGCGGAGGCGAAGCCCTTCGACGTCTCGACGTGACCCTGCTGCAAACGGCCCTGGATCGTCTGTGCAAGATCGACCGCGAGGCGATCGCTGCGGGACGTCTGGCGTACACCAAGTCCGTCCGCGAGGCGCTCGATTGGGTGGATGAGGGTCGCGACGGCGCCGACATGGCCTTCCTGCTCGATCCCACGCCCGTGGCCGAAATCGCGGCCGTGGCTGCCGCTGGCGACGTAATGCCGCAGAAGTCCACCTACTTTTACCCCAAAGCCCTCACTGGGCTCATCATCAATCCCCACGAATGGTGAAACGGCGTTGGCTGGCAATCCCGAGCGTAGGAACACGAGGTAGATGAGCGACAACACTCCGGACAGCCTGCGAGGTGGCAGGCCGCACCAGGTCGGATCCAACGGCCGGCCGATCCGCAAGGACGAGATCGAGATCGCGGAGCGCGGGCTCTATGTCGAGTCGTGGATGCCCGAGCGGCGCTCGCGCCGCCGGCCGCTGCTGTTCGTCCACGGCGAGTTGACCGGCTCCTGGGTCTGGGAGCGATACCTGTCGTACTTCGCGAGTCGCGGCTGGGAAGGCCATGCCCTGAATCTGCGCAACCACTACTGGTCCCAGACGACAGACATCGCGACCACGGACTTCGAGGCATATGTGGAGGACGTGGTTTCAGTCATGGAGCGGCTCGGGCCCAACACCGTGACCGTCGGCCACGGCATGGGCGGCCTGCTCGTCTTGAAGGCTGCCGAGCGGCATCCGATCGGCGCGATCGTCCTGCTCGACAGCGAGCTGCCCCGCGACCTGCGGGCACCGGCGCGGCCCCATGAGCTTCGTGAAATCCCAGATGTCTATGGCCGGGACCATATCGGCTGGGAGACCCTGCCAGAGAAGCTCCAGCGAGAGAATCGCGACCTGACGATCGACGACGTCGTCAGATTGCAGCACCTGTTCGGCCAGAAGCCTCACGAGTCCGGCCTGGCGAAGCGCGAGATACTCGAGGGCGTAGGGATCGATCGGGCGCGATTGGCCGGCGTGCCGATCCTGGTCGTTGGTGCCGGCCTGGACGGGACCGCATCCGCCACGGGCGCGGCGCGACTGGCCGACTGGCTGGGCGGCACATACGAGCCGTTCGGCGCCCACTCGCACTACGGCCTGGTGATCGGAGAGCAGAGCTTCCAGCAGGTCGCCGATGGCGTCCGAGCCTTCCTGGAGTCGCACCGTCTGTAGACCGCCGGGGAGAGCCACAATGGCGACACGCAATGGCGCGCGGGTGCCGCGCCTGGTATCATCCCGCCCGGCTCGCCGATCGGGCGTTGCCTTCAGTGCCGCATTCGTCTAGAGGCCCAGGACACAGCCCTCTCAAGGCTGAGATCATCGGTTCGAATCCGATATGCGGTACCAACAGCTACTTCCTACGCCCCCGGACCGCGCCCCGGGGGCGTTCCCATATCTGAGGCTATCTCAGCCCGGGTCGGCCGGCAGACCACCTTTCGGGAGACTCCAAGGGATCGGTTGGCAGGCTGAATTCCAGTCCACGAGGGGCCGTTCTCGGGCTCCGTTCGGGCCCATCGAACAAACGGTCTTCGAACGGCCGTTCTGTGGACAACTTAGTGGAACACTTGGTGGAGAAACCCCCTTTTATGGCACGGGCAGGACACCTAGCATGCACCCCAGCCTGCCGCGGGGAGAGACGCGCGGGGGGACCGAAACCAGGCAAGACCGTTGGTCTGCGGTCGTGCGGAGGATCTGGATTCGGTGGTATCGGATAGTGGAGCGAGTGCATCTGATGGATTCGCGCAGGCGCCCCGAGGAGCGGGCATCCGCTGAAGCTGCCCTCGATTTCGTCAGGTTCTGCCACCGGCGCCGGCGCGTGAGCTGGCCCGACCTTTATGACGAGATGTGCGTCGTCGCCAGCCGAGGTCTATACCACGGCCTTGGATTCGGTGAGCTTGCGGAGCACGGTATCGCCTTTGGACTCGCCGAGATGCCGCGCCTGGCCGGGCTGGTCGCCCAGGTGGTCAGGGAAGACGGAGAGCGGCGTGTGAGGCCACTGGTGGCGGTCATGGCCTCCAGGACGGCGAGTTCGGAAGCCCCCGATGATCCGTCCGAGGGGGCCCTAGTCGGTCGCCTGCTAGCGCGTACGGCCAGTTAGACGCGGGCTCACCGCCGCAGGCCGCCGGCTGCTGGCCGCTGGCCGCGCCCGATCAGGCCCGAAGTTGCCGCCTGGCCATTTCGGCCTCGAGCTGGCGCTCGGCCTGTGTGTACGCGTCGATCCGCTGTCGCAGCTGGTTAGCCTCGGGCGTGTATAGATGAACCTGCTGCTGGATGATGTAACTCAGGCGGCGGCTCGACATCCGTACGTGGTCCAGGTTCTTCATCAGGACCAGCGGGTCCATGCTCGCGAGATCGCTGTCGTCGTACATCGGCTTCATGGCGTGATTGTATGAGGCTGGACGCGAGGGCGTTGCGGGGAGACGCTCGCCGGCGGATGCAGGCCGGCTCGAGGGTGGCCGAGCAGGCCTACAGCGCCCGCGGCGCGCGCGGCGGCCAGGACCAGTCGATCGGGAGTGAGGCCCCGTAGATGGCACGGCGGCGCCCGGCTTCGCTGGTGGCCAGGACCACGATCCGGTCCAGCTTGGTGGCCTGGCCCGCCTCGTCGCCCCAGAGCTTGGTCATCTTGCGGCCGGCGGCGATATCGTCCAGGGCGATTCCCGCCAGCCTGTAGCCCTCCGGCGCGGCGGCCATCTCCCAGACCGCTTCGGCTAGACCCACGCCGCCGTTCGCGGGCCGGCCGCGGTCCATCTCCACGTCCCCGATGACGAGAGCCACGACGGCATCGTCCGCCAGGGCGGAACGGAGGCCGCGCAGCACTTCGCGCATGAAGACGAGATAGGCGTCGCGGTGATGGGCGTCGTCGAGGAGGTCGTCGATCGCGGCGGCGTCGTAGCCAAGGAGCCACAGCCGCAGCCAGTTGTAGTAGCCGTACTTCACCACGCGCAGATAGGGCGGTGAAGTGACCACAAGGCGCGCTCGCTCGGGAAGGCCGCGAGCCTGCAGCGCCTCGCGGAAGCGCAGTCCAGAGTCGCGCGCGTCACCGAGCAGGGCGATCCCTCGCGCCGCTGGTACGGGCTGGCGATACAGCCGGCGGATCTTGTCCTCGAGAAGGCCGAAGGTGTCTCGTTCGGGCGAATGGAAGTTGGTGCGGGCCACGAAATCGCGGACGTAGCGCGGGGCCATGCTGAATGTGTTCGGCATCACCGCCGAGAGGTAGCTCGCGCTCTTGCCGTGGAGGATGCCGGTCAGTGTCGCCAGGATGAACCTGTCGGTTCGATCGTCGGCATCGAGTCCGGCCCGCAGGTAGAGGAGCTGCGCCAGCGTTCGCGGATGGAAAGCCAGCGCGACCTCGGCCGGGACGGAGGCGTCCGGTCGAATTGCGATCGTACCGCCGACCGGGCGGGTGCCCGCGCCCGGGACCAGGATCTCCGGGGAACCAGGGTCGGCGGTGACGCGCTCAGCGATCTCGTTCCACCCGGCTGCGGCGGCCGCCCAGTTGACTCGAAGAGCTGCGAGCCGGGTCTTCACGTCCGACTTGGTTGGCGGATCCACTTTGGCGGCGGTGAGGATGTGGGCGAACGGGTTGAGGTCGTTGCCGACGCCGATCCGGCCTTCGGCGCAGGCCTGGAGGGGCGTCGTGCCGCGGCCGCTGAACGGATCCAGAACCACATCACCGGGTCGCGTGTAGCGAGCGATGAAGGCGTGGACCAGGCCGGCGGGGAAGCTGGCCAGGTACGAGCACATGGGATGGAAGCTATGCCCCCACAGCCGCTGCTGGTCCTTCCATTCGGGTGCGATGGGCAGGTGCGGAAGTTCGCTCGGTAGCTGGAGCGCGAGCTGGCCGCTGGTAGCGGGTTGGAGAAGGGCCGTCCTATCGGCCGCGAGCCGAGCGTGGGGTCGTGGGAGCAACCGCTCGTCCGGCGGCAACGGCAATGCCGGGCGCACAGACTCAAGCGGGAGCGACGACACCGATACGACCTCCAGGGACCCCAGGCGCGTACGTGTTGAACGCGAAGGATGTGCAGTCTAGCACCGACCCGAGGTCCGGCCATGGGGCAAAGGGATGGCGCCGAGGGCCGATCCCGCGCGTTCGAATTGTCATCGCGCTGGCCTCGGAGGGCGGCGCGGGGTACTCTACGCGCGGCGTTCGAGCCGTTCGGTGTCCCCGTAGCTCAGTGGATAGAGCGGCCGCCTTCTAAGCGGTCGGTCGTGGGTTCGAATCCCGCCGGGGACGCCAACCTTCATTCCGAGAGTGGGACGACACCCCGCCTGCGACGACGATCCCGCTCATTGGAACCTACCACTCGTGTGCGTCTCGACCTGCGCCATCTACCAATAGAGCAACCTGAACCGAGAGCCTGACATGAGAACCTATCTTCTGTCACCCCTCAGGGTCCTCCTGGTGGCGATGGAGTTGGCCGCGATCATCGGTTTGGTTGCGTCTTTCCAAGTCCCGTGGTTTCGATCGACGGCGCCGCGAACGGACCTTGTCGTGCTACCTCCCGGTTACATCTGGCCGTTCGATGTTTCATACGGCACATGGCAGCAGGGCAAGATAGACACAGCGGTAACTCTCACCTGGCTCGGTTTGGCCGTGATTCTCGTCGGCCTTCTCCTGCGAGTCGCTCTGCGAAGGCCTTGGACGCGAACGCTGCTGCTCTTGGGCTTCGCTGCCTCCTCGATCGGAGCAATCCTGACGTACACCGAGCCGGACGTTCCGCTCGCAGGCATGGCGACAGCCACTCCCTGGGTCGGTCTCTGGCTATTCGGAGTGTCGGCTGCTGTCGGTGTGATCGTTGCCGGTGCGGATGTATTCCTGCGACCGCGAACAAAGCCGGCTTCCGCCGAGGATCGGTAGGTCGACGATCGCTTCCCCAGGATTGAGACGTGGGCCGCGCCTTTGCCTGCTGATTCCAGCCCGCCAAGAGATGCCCGACTCTCCCGCCGAGGTTCGAGCCCTTCGACTTCTAGGGTTGCCCGCGGAGGCCGCCTCTAGTGGACAGCGCATGTTGCCGTTCAACACGACACGATAACTGGACACGCTATGCTCGGGTCTCCACGAGAGATGCCACTACGCACAGCCGCTCTGGCCTTCTAAGCGGTCGGTCGTGGGTTCGAATCCCGCCGGGGACGCCAACCATATGGTTCGAGGGCGGTGCTCGATGGACTTGCTGTTCTGGCTGGTAGGGTTCTGCCTGGCGGTCGTGCTGCTGTTCGTGGCAGCCGCCCGGACCGCGACAACTTCAGGATCGTTGGGGGCACGGTCCAGCAACCCGCGCAACGCCAGGTTCCTCACCGCCGGCGTCGACTCGTCGAGGAGCCACCGCAGCTGGTCGATCTGACGGGATCAAACACATCCGGCAACGACCGGGATCGTACTGCCGGGCTCGGTGGTCGTGATCGTTCCGTTGGTCGACACGAGAGAGAGTGCTTCAGCTCAGTGCGCCGAGCGGTGAGCGCAGCGGCTGGACCAGCCCTTCCAGACCGTACTGGCGGGCGAGCTGAGGCTCGACTTGCGCGCGCTTCTCGTGGCTTCGCCCGCCCATCCCTGGACAGGTCGGCCTCCAATGCATGGCCATCAGAATGCCCTAGCTCTAGCCCCCGACAGCCGCCATCAGCGCAGATGGTCGAGGATCGGCCGGATCTGCTGGGCCAGACTGGCCAGGCCATGCTGGCTCGCAAGCCGGTATGCCTCTTCGGCGAGGCGCATTGCTTCACGGCGTCGACCCATTGACAACCCCAAGATCGACGCCTGGTTGGCGAGAGATGTGGCAAGTCCTGTCGGGTCGCCCAGTTCGCGGCAGATCCGCTCCTGTGCCTTGAAACGCGCCATTGCGCCATCGAGATCGCCGCGCGCCTGAAGGATGGTGGCCTGATCAGCCAGGCAGGCCGATAGCTCCGCACTCATGCCCAGTTTGCGCAGTATCGCCTCTGCCTCCACGAGCAAGGCCATTGCACCGGTGAGGTCGCCACGCATCTGAAGGACGATGGCCTGGCCGGCAAAGGCAGAGGCAAGACCCGACTTGTTGTCCGACTCGCGGCAGATCCGCTCGACCT
>PMKN01000002.1 GCA_003158675.1 Chloroflexota bacterium | reverse complement strand
GAGTGGGCTAGAAGACGAAGGCCTCGACCCAACCGAATCGGTCGACTTCCTACGCAACTTGCCGGCACTCTGGGAACAGGCGCCGAACTCCCGGCGTGCGCTGGCGGAGTCTCTGTTTGAGTCGGTGGACGTCCTGGGGCTCGACACGATGCACGTGGAGCCAACGCCAGCAGCCGTCCGCAGAGGCCTCGCGGAGGCATTTCGTGCTGATGAGCTTGTTATGGTCGGGGCGAGAGGATTTGAGCCCGCGGTTCCCAAGTGCCGGATTGTAGTGCCAGGCCGAATTCTGGCCTCCCTTGCGCATGGCGCATGAATCCGTCGTGGGGAGCTTGGGCAGCCCAAAGGCTCCCTCCTGCGATGACCGCGGCGGAGACCAATCTGAGAGTGTGGCTCGCTAGCGTCTTCAAAGAGTGCGTGGTTCAGGTGCTGCCTACGGAGGGCTGAGGTGCAGCGGCTCACACTGACTCGCAGGACAGACCTGGGCTCCTGCCGAATCGATGTGAACCACCGTGCGGATGGAGCCAATCCCATCCACTCCTCCCGACGCAGACCAGCCCGCATAGAGGTTCGGCTCATTTGCCGCTAGCACTTCTAAGCGCCGCCCTCTAGCTATCGCCTCAAGAAACTCCCAGCAAAGTCTGTTGGGGGTGTTCTTGGCATGTGGGGCGATGGACAGGAAGACCGCTAGAACGTTGGGCCCCTTGCAGAGGGCATCGGCGGCACGGGCAGCAAAGAGTCCCCATTGCCCGCCATGGTGCGGTGCGTCGACAACATCCGCTCGCCGGAGGACATCCTCCCAGCCGGTCGTCATTGAATCTGCGGGAGCCTTCGCGAATCCGGCATCGCCGGTGAAGACAGCGACCCCGTGATTCTCGAACGCGATGACATGACTTAGGAGGTTGGACTGCGAGGGCATCTGCGCTGCACGCACGAACTCGAGGCTGAGCACCCGCTCCCATACCACGGGGAGTGACGCTGCGACTGCCGATACATACCTACTGGTGGGTGCGAGATGAGACACGACAACGGACGGTCCATGCACTGGCTGAAGGGCATCAGGCGCCGGCTGGCAGGTCCAAGGGATCCGGGCACCATCAAGGGCATCAATGAGCTTGGCGATAAGGTCTGCTGAGATTAGGGCCGTCGCCAGCTGCAATCCCGCATGCCTCAGGCGGCCAAGCTCGTAACGCCCCCAGGTCGGAGCCCCTTGGTGCAAGAACCTCCGGACGTCCCGCACGGTAGAGGTGAAGAGCAGCAGATTGGTAAGTCCATGCTCAGATGCAATCTGAGCACCGGACGTTAGCCTGTTCGCGATCGTGTCGTCCCCAGGGCGAGGTACTAGGTCGATGGCCTGGCGGAAGCCTTGCGTCCGTCCTCGCAGGATATCGGCCGCTAGGCTTTGCAGCGCGGCCACGTGCTCGCGTGCAATCGCATCAAGGGGTGCGAGCACCGTACTGATCGGCGAATCGCGAAGGTGGTCCGCGAGGAACACTGAGTCGTGGCTGTGACATCCCAGCGTCCCGGCCACAGAGGTTGCCATCCCGGTCGGATGTATTACCGGCGGAACTAGTGCTCGGTGCGCCGCGAGCCGGCCGGCCCGTCTAACGTAACCAATCAACCCGCCGATGTGGTCCTCGTCGTAGTGGGTCGCGACAAGCAGGTCGTACGGTGAGCGCGAGCGAAGGTGGGCATAGTGCACAGAGCCTTGCGTGGCGATTCCACCATCCACAAGCGCCCGCCAGCTTCGATCAGCCGATTCGAAAACGGAGCAGTCACCCTGGCCAACGTTGTAGTACGTGACGGATGTGTGGTTTCCAGGACAACTTGGACCGCAATCCCACTCGCAATCATTGTCGGTCATGAGGCCCCTCAACTCAGGAATGATGATTCAGCCTACCGCTATTGAGGGCGGATTTCTGGCACCCCGCGACTCCTGGGAGCAGACCTCCGAAATTCCGGCGAAAGTGGCCTGGCTCCCAGGCAGCAGGTCCAATATCTGGGACCGCGCTGGCCGACAGCTCGTATACGGTCGCTTGTGAGCTTGTCAAAAAGGACTCCGATTTCATTACATCGATCGAAGGCGCGATTATCCCGCTACGCGTAGTAGGCGCGATAGGCTGGCGGGGACGCGCAGTGAGCGTGCCGCCTCGTCCTTGGGCGGTGTCATTCGATCACTGGTCTGAATCGTTCGACGACCTCTTGAACGGCGGCCCGGATGTCGTGGAGATCGAAGATCGTCATTGGCCGTTCTCGATCGCTGAAAGATATGTCCAGCAGGAAGCTTGGATCCATCTCCATCTTCGCGTTGGGAATGTTGGGGCTTACCCCAAAGGCCCGGCCAACCTCTGTTGGATCTTGGTCGCTGCCCTCGAAGGAATAGGAGTGAACGTGGCCGTGGCGACTCGTGATGCTGCCATCCAACGGGAACTTGGGGCCACTCGTGCCGGCGCTACTGAAATTGAACTCATGGAAGCTGTTTCCGCGAGCATCGGTTCGTACTGGCGTGGGGTTCACCGCTCCCGACCGGATGAAGCCGGCGGCGGCGTGGCACTGGAGGAACGGGCGTCCGGCATAGGGACCGCCCGCAGGGACCATGGCCGCAGCAGCAAAGGCGGCATGGATGACCTGATGTTTGTCTACGTTGTTCAAATGTCCGAGCAAGGCGAAGGGATGCCACCGCGCGAGATCGCGTCCCATCTTGTAAGGCTGGTGCCCCTCGATGAATTCGAGATCTTCTCCAAGTACTCCATCGGTCTGGGCTTGAATCTTCGTTCGTCCACTCGCCTTCGCGATGGACTTGGCTTCGTCTTCATAGATCGGCCATTGCGTAGTCTTGGTTGGTGTGCCACCGCGGGCCAGGATCAGCTGCCACAGGAGATTGTCGAGCGCGCTTCGCAAGGCGTGCGCGTACTCACCAATGGGTATGCCCCAGTCCAGAGGCGGTTCCCCAGTGACACGGAAAACGCAGTCTCCCGAACCCGTTTCGAACTCACCGACAACGCGGTTGCCAGTCGCTTCGAGAAGGGATCGGCGCTGGTCATCGAGAAATGCCAAGCACTCGTCTGCACGACGGATCTTCAACATGACCCCATCGAGGCCTGGACGGCGCGCCATGCTGCCCTCAAGTCAAGCGAGCGAGACTAAATGCCCACTAAGGAGACCGCAATCTGTGCAGCATAGGTCGGCGGAGGCGCCGTCGACTGACGAGTTCGCCGTCGCCACCTAGGACGGCGGCCTGGCAAAGGGGCCGTTGTCCCGAACGCCTGGCATTGCGAGTGTTTTGCCGATCCACGTCGGCACTCCTGTACGCGTGGTGAGTCGCGGAGGCTGCCGGGGCGGAACCCGCACGAAGGACACAGCCGTGCGATCGTCCGGCAGCCCGGACAGGTGCTGCTGACAATGCTGCCCTCCTCGACCAATCGGCGCCGTCGCTCTCCGAGACCATTCTCCTTCCCAGGTCGGGCCCGCGAGCGCCTGTGTTCTCCTGCGGAATTGGTGTTTGCGTGGGGCATGTACGCGGCCTGCCAGCCGGATCATGAAGGTCGGGCGCGTTCCTTCACGAGCACGGCCTCGACGGCGGCGCGCAACTCCTTGGGAAGATCGGCGACTTCGCACACGTGCCCGACCTCGCTTGGCTTGCTACACGCCTTGCACCGTCGCACGGTGGCGTGGGGAAGTGGGGCCGGCGGCGGCGGATTCAGGATGCGGCTGATCTGGGCGATCTGCTCAGGAGATAGCGGTGGAGGCGGACAGCAGCGAGAGCAATGGATCGGTCCGCCCCCGGCCGTCCAGCTTGAACCATGTTCTGGGTGCCTGAGGCGGAACTCCTCGTCGATCGGCTTCCACCGCTCGCGGTAGTCCGCCCAGGGCTCGCGGTCGCGATGGCTTGTTTCGTCACCAAGGATCGGCTGACCGCAGCCCTGACACGGAACGCCCCCGACAAGCTCCTCCCAGCTGAGGCGGTCATCGTTGGTCCAGAGGACATCAGGAAACGCTGGAACTCGGAGCGGCTCAACGACCTGAGGCCGCCGCGCCATGGCTGCCAGTCGGTCCCGTCGTTCTGGCGCACTCGTTCGGCGGCGAAGGGCCGCAACGATCGGGCGGGCCATTCGGACCTCGTCGGGTTCGAGCCTCTCGAGCGTCTCCTCTTCTCGGCGCTCGGCCTCATATCGATCGGGGTCCTCGCGGCGCAGGCGCTCGCGGTAGCGGCGACTCCCGAACTCGATGCGAGCAAGCCTGGCCGGTGGTTCGGCGACGAGTCGAGCGTGGCCATCGGACAGGATCTCGGCCACCACCTTCGCGGCGCGTTGCTGAAGCGTTCCTCGACGGTCGGGCGTTAGCTGTCTATCGAGCTCGACTGCGAGAGCGTCGAGGTCGGCTCGGTAGGTCTCCTCGGTGACTCCGCCCTCGACGAATCCGCTGATGACTTGGCTCCGGAGGGAGATCAGGGCATCGAC
>PMKN01000081.1 GCA_003158675.1 Chloroflexota bacterium | reverse complement strand
ACACGTACTCCCAGCCGTAGTTCGCCGGAGCGTTCGACACGGTCATGGCCCCGCCCGTCAACGGATCCAGGGTACTGATGGTGGCCGTGGCAGGCCTGGTGACGTCGACCGAACGGATGCTGTCAGGTATGCCGAACGGTACCTGCGGAGTGACCGGTCGCAGGGCGACGATCGTGTCCTCGAGCGGGTTCATCCGCACGGTGTCTTTCCAGCCCAACTCGTTGGGATCGGGCGGTTTGACCATGCCGTCCCAGCCGACCCTGTTTATGACCTGGACGTTGAACAGGTGGAAATGTATGAAATGGGTATCGACGCCGTTGTGAGTGATCTTCCATATCTGCGTGCCGTCGCCTGCCTGGCCAATCTGGCTGCCGACGGTGCTCGGTTGCAGGACTTCGGTGACCGGTTCGGCGTACCCGAGAGGTACGGTGGTCTGATTCACGCCGGTGGTGTTAGGTAACTCCACGCCGAGCGTGGCGTTCATCCTCCCGTACGTCATCTCGAAGAGTTCCTGGATCGCTTTGGGGGCGAGGTTCATGGTGACGGGCGAGGTAGCGCCGATAGGCGTGAACTGCGTCTGCGTGTCTGCGATGTTCACGTACTTGTCCGTGAACGTCTGACCGTAGACCGCGTCGTATGCCGACTCGGGGACGATGATCTGGTCTTGCGATGCGGCGAAGGCGGCGGGAAGAGCGGTGGCCAGCGGTGCGGTGCTGAACGCCGCGTCCTGGCCGAGGGTCGGGGTGACCTGGAACTGCATGATCGTGCGGGTGTTCGGGCCATAGCCGGCGATCGTCGTGGGCGCGCCGCCGGACGACGTCTGGTCGGGGTCGCCGGTGTAGTAGTCGTAGCGCGGATCGAACGCCGGGACCGGGGCCGGAGAGTCGTTGTAGAGAATGATGTTCGAGCAGTTGGCCATGTTGACCTGCGAGAAGTCGACGATGATGTCCGCTCGTTCGGCAGGTCCGAGCATCAGGTTCTTGTTCGAGACGTTGAGAACGGTGATGTCGCGGCGGTTGTACGTGTAGCCGATCGGGGAGTTCGTCATGGTTACGGGGTTCGGCAGGAACCCGCCCTCAGTGCCGATCTGGACCATTGTCGGGCCCCCGGCCCGGTTGTCGGGTACGCCGCCGGCTCGTCCGTCGAGGATGTCGGTCGAGTAGCCCGAGGTGCCGGGCGTCCCGGAGACCGCGGGGACCATTGGCACTTCGCCCGCACCGGGGTTGATGAGCTTGCCCGTCGCGTCCCACATCTGTCCATTGGATGCGGCGCAGTAAAGCTGAAGGTTGAGGGTCCGGTCGTTGCTGGCGTTGAGAATCCGGAAGCGGTAGGCCTTCTCGCCGACTTGCAGGTACGGGTACGCGGTCCCGTTCACGAGCGGGGTGTCCATGAAGCCTTCGGGCACGATTGAAGGATTGGGGATGCCCGGGATGCTGGGCCCTTCAGACGGATTCGTGCCGGCATACGGGTTCGTGGTTGGGCCGTTCACGATGCTTGTGTTTGGGGGCCAGAACCATGGCCCGTAATCCCAGCGACCCATGGCGTTGACGCCCATCGCATCGGACGGGTTCTGGTTGGGCATGTAGACATGCGGGAACCAGAGGTTGCCCAGGCCTCCATATTGGGCCGAGTTCCAGGTGGGGTCTTCCTGGGCCAGCTGGGCCGCGCCCGGAACGAAGGTCTTGTCCTGGATGACGAGCGGGATCTCAGTCGAAGGGATATCTCCGCTGGCGACCAGTCCGGCTTCCGTGGAGTCCTGCAAGATGTAGCCGGCAGCCTCGCCGGCATACACGTTGAGGCGCGTAATGCCGTACGAATGGTCGTGGTAGAACATCAACCGAGCGCTCTGCTGATTCGTGTAGAAGAACGTCTCGGAGTTTGGGCCCGGATCCGGCATGTCCGGAACGTTGACGACGCTGACACCGTCCGGGTACTTGGTAGTGTCGCCGGCGGGCGTAATCCACTGGTTGGGCGTTCCGTCGCTGATCCACGGAGTCACGCCGCCATGCAGGTGGAGCGTGGCGCGGTTCTGCGAGTACGTTGCGCAGGTGGTCGACGTGGCCGAGTCACAGGGACCTGTGCCCGTCGCGTTCAAGGGACCCTCGCCTGCGCCCATGACCGTGGTGTCCACCGGGATGAACAGGTTGCCCGCGACGCCGGTGGGCAGGTAGTCGGTGAACTTGACGCGCGTCGGCACGTTCCGCTCGGCGATGATCGTGGGGCCGAGGTACTGCGGGCTGTCGAAACCGTAGACCTGGTTGCCGTGACTGTCCAGCACCGCCGTGGTCGACCCGTCGAGTTGGGCGTTGGTCAAGGGGACGTGCCGGCTTCCAGCGGCGATGTTCATGACGGGCGTCTCGAGCTGGACGTAGCCGCGCAGCAGTGTGGCCGGCAAGTCCTGGCTGAGTTTCTGGCGGTACTGAATCACCGCGATTTCGTAGTAGTCGGAGCCGGGATAGCTCGTGGTGTCGGGGACGGCAACCGGCAAATACTGGCCCAGGTCGTTGGCATTGCCCGTTCCCAGGCCCGGCAGCGAGTCGACGAACTTGCGAATGCCGCCCGTGGCGTAGCCGGCGCCGCCGTTGTTGACCGCGATCGACGTCACGGTGCCAGTTACCGTGGCGCTGGCCACGGCTTGAACGCCGGCGACGGGCGGCGGAGCGATCGTGACGGTCGCTGCCGTGTAGGCGGAGCCGCCGTTGCTCACGGCAATGCCGGAGACGAGATCGGTAGTGATTGTTGCGGCTCCGGTCGAGCCTGTGCCGGCCCCCGTCGCGTCGGCGATCGCAACCACCGGGTTGAACGTGTAACCGCTGCCCGGAGCGGTCACCGTGAGGGCGGTGATCTTCAACGTGGAGGTAGCGGTGGCGCCGGCGCCCGGACCGGTGGCGTCAGTAATGGAGATGGTCGGCGCGACCGCATAGCCGCTGCCGGGATTCGTGATGGTGAGGCCGGTGACGACGCCGCTGCCGTTGATCGTGGCCGTGGCCGTGGCGAGCGTGCCGGTGCCGCCGGGCGCGGAGAATGTCACGACCGGCGTGACGTAGCCGGTGCCGCCGTTGCCAAGGGCAACCGCGTCGACCTGGCCGGTCGCAGCCGCGGTCGCGCCTGTACCACCGCCGCCGTTGAGGGAGACCGTCGGCGTTGAGTAGCCGCCGCCGCCCGGGTACAAGGCAATGTTCGTCACGGACCCAGAGACGATGGCCGTGGCGCTCGCTCCAGTGCCGTCTCCGTTGATCGTCACCAGAGGCGGCGCGGTGTAGCCGGTGCCGCCGTTGCTGACGGCGATTGCGCTCACGACGCCCGTGACAGTAGCCGTCGCCACAGCGCCCGCGCCGGAGCCGCCGCTGAGGGTGACGTTCGGAGGGGACGTGTAGCCGGAGCCACCGCTTACCACGGCTATGGCCGTGACGGAGCCGTTCACGACGGTCGCCCCGGCGACCGCTCCGGTCCCGCCGCCACCGGTGATGGCGACGCTGGCCCCGCTACCTGGCAGGGGGCTATTGGCGTAGTTCGGCACCGTGCCGAAGTAATCGGGGGTTGCCAGGCCCGTGGCCGGCTTGGCAACCGGGACGGACACGCTGCAGGCGGCACGGGCGGTTGCAGCTCGCTGGGCGGCAGCCAGCCTGTCGGCATTCGTGACCGGCCCCTGGTGAGTTGTCGGCGCCGGTGTCTGGCACAGGTTCGGGGAGCTAGCGAAGGCGGTCGATGTCGACGCCATCGTTAGCGTCAAGGCAAGTATGGCGGCCGACGATATCAGCCTCCGCGCTACTGTCGAACTTCGTCTGGCGGACCGGCCTCCCCGCCCCACCCACAGCTGAATCTCCACCGTGCGTCTCCCAACTCGCTGCTCACCGCGTCACTCGCGTCGTGGCTCTCTCTCCCAAGGGCTCCAGAACGCGGACCCGCAGGATCCACACGTATGCTGCGGGGTTTGGCGGCGCCATCCTAGATGGCAGCTAGCATCCTCACCAGTAGGCCGTTCTTCCCCCACTGCTCCGGGTAGGGCCCGCGTTCCAGATTCATTTCAACCGTCCAGAACGCTGAATCTGATGCGCTAGACGCGACATGGACGCCCATGCAGGGCGGCCTCTGCGGCATTGAACGCACGCGCGAGCCGTGTCGGCGTCGGTCAGTCGATCGCTCCGGGCGTTCGCCGGCTTCGGTCGAGAAGTGCCGGTCGGTGAAGCATCCGGGCATGGGCATTCCGATTAGGCCGCGTTTGCTCCAGCAACCGGTTAGGTGCGGCCGGGTGCGACGAGACCGCGACCGCGCCGGCGGTCAGCTTCTCGGACAGGCGAAGAAGGTCCGGCAAGAATCCCCTGATCCAGACCGTGTCAGCCTGGGTCGGGCGTCGGGAGTTATCCCTTGGCCAGGAGAGACGCCTCCAGCTTGGCGACCTTGTCGAGGAGATCGTTGAGGGCGTGATCCTGCTCCATGAGGTGAGACTGGATCTGTTCGGACTCGTGAAAGGTGGCGTCGGCGTCGTTGTAAGTCATCTCGGCGCGCTTGTCCGACGCTCGGCCGAGGATGTTCTGGCCGACCATGATCACGGACAGCATCACCAGCTGGATGAAGGTCTGGCTGATCCACTGAATGAGGTCGAGAAGCCTGCCCCCCGACAGCGCCGACGGCAGTGCGACGAGAGCAAGAACTGCGAAGGCGTAGGCGCACCACATCGTCCCCACGACGGTGGTGAGGGTGAGGGCAACCTTGCCGTTGATGCCGACGTGCTCGTCGGTGGTCTTGGGCGGCCCTGACTCGTGGCGCTTGGCAATGTGGGGATGCGGGACGTGCACGAACCTGACGCTCATCGGTTCCCTCCTGGCAGCACAGGCGACCGCCTGATATAGGCAACTGTACCGTCGCGCGCGACGCGCGCAATCTCCGTACCATGGCTCGCATGTGAGAACCTTCGCGTAACTCGCCGGCAGGGCGGGCGGCGAGATCCTTCGATGAACGAGGCTGGCGAAACGGACATGGCGACGGAAGACCTGGACCTGGTCGACGAGATCTTCGCCTCGTTGAAAGCACCCGCCGCACCCGCCGCACCTGACCGCGGGCCGGACCGCCTTGGCCAGCGGGCGCGAGTCCGATCCGGCAGCCGCCGTTCGCTGGCGGCCAAGCTCGTCCTCGCGTTCGTCTTGGGCGGAATCGCTTGTCTCCTTGTTGTCGCGGCGGTCGCCCTGGCTGCCTTCAGCGCATACTCGAATCGCGTTGTGCCCGGTGTCCGCGTCGGGTCGGTCGACCTGTCGGGACTTAACCGCGACCAGACCATCGCCAGGCTGCAGGACGCCTACGCCTCCCTGGCTCAGGGAGAGGCGACCGTGACGACGCCCATCGGCACGGAGACCGTCACTTACCAGGAAGCCGGCCGCGCGCCTGACCTGCAGTTCATGGCCGACGCCGCCATGCGTTTCGGACACAGCGGCAGCCCGATCGACGACGCCGTCGCCATGTTCCGTTCCGCCACTGGCGGCGAGACCGTCCCCATCGCGGTCCTCGTCGACCCGACGGCCGTGGCGACCCGTATTCGCGAACTCGTAGGCACAACCGTGATCACCCCGAAAGATGCGCGGGTGACCGTCGAGGGCGCGACCTTCGTCCAGTCGCCGTCCACGCTCGGCTACGGCCTCGACGAGAAGGCCATCGCCGGCGCCATCGTCGACAGCCTGGCCAAGCCCGACGCGCCGGCCCATCTCCAGGTAAGTGCCGCCTTCGTGGAGCTGGACCCGCAAGTCAGCTCACAGGACGCAGCCGACGCGGCTGCGGCAGCGGCAAAGATGGCCGTGGCATTCGATCTGACGTGGGGCGGCGCCGCGCAGGCTGCGAGTCCCAGCAAGACGCCCGCGGCCATCAAATTCACCGTCGACCCGCAGACCATCCGGAGCTGGATCAGCTTCGGCACCGCGGCGGACGGCAGCTATGGCGTGTCCGTCGATTCGGCCCAGGTGCAGGCTTACGTTTCGGCTGTCTCCGAGAAAGTCACGGTGGTCCCACCGGTCGAACCCTCGGTCGTCTACGACGGCTCAGGTGTTGCGGTCAGCCTGAAGAACGGCAAGGACGGTATCGGCGTCGACGTTGCGGCGACTGCGCAGGCCATCGAGGCACGCCTCGCCAGCCTGGCCTCGGGCCAGGACCAGGCATCCACTATGGCCATCGCCACTGGTCCCATCCCGCCCCGTCTCACGCTCGATAGCCTGAGCGGCGCGGTCGTGATCGGCGGCTGGACGACCGTCTTCTTCCCCGATATCAGCAACGGCTTCGGTGCGAACATCCGCGTCCCGGCAGCGCTCCTCAACGGCCAGGTGATCGCGCCCGGTCAGCAGTTCAGCTTCTTGAAGGCCGTGGGGCCCATCGATAGCGCGCACGGATACACGCTTGGCGGCGTCATCGAGCAGGGCAAGAGCAACCACACCGGGGCCATGGGCGGCGGGATCTGCTCGGCTTCCACGACGATGTTCAATGCGGCCGCACGGGCCGGGCTCAAGATCGACGAGCGGCACGCGCACTTCTACTACATCAGCCGTTATCCGGTCGGACTTGACGCAACCGTCTTCTCCAACGGCGTCCAGGTCTGGGACCTGAAGTGGACCAACGACACGCCCAACCCGATCGTCATCCGGGCATCGGCCACCAAGGGCTCCAAGAGCAAGATCACCATCGAGCTCCTGAGCCTGCCGCTCAACCGGACTGTCACGTTCAGCCCCGAGTTCAAGGCCAACGTCGTGGGGGCCTCCGATCGCACCCAATACGTGACCACTTTGAAGCCGGGGCAGCAGAACCGTGCCGAATACCCAACGCCGGGTTTCGATACTTCCAGGACTCGCACCGTGACCGACTCGGCCGGCAACGTGATCCACGTCGATACCTGGAATTCCCACTACACCAAGGTCGACGGACTCCTGCAGATCGGCCGGGCGGCTGCGCCCGCTCCGAGCCCGGCACCCGTCGAAACCCCGCCGGCCCCCGCGGAGCTGGGCCCGGCCACGCTGACCGAAGGAACGTCGGCCCGATAGCTTGAGGAGCGGCCGGCGATTCGTTCGATCGCCCGCCCGACTCTGAGTTCGGCGGATCAGGCCTTGGCAGCACTCCAGCCTGGGTAGTTGCCGTTGGTGTCGCCCGGTGCGGAGTCGCCTGAGTAGTGATATAGCGGCCGACCGTTGTACGTAACTTGAGTCGTGCCGTCGTCCCGGGTGATCGTCCCGAGCGTTCCGCTCACGCCGGCGCCGGCACTCGGGGTGGTCCCGCTGGCAACGGTCATGGGCGGCCAGGTCGTCGCGCAGCCGGCGGTGCAGGCGCTCTTGCCGCTGCCGGCCGTGTCGCTGGCGAACTGGTAGAGCGTCAGCCCGCTCGCCCCATCGACGACGAGGTTGGCGCCGGCAATGGTCTTGGCCATCAGGGTTGCCGAGCCGGATGCGGGTCCGGTGGCGTTCGCGGCGGGGGCCTGGGTCGGCGTTGAGCTGCCGCAGGCCGTCGCGAGAAGCGCGACTGCCATCGAAGCGGCCATCAACTTGCGATACGAGATCATCGGAAACCACCTCAAGACCAAGAACCGGGGCGGCGATGTTTTCGCTGCTCTTAGAAGCTACGTCGCCAGAGGTGGCGCGGCTCTATCCATTTGCACTCAGATTCACTTCAGCTAGAAACAACCCACCAGGCGGGACAGCCCGCCAACGGGCGGCCGTGGCGTCGAGACTTCGCACGCCATCCTGCGCGGCGCGGACCTCGGTCCGGCCGCCGTGGCAGCCACGGAACCGCGAGTGGGCGACTTTCCGTTCCCCGTTCGTGGCGCGCTCGCGATCGGCGACTTCCGCGCCCGGATCGCCGACGAACGAGAGCACCGGGCGCTGGTGGACCGGTACCGCGCGTATCGCCCCGGCGAGACGGAGTGACCGGCTGCGTTCGACCCTAACCCTCCGCGATCACCCCGATCGAGATGCGAAAGCCGGCTCGGCGTTGCAGCGGCGGCATCAGGGTACCCTGGCCCACCGGAGCGGCGGCCGGGAACCAGCGCACCCACTCCTTGTTGAACGCGTCGAACTCCGACGCGTCGCGCAACGACCAATTGGCCCAGACCACTTTGTCCAGCGAGCTCCCCTCAGCCTCAAGCCGCGCTTGCAAATTGCGCAGGCATTGGCTCGTCTGGTCCCGGACACCGAGAGCGACGACCTGTCCGGTCTCGGGATCGACTGGCCCGATCGACGAAATGTAGATCATCCCGCCGGCCCTTCTCGCACGGCCGAAACCGATCGACGCGTCGATGTGCGCAGGCTCTCCTCCGGACAATCCGACCTTGCCGCGGCGAGCCCGGTCCGGTCGGCTGGGATTCTCGGGAGGGAGGCCGAATTCTCCGGGCGGCAGGTCGATGCTGTTCTCCTTGAACCTCACCATGAAGGTCGGCCGGATCCCGGTCGCCTTGAGCATCCCTTCGATCTTGCCGTCCCGAATGCCGGTCTGCTCGAACGCGAAGATGTCCTGGAAGAGGATCTCCTCATCTTCGATACCGTAGACCTCGGTGATGTTCACGACCTTGCGGGAGCCATCCTTGAGACGGGCCGTGTGGACGATCAGGTCGATGGCTGAGGCGATCTGCTCGCGTATGGACCGCAGTGGCAGCTCATAGCCAGCCATTAGGACCATGGTCTCGAGGCGGGCGAGCATATCGCGCGACGTATTGGCGTGGCCGGTGGAAAGCGATCCGTCGTGGCCGGAGTTCATAGCCTGGAGCATGTCCAGAGCCTCGCCGCCGCGGCACTCGCCGACGATGATGCGGTCGGGGCGCATGTGCAGAGCGTTACGCAGCAGATTGCGAATCGTGATCTCGCCTTCGCCCTCCAGGTTCGCCGGCCGCGACTCCAGGGTTATGACGTGCTCCTGGCGGAGCTGGAGTTCGGCCGCGTCCTCGATGGTGACGATGCGCTCGTCGTTTGGGATGAACGACGACATCACGTTCAGAGTCGTCGTCTTGCCCGAGCCCGTACCGCCCGATACGAAGATGTTCAGGCGAGCCTCGACGCAGGCTCGCAGGAAGGCGAACATCTCCTCCGTTGCCGTCCCGAATCGGACGAGATCGTCCACCGTGAACGGCTTCGCGGAGAACTTGCGGACTGTGATCACCGGTCCCACGAGCGAGAGCGGCGCGATGATCGCATTGACCCGGGAGCCGTCGGGCAGGCGCGCGTCAACCCTCGGGCTCGACTCGTCGATGCGGCGGCCCATCGGGGCGATGATCCGATCGATGATGTGTCTTACGTGCTCTTCGTTTCGGAAGACGACGTTGGACAGCTCCAGCTTGCCTTTGCGCTCCACATAGACCTGGCGGGGGCCGTTGACCATCACCTCGCTGATCGATTCGTCCTTCAGCAGCGGCTCGATCGGCCCGAAGCCCCCGATCTCCGCGATCAGGACTTCGATCAGGTCCAGTCGTTCGTCGCGACCGAGGATGAACTTGTTCCCCTCGATGATCTGGGCGACGATGGCCTCGACCTTGCTGCGGAAGTCGGCCGCACCGGTGTCGCGCAGCGAGTCGGAAGCGGCGATCACCTGGTCCAGGACGCGCAGCTTGACGTTTCGCAGATAGGCGTCGCGACCTCCCGCCTGACCAGGCATCGTGACAGCAGATGGGGGGACGGGCGCGCCGGTACCGACCGTCTGCGTCTCGGTCCCTTGCCGCGCCTGCTCGATCCGCCGCAGGAGGGTCATGGCCTACGCCTCCATTGCGCTGGTGGCATGACTCAAAGTCCCGGCCATTCTAGCCCCGTGGCGCCAGTCCCAGACGCCGTCGCAGTACTTCTGCCGGCGTGCCGCGAGGGCGGGCCGGGATCAAGGTACCGCCGCAGGGAGGGGCACATCGCGCTTGGTGCTCGTATAGAGAAGCGGGTCGCGAGCGCCGGCGATGGTGCCGCCAGACCAGGGGTAGGAGATCCACACTTCGAAATGCAGGTGGGAACCGACGGCCGCGCCCGTGGCACCGACGCTGCCCACACGCTGACCGGCGGACACCCGCTGGCCGATCTTGACGCTGACGGCGGACAAATGGTTGTACGTGGTGTATAGCGTGCCGCCGTGCGATATCCAAACCACGATGCCGCCGGCCGCGCCGTCCGTGCCACGTTTCCTCCAGCCGGCGTAGATCACCGTGCCCGCGGCGGCGGCCACCACGGGTACTCCGGTGCGTGCACCGATATCGAGGCCGTCGTGGTAGTGGGCGCAGCTACCCCACCGCGGTTCTCCGTACCAGCCGGTGCAGCCGAATTTCTGAGTGATCGTGTGGCGGCCCGGCACAGGCCAGATCAGCTTACCGAGCCAGTTCGTCACGGTCCCGGGTGCCTGCGTGGCCGGCAGCGGCGGAGTCTCGGCGCCTGGCACCAGGAGAAGCTGACCGGCGACGAGAGTCGTATCGGAAAGGTTGTTGGCAGCGGCCAGTTCATTCGGGTCTATACCGTACTTGTCGGCAAGCGACTTGAGGGTCGCGCCCGCTTGGACCGCGATTGCCAGTCCGTCCACCGGCGGAATCATCAGGCTCTGGCCGATCTTGACCAGCTGCGGGTCCGAAACATGGCTGCTGTTTGCCCAGTAGAGCGTCGTCACCGAGAGGCCGAAGGAATTGGCGATCCTACTGAGCGTGTCCCCGGCCCGGACCGTGTAGGCCAGGAACGCAGAACCGGGGATGGGCGTCCCGACGCGCGGCTCTGGCGTGGGCGGCGCGGAAGGGCTGGTTTGCGGGCTCGGGGATGGGCTGTCCGACGCAGACGGGACCGGGCTCGGGCTGGCGATGACGGCGGCGGCAGCCGTGCCGCCGGCTGCGGTGCCGGTGGCCGCGTTGTTCGCTGCGGTCCCGGGCTGCGAGATCGGCAACGAGGCCATCAGTGCCGTCGCCACGAGCACAAGGCAGACCGCCACTGCGACAACGCCCCGGCGCCCCACGATGCGCGGTCGTTTCCCACCGAGCAGTGCCTCTGCCGGGCCAACCGAGCGGGGCCGGGCCATCGGAGTCCAAACTTCGCCAAGGCGTCCCGCGGCTTTGTCGCCTGCTGGTCCGACTGGGCGGGCGACCACCCCAGAGGTAAGCTCGATTGCGGGCGCGGATGCCGCGGCCGCGACCTGGCCGGGCTCCCCCTTCGCTCGAGCTCGCCGGGTGTAGCGAAGTCCGGCCGCCTCGGCGGGCTTTGTTCCGCGAAGACGGGCTCGGAGACGATCCACCGCGCTTCTCTTGGCTGACGGCAATACCCACTCCGTGTGACGGCGGCGATCGGGGCGACCGGCCGACCCAATGAGGGCGGCTGGCCGCGTGAGTAACGGGCCTGGTCGCCATCTACCCTACCAGGGGTTGCCCATCCCTGCCAACTCGGCCCGGCCGAACCCGGCAAGCCCAATCCCTGCGCTGTCCCGGGCTGGCGGGCGTTTTCATCGGTTCGATTGATGACAGCGCCACCCCGAGACGGCGATGATGTGGCAATGAGCGAAGCCCGACCCGCCAGCGGCCTGGACCTTTCTATGCTCTCGCCACGAGAGGCGGAGGTGCTCGACGTGGCCGTCCAGGGTTTGCCTGCGCGAGACATCGCCGAGCGACTTTCGCTCACGGAAGCCACGGTCCGGAGCCATCTGTCCGCGGCCTACTCGAAGCTCGGGGTTTCCGGCCGGGTCGAGCTCCTCGCGCGCATGCATCAGGCTGCCGCCGGCGATCGCGGGCGGCACCCCGGCGACGGCGTAGACCTCGATTTGCCACCCGGGAGCGCCGGTCTGGCCAGGCCGCTGGTGAGCCTCCGAACCCTGTCGCAATGGGCCTACATGCTTGCCTTCGGCGCTCTGTTCGGGTTTGCAACCTACGGCTACACGACGACCTTCGCCGATGGGACGTCGGACACCAGCGAGATCTGGCTATGGGTGATCATGGCCCTTGCCGGTTCAACGCTGATGGCGCTCAAGAACCGCCTCATCGACGACAGACGTCTGAGGGCTCGGATCTACCTTGCCGAACTCGCCGTCTTGGTGACCGCCCTCGTTCTCATCGCAGCCCTGCCAGGCTTCATCGGCATGCTCAAGGGAATCGTCCTTCTGGTGCTCTTCGCCCCCTATGCTTATTGGTACTTCCGAACCCTGGAATCAGCGGGGCTTGCCTGAGATAGGGCGCGCCGGAGGTAGCCATGGTGGGACAGGTCGCGACCGTCGTCATCATCCTGCTCCTGGGACTCGCCGCGATCGCGGTCGCGCTGGTGTTGGGCATGCGAGCCAAATCGCCCTTCGCGCGCGACTTCTTCATCTGGTTCACGCGAACTATCGCCAACCCGATGGCAATGCGGACCGCGGGCACGCCTGGCGCCGAGGCGTCCGTCATCCGACATCGTGGCCGGAAGTCGGGCCGAGCCTACGAGACGCCGGTCGGCGTGGTAGCCACCGACGGCGGGTTCGTGATTGCGCTCCCCTACGGCTCGCGTGCCAACTGGTTGAGGAACGTGCTTGCGAACGGCTCGGCCACTATCGTCCACGAAGGGCAAACCTACGCGGTCGACCGACCGCAGCTCATACCGTTGGTAGATGTGGCGAACCTTTTCTCGGCGTCCGATCGGCGAGGCTTCCGGCTCTTCAGCGTCGACGAGTGCCTGCAGGTCCGCAACGCGGAGCAGGCAGAGGTCCAATAGGGTCTTCCGCCGGCGCGCAGGCGGTCGGGTGCGTCCTTTGTCGCGTCAGGGTCGGGCCAGGATGGCCAGCGGGTCAGCCTTCGGGCAGCTCCGGCACCGAGGAACTCGCCGGAGAGACGGGCCGGGGATCGTCTATTCCAAGACTCGTCGGCCACCAGTTCCAGCGTCCCAACAGGACCACCATGGACGGAACAAGCAGCGAGCGAACTAGGAACGTGTCCATCAACACGCCGGCCGCGATGCCGTACCCGATCTGCTGAATCTGGGCGGCGCCGGCAGTCCCGCCGACGGAGATGGCAAGCACGGCGAAGCTGCCGCCGAGGATCACGCCCGCGGTCGTGACCGTGCTCCCTGTCTTGCCGATGGCCCTGGCCACTGCGTCTCGGAGGGGCAGATGATGGGCCTCCTCTCGGATCCGGCTCATGACCAGGATGTTGTAGTCGGAGCCGAGCGCCATCAGGAACACGAACATCAGGAATGGCAGGACGAAGTTGAGCCCCGCCTGCCCGCCCAGCCGCACGAACAGGATCCCTGTCAGTCCCAGAGCACCCAGATATGAGACCACGACGCTGGCGACGAGATACAGAGGCGCCACCGCACTGCGCATCACCGCCGCAAGCAGAATGGCGATGAGGATCGCCACGATCGGGATGATCCGTTCGAGGTCGGAGGCCGAGATCGCGCGGATGTCGTAAGAAAACTCCAGATTGCCCAGCAGCCCGGTCGCGGTCGCGCCGGCCGAAGCCCCAACCCGATCCACTTCGTTGCGCAAACCTGGGACCGTGTCGAGTGCGGTTGGGCTGGATTGGTCGGCCCCGCCAACCTCCGCCGAGTACTCGACGGTCATCCCGTCCGGGCTGATCAGCTGTCCTTCGGCCCGGTACGCGTTGTACAGAGTCGCCGGTACGGCTGTCGTGCTGGGCACGGGCGGCAACTCTCGGGCCGGCCCGAGAGCCGTGTGCAGCTGAGTCAGCTGGTCCGTGGTAAGCGGGATGCCATTCGGATTCAGCGGCCCCACGACGCTCTTGAACTCCGGCAGAGCGGCGAGCCCGGTCTGGGCGGCGGCGAGCCTGGCCGGATCCTGCCAGACCGGCTTGTCGAACTGAAAGAGGATCAGCGTGCGGACGACCTTCGAAGTCGGGAAGTGGGCGTCCAGAGCCGCGGCACCGGCCGCGGAATCGGACCCGGCAGTCGTGGAGGACGCGTCGCCGAAACCGGATGTACCGGTAGTCAGCAGCGTCGCCGCCATCCCGCCGAACAAGGCTGCTCCCAGGATCAGCGTTAATGCGGGCCGCCGTGTGGCGATCACGCCGACGCGATCCCAGAACCCCACGCGCTCGACGGCCGTGTGGCTGACGTTGCTCGGCCAGAAGATGGCCCGGCCGAAGATCGCCAGCAACGCCGGCAGGAGCGTCAGCCCGGCCGCCAGCATGATTGCGATGCCGATGGCCAGCGCCGGACCCATGCTCTGGTAGAGCCCGAACTCGGCCAGGGCTACGCTTGAAAGTGCGGCGATGACGGTGAACGCCGAGAAGGTGATCGACTCGCCGACCCGGGTGACCGCACGGATGACCGCGTCCGGACCCGACAGGCCTCGACGCAGCTCCTCGCGAACCCGGAAGACCAGGAAGACTCCGTAGTCCGTGCCGGCTCCCAGAATCAGGACGATCAGCATGAACTGCGTGATCGAGGAAACCTGGATGCCCGCGCTGGCCGCCTGGGCAATGACCGGTCCGGCCAGGGTGAGCACGAGAACTGCGGGAATGAGCGTCACGAATGGCGCGAGGAATGCCCGGTAGGCAAGGACGAGCAGGACGAGGATGAACAGCAGCGAGAAGGTTTGGGTCCTATCTTGCGAATTGCCGGAGGCATTTGCGTTGTCGACCAGGTCCGGCAGTTCACCGGTGAGATGGACCTGCAACCCGGCCGGGGCGGCGGCGGTTGCTGCGTTGCGGATCGCCGTGACCAGGGTTTCGGCCCCGCTTACGCTGGTGAAGGACAAGATCTGCGCTTCGATGAAGATCTGACGGGCGGCACCGTCGCCCGAGATGCCCAGATCCGCCACGACCTTGACAGTGTCGACGCCCTTGATCCTGGTTTCGAGATTGTCGATGGCGGCGTTGTCGGCGGGAGTCAAACCGCCGTCACGAACCGCGACCAGCGTCGCGGTGCCGAGGTTGACGTCGATGAAGGGCGACGCCATGTTCGAGGCCTGGATGCTCGGCACGTTGGATGGCAGGAAGCCGCTCGTGGTGCTCTTCGCGACGCTGCCCAGAGTGGGCAGGGTCTGAACGGCGACGATGGTGATCGCCACCCAGGCGATGACGATCAGGAATCGGAAGCGGACGCTCGCGACGCCGATTTGGGCGAATACCCGGTTCATCGCATCCTCTCGCAGGCAGTTGGCGGGGCTAGTCGTCGAGGTTCACACGAAAAGGGTTTTCCACGTCGACCCGCGACCAGCCGATTGCGCCACGTGAGTCGCCTGGCCCCCGGTCCGGCCCGATGCAGTCCCAACGGGCTGGAGGAAGTCGGCCGCCGGAACGACGTCAGTGGACGGCGTGGATGAGACCCATGCCGACGATCCCGGCGACGACGAGGATCGTCACCCAGAGCAGCACGCCCGCGTACATCCAACGCATGAGACGCCGCTGTGGAGCACCGAGCATCAGCGCTACTGCCGTGCCCATCGGGGGAGCCATGAAGAGCGGCGAGGCCAGCCCCCAACCCGGCACGCCGTAGCGCACCCAGATGCGATAGATCCGCCCTGTCTTGGATGGCCAATCCTTGCCACGTCGGCGAACGAGCCAGCCCCGGAGAGCGCTTCCCGCATTCGCCACCAAGGTAACGCTGGTGACGGCGCCGGCGACTGTCATCAACCAGACGATCGGCGCAGCAAGCCCGAGAGCCAGCCCGGTTGGTACCGCGAACCAGATCTCGATGACGGCCACTCCGAAGACCACCACCAACGGCACGGCTCTTCTCCACTTCGTCAAGAGACGGCCAAGTCTCTCGCACAGGGTCAACGTCTGCATCTGTTGCGGCAAGTGGTATCGCGTCGTCGACAACGGGACGAAACGCTCGGTCTGCTCCGCGAGACCGAGCCAGTTGGTACGGTGGTCGTACGGCGCGCCTTGGGCAACCTGGCCAAGACTAGCCGGCCGAGTTGGTCAGGAGATTGATCCGTGCGTCCCGTTGATTGGCGAAAGTGCGTGTCGCTGACGCTCCTTGGCCTCGTGCTGGCCGCCTGTGGCAACTCGTCGTCGGCCGTGTCGAATTCGCCGGAAACCACGTCCGGACCGTCCGCCTCGATAGTCCCCATTTCGGCGAGCGCAGCTTCGTCCTCGTCCCCGACGCTCGTCGCCACCAAAGGCCCGCCGACCGCGCAGTTCTCAATCACCGGGACGGCCGGCCTGACCGGGCCGGTGACGACTCAGTCGATCGGCTGTAACAAACCCTCGCTCGATGGCCCAGAGATCGACTTCATTGGCAAGGCCGGCGCGAACGGGCCGATGATCGTGATCTTCGCGCGGGCGGGTCATGCCGAGGTGCGCGTCGGGACCGGCGCCGCCTCGACGCTTCGGCTGCGCACGTTCGTCGGTAGCGGCGTGACGAGTTTTGACGCAGCCACCGGCCTGGCCCTCGACTCGACGCTCACCGAGACCACGGACGCCGCCACCGCGACCGGGGACCTCGGGGCGCTGCGTTCCATCTCAGGGACCATCGACTGCGGCAATCAGCAACCGGGGTCCGCCAACGTCGTAGTCAGCGGGCCGTCGCCATATGGGCAACTCGCCGGCGCTCTCACCGATGCGGACGTCACTTGCACCGTGACTGCGTCAGGCACGTACGTGGGCATCGTCGGCTTGAGCACGGCCGGCACCACCCCCGTCCTGCTCTTCGTGACTGCCAGCACGGCCCTGCTGCAGGTCTCGGTCGGGACCAAGACGGCCGGCACCTTCTACACGGCCAAAGGCTCGGGGTTGACGACTCTGGTCCCGGGCGGAGCCACGATTGCCGGCGACGTGATGGAGGCGGCACCAAGCGGATCGACCCCGTCTCCGAACCTTCTCCACGTGACCGGCAGCGCAACCTGCGGAACGACGATCCAGCAGTAGGCCAGCGGTCGCCCGCGACTCGATTCGGGCATGATCGAGTCGGCGGTGACATCCAGGCGGTGGCCGCGGGGGTAGTATTGCGAAGTTCGGGATGGCCATATCTTGTCGACCGGAATGCCGCCACCCCAGCACATGCGAGCGTCCACGATTCACTGGCAGAGTGGAACGAGAGGGACACGAGCGATGACGACGGGATTCGGGTTCTGCCCCGCTTGCGGCACACCACGAAGCGCGGTCGATCAGAAGTTCTGCGACACGTGCGGTGCGGCTCTCTCACCAGCGGCTCCCCCGCCAGACTTGCCACCCGTCGCGCCGCAGCCGGTGGTCGCGCCGGTCACGCCGGTCACGCCGGTCGCGCCCGTCGCCTGGTCACAGCCGCCCGCTCCGCAGTACCCGCCTGCATATCAAGGCAGCCCGCCTCCCCCGTACATGGGCCCGCCGGCATTCGCAGCGCCTGGTGCCGGCTCGACGAGAGGCCGTGGCAGCGGCACTCTGCGCAAGGTCCTGATGCTGGTAGGCGTAGTGCTCGTAGTCGCGCTGGTTGGCGTTTCCTACCTGGGCGTCGCACAGGTACCGGGCCTGAGTGCGGCGTTCGGAATGGACCACGCTCGGGATCTTCATATGGTCAAGGACAGTGCCGCGCTCGACGCCTTCTGCACAAAATGGGGCATCGAGCGCCCGTCGCCGGCCGCGAACTACTCCTTCACCGCCAAGCACCATGGCTCCGGTTCCGTACAAATCGACGACACGATCAGTGAGGCCGCGCTCGCGGCTCTCCCGGAGTACAGCAACCCGAACAAGTACTTCGATCAGCTGCAGTTCCGGATCCACGAGGGTTACGCCGAACTGTCGGCTTTCGCACACATTCCGGGATATCCCGTGACGGGACCTGTTTACGCCAAGGCGAGCATCGTCAAGACGAGTTCCACCACTGTGGCCGTGAGTATCTCGGACCTGGAGTTCGGGCGTGTTGGGGTACCCGGTAACGTGGTGAGTCAGGTCGTGGACCACCTTAACTCGACCCTAACCCAAGAAATCGCCGACAACGGCGTCACCATCGACACCCTCCAGCTACACGAGGGCGGCATCAGATTCAAGGGCACCTGGCCCAAGACGATCACAGCCCCGTGAGAGTCGGGCTCTCGGCCCGAGCAACCCGCACAGACGTGGAAGGGATCCCCAGCATGCAGCGAATCGCTTCGACGGTGCTCCTATTCGCTCTCCTCCTCGCGACGTGTGTCATGTTGGCGGGGTGCTACGAGTCGGTGTGATGGAGGGCGAGGCGGCCGTGCAGGCCTAACCCAAAGCGGGTCGGCGCGGAGATCCATCGGGGCAGCGGGATCCACTGCAGCACGATCGAGGCCTGTGCGGTGTGGCTCTCGATCGCCCATAGCTTCAGGAGGCCGTCCGGGGTGACCGTGGGAGCCGGACCGACGATATACAGCTGTGGGTTCCCGCCGACCTTCGGCGGAACGGCGATCCTGGTGGCGCTCGCGCCATCGATTGGATACCGCAAGAGAGCTGGTTGGGTGCCTCCATTTGGCGTGGCCACCTGGGCCTGAGCGTAAACGGCCGGATACGCCGGCGCGTTGGCTCCGGCGGCGGGGCTTGGACGGCGGCTGCCGGATCGGTATCAGGAGCCGCATCTTTCGTCACGGAAGGCTTAGCCATACGACGGGCCGCGCGAGGCGAGCGGGATAGCGCCGACGGCCTGCGCCAGTCGGCCCTCAGGGGGAAGGCTTCCAGCGCCTTCGAAGGAAGCGGAGGCTCTTCTGTGCCGTTGTCACCCGAACGGCCGCGTCGCTCCCTCTGTAGATTGACACGCAACTGAGGAGGACCGGTTTGGGGATCGAGGCCTTGACGCTGGCGGAGGCGCCATACGCAGTCGACGAGTTGCTTGCCGACCACGGCGGCGCGCTCCTCGCTGCCGCGCGCCTGATCTGCCTCGACGAGCAGGAGGCCCAGGACGTCGTCCAGACGACGTTCGAGATTGCACTGCGGCGAGGCCATACCCTGCGCGACCGAAACGCGCTCCGAGCCTGGCTGCTGGCGATCGAGGCACGCGAGTCCATGCGCCGCGTGCGCCAGATGCGCCGCCTCATCCCGTTCTGGCCGCAGATGCACGACATACCCGAGACCGGGCCGGCCCACGACGAGCGGCTCGCTCTGCGCGAGAGCCTGCGCGGGCTGCCACGTGGCGCCCGGGCCGCGATCGTTCTGCATCACCTGGTCGGCTACTCGGTCCGGGAGACCGCGCAAGCCCTGGGCGTCAGCGAGAACACGATCAAAACGCAACTCAGGCGGGGACTTGCCCGGCTGCGGGAGGACCTTCGAGATGAATGAATGGCCCATCGATCGCGAACTCGACGAACGGTTGCGACAGGTTGTCTTAGGCGAGGTCGCCGCCGCCGATCCCCACCAGATCCGCTTCCGAAACCGCCCGGCCCGGCGCGGCTCGCGCCTGGGGACGAGTCTGGCCGCGGCCGTGGTGGTGGTGCTCGCCGCGGCGCTCGTGTGGCGGAGCCAGAGCGCTCCGCCGGTCAGCGGACCGTCCGACACGCCGCGCGCGACGCCGCAGATCTCCGCCTCGGCCTCTCCGACGGGAACCCAGAGCCCGACCTCGACGCCGGATGCGGGCCCCACGCTCCAAGCAGGCCTGACGCCCGGACCGACGGCCAACTCGGCCTGCCGACCCGGAAAGACGTACAGCTGCTGGGGAGATGGCCCCGGCGTGCCGCTTGCCGACGGGCGCGTCCTATATCCGCAGCCGTATGAAAGCGCCATCTTCGACCCGGCCGCCAATACATTCACTGCCACGGGCGGGACGAACGTCGATCGCTACGGCGGGACGACCGCGTTGCTCGCGGATGGTCGGGTTTTGATCGCCGCCGGCTTTGATTCCGGCGCCAACGGCGACGCGACCATGGACGAGATCTACGATCCCAAGACGGGCCGTTTCACGCCTATCGGACCGGTGGCACCACACCAGCTTGCCGCCTCGGCTGTGCTGGAGGACGGCCGCGTCCTGATCTTGGGTAGCGACGACAAGTCACCTGTCGCCTTCCAGCTTGAGGCAGACATCTTCGACCCCGTCAGGGGGACGTTCACACCGGCCGGATCGACGTCTCGTACGGGATTCACTTCCGGCGGAAGTGACCTCTCCGCCGTTCTCCTGGGGAATGACAAGGTCCTCGTCGTCGAAGCGGCCGATGGTGGACGACTGTGGGGCACGGAGGTTTACGACCCGTCCACAAACACCTTCGCTCCGTCGGCCACGTCCACGGTCTCGCGAGGCGCCCCGCCGTCCCTGGCGAAGCTGCCCGACGGGCGGGCGATGCTCTTCGGCGGCGGCAACGCTGCCGTCGAGGCATACGACCCGACCACAGGCTCGTTTAGCCGCCTGGCAAGCATGCCCGGGCCGAACGATCTGTTCAGTGCTACGACGCTTACCGATGGCCGAGTCCTTGCGCTGGGGGCGGTAGGCATAAACCTGAGCCGCACCGGCTCGCCGCAGACTCGAGGCGGTTTCTTCGCTCCGCTGCCACCGGCGAGCGCGCGACCGGTGCGGGAGCACTCCACTTATCCGGTCACCCTGGACGGCGAAATCTACGACCCGGCCCAGGACAAGTGGACGGACCTTGGCCGGCTCAATCTGGATCGCATCACGGTCCTGGTTGCGCCGTTGCCGAATGGAGGTGCGATCGTGACCGGCACAACGCCGGGCGGCATGGGCACTGAAGTCGCCGAGCTATTCGACCCCAACACCGGCAAGTTCACGCTCAATCAATAGTGGCGCGCGGAGGAGTTCGGGCGCGCGAACAACATTCTTTGTGGGCTTGCTGTGGCAGCACAACCAGCTGTCGGCCTCCCTAGTCGGGGTCGCCCTCGATGTCGCCCACGTGGCGGACCGGATGGGTCTCCCGGCGGCCATGGGTTCGGGAACCTAGGCAGAAGATGGGGTTTCCATCCTCGTTCCATCGGGTAGGGACGAGCAGGCTGTGGACGAAAGAAGGTCCCCCATGGAACTCCTACTCGTCATCATCGTCCTGCTCCTGCTGTTCGGCGGCGGCTTCACCCTCTACCGGCGCTGAGGATCACGCCATCTGAGGGCGGCCGATCCTTCAGGCCGAACGAGACCGCGTCCCGAGCGCCGGGGCGCGGTCTTTCGGCAGTTTGGGGTGCCACACCTCTGACCCTGCTCGACAGCCTGTTCGCCGGCCTCGCGGCGGTCAGGGACGGCGGTTTGGCAGTTGGTCGCACGCGACCTTGAACGCGCCCGGACCACGACTCCACGGTTCTGACAACCACTAGCACGTAATCCGCACATTCGTCGCCCGCGGACCCGAAGGAGATCCCGTGACCAACGACCGCGCTACCAGTTCGCATCGCACCCCGAAGGCCGGTGACATCGTCACCGCCACGACGGAGGACGCGCGGCTCAATGAGACCCTGATGTCAGACCCAATCGGGGCCGATGTCGGACCATTGCCGCCCATCGATGCCGTGCCCGGCGGCCCACCAAACGTGAATGGAGCGATAGATGGCCAGCCTGGCCGCTACGAGCGCCAGGATGAAGAGGACACGGGAGCAGGCCTGGATATGACCCGAGCGCCACTCGGCGCGAGCAATGGGTAGGGAGCGTCCGCAGATCATCGTCGTCCGCCAGGGCGGCGACCATGGCTGCCTCATCACGATCCTTCTCCTGATCCTGGCGTGGCCACTGGCCATCGTCTATTGGATCTTGCGGTTGATAGCCTGGGGCGTCGGAGTCATGGTTGACTGGTTGACGCTCGGACCGGCGCGACGCCGCCGACGCTAAGGGCTTGGGTGTGCCTCGCAAGCAGGCAGTAGAGCCTGTCGTGCCCCGCGGCCAGGGCCTCGCGACGTAAGACCAGCGGGGTGGGCCCAGGCGAGCCTCGTGAGCGGCGCAGACCCGCCTTACATTAGGCGATGGCTGCGGTCCCCCCGCACCATGGAACGTTTGTGGCGCCTTCCTGAAGGCCTTCCCAACCACGACCCCTAGCCCGAGAAACGACCGGCTTGCGAATGTCGGGTCACCGACACAGGTCCCCTCAACTGGGTCACATACTCGAAGGATGGACGACCATGGCGAAGCAGGCGAAAGCATTGGACGCGCCGAAGCGGGTGTCAAAGTCGACGATGGCCTCGAAGGGCCGGACTTCCTGACAAACATTCTCGGCCCAACGCTGCTCGCGATCTTCTTCGCCGTCTTGTCCTTGCCGTTCGTCGCTCTTTCACTCGATGCAGCCGACTACGGCGCGGCGTCTGGCTACGGCGTGTCTCCGATTCATGTCCCTGCGGGCGATTTGGGCCGCTGGGCGGGAGCGTTTGGCGCGGTCGTCGCGGCGGCGTTGGTCGCCGGAACGATTGGTGCTCCAATGGTCCGAGCCCACGCGATCCGTGGTGCTCTGTTCACCACGCTCGCGGCCTGGGTCGTGGGTATCGCCGCGCTGCCCGTACTGCCGGTGCTGCTTCACGCGAATCGAAACGGCGACCTGGGCTTCGCAACGCTGTGCCTGGACTCGTGCGGCCCGCTGATACGTACGGACGATGCGCTGAGCGGCCTGGACGGAGCTAAGCTCTTCCTGCTCGGACCTCTTGAGGCGCCGGTGGCGTTTGGCGTTCTCGTGGTAGGCGTGGTCTGCTGGACGCGAGTGGTGCGGCGCTAGGCCCGGAAGTTGGAGAGACTCTCCGTCGACACTTCGCTGCGTTGCACCGAGGTGCTCGTGCCGCCCTCCTGGGTCAGATCCACTCCGGAAGCCTCGCGCAGTCGGACTGGCCGAGTCCTGGCGCGCCGCCTCTCGTTGGACTGCCTGCCTCTAACCAAGGATGGTGGTCACGATCAGGCCAATGGCGGCTACGCCCATGGCGATCGTCGTCGTCCAGCCGACGACATTCAGGAGACGTCCGTTGGTCCTTTCTCCCATTACCGCCCGACTGTTGCATACGATCATTACCAGGAAGACAAGCGGCACGGCGATGATGCCGTTGAGTACCGCGCTCAGAACGAGGGCCGTTATCGGAGGGACGCCGAGGAAATTGAGGGCCATCCCGACGAGCGTCGCCGCAACGATGACCAGGTAGAACTGCCACGCGGCAGCAGGCTTGCGATCGAGTCCGGATCGCCAGCCGAAGGCCTCGGAAACACCATAAGCCGCCGACCCGGTGAGGACGGGCACGGCCAGTACGCCGGCGCCGATGAGCCCGATGGCAAGCAGGAAGGCGGACGCGTCGCCCGCGAGCGGGCGCAATGCCTGGGCCGCTTCGGTCGCCGAAGTGACATCGTGCTTGCCCGCGACGAACAACGTGGCTCCGGTCGTGAGGATGATGAAGTAGGCCACGATCTCCGAGAAAACCATGCCTGCAACGGTGTCCCAAAGCGCGTACTTGAGTTCGAACTTCGTGGCGCCTTGACGGTGTCGGAGCGTGCGCCGTCCGATGCTGATCTGTTCCTCGACCTCCTGGCTGGCCTGCCAGAAGAAGAGGTAGGGCGAGATCGTGGTGCCGAGCAGTGCGACGAGGATGCCGATGTATGCCGGGTTGAGCGATATGGTCGGGACCAGCGATCCGAGAAGGACCTTTACGATGTCGGGCCGAGCAAAGAGGGCCGCCCCGATGTATGCGAGCAGGGCCAGGGACAACCACTTGAAGACCTTGTCGATAAGGCGATAGCCTCCGAAGACCTGGAGCGCGATGATCCCCAGGCTGACCGGCACGACGAAGGCGATAGACGGGATGGGCGGCACGAGCAGGTTGATGGCCGCCGCGATCGCCCCTATGTCGGCCCCGGCGTTCAAGGTGTTGGCGATGACGAGGCCGATCACCGCGGGATAGAGGGCCCGGTGGTAGTGCTCGCGGAGCACGCCCGCCAGCCCCTTGCCGGTCACGAGGCCGATCTTGGCGCACATGTACTGGACGGCCGTCTGCATGGGCAGCATCGCGATGGTCGTCCAGAGGGTCGCAAAGCCGTACTGGGCGCCCGCCTGAGCATAGGTCCCGATGCCCGACGGATCGTCGTCGGATGCCCCGGTTATCAGGCCCGGACCCAGGGCCTTACCGAGGCGCTTGACCGCGTTCTTCTCGGCCCGTATCTCGGCCGCTTTGGGGTCGACGGGCCGGTCGGAATGCACGTGCGGCCCGGCAGCGCTCGTCTGCGAAGCCCGCTCCGTCACGGCGCGGTTCCTCCGTTCAGTGGACTTCCGATGGTAGGTGGCGCGCCGTCCCGTTGGGCGGTTGAACTAGCGCCAGTTGAGGTACCGGCCACAGGCTTACCTCTCCGCCAGAAACAAGGCAAGCGGCCCGCGGGGGGACCCATGGGCCGCTTGCCATCAGGATCCGCCCGGTCATCGGCGCATCCCGCGTCAATTTCGGTAGGCGTAAGACGCTCCGGTCGCCAGTGCCACTGGATCGTCTTGCGAGTGTTGCTCCTCTGCCGCGCTTGGTCATGATGGTTCGTCATGACGGCGGCCTCGGTCGACCGCTCGGGTAGTCATGCCCAGCTGGCTCGTGGATGCCCAGGCCTGAGTAGCGGCAGCGTTCGCCTCGACTTTCGAGCGAGCAGAAGGGTGTGACTGGGCCTATGCAGCGCCCGCGCCTGCTGCGGGCCCTCTGGGGTCGAACCTAGACTTGAGTGGAGGAGCGTTGGCCGACGAGCAGCCGGTAAGCGGCAACCACGACGACGCCGCCGATCACGGCGACGACGATGCTTTCGACATTGATGCCGGTCACGTCGGCGACCTTCAGGACCGTGCCGGCCAGGTAGCCTCCGACGACGGCGCCGACGATGCCCAGGAGGATCGTGGCGATGACTCCTTCGGAGCCGCCCATGATCAGGTTCGTTAGGTAGCCGGCGATCGCCCCTAAGACGATCCACGCGATGATGCCCATAAGAGCAGTTCCTCCATCTGATGCGATTGTGGAGGAAAGTCTGGGTGGAGCTGACGCATGGCTGCGAGGACGAAAACCCTTACATCTCGCCTGGTGGCGACCGGGACGCCTCCAACGGACCCAGATCGACCCGCGGACGTTGCGGGCCGTGTCCTCGATCAGGCCCGGCGATGGCTCAAGGGCCGGCTCTACGTTGAGCGCGGCCTGTTGGATCAACTCGACTGGTCGTTCCCGGTCCCGATCGGCTCTCCTCGACGCCCTCACCTATGCCGACATGACCACCGGCCCCCGGAGTGCGCGGGAGCGTCGGTTAGCTGACCGTGACCTCGAGCCCTGCCGGCGCGACCGAGAAGTCCACGAACCGAGCGCGGTCGTTCGGCGGCTCCGACTCGAGCCGCTCTCGGATGCGTAACCCGGCCGCGGCGTCGCAGGCGCACATCACCATGAAGCCGCCCCCGCCCGCACCGAGGAACTTCGCGGCCACCAGATCCCCGCCGCAGGCCGCCAGCATCGCATCGATCTCGGGCGTGCTCACGCCGCCGTCGAGTTGCTTATTCAACCGCCAGGAGCGCGCGACGCATCGCGTCATGCCCGGCAGGTCATGGAGCTGGACCTCGGCGTAAAGCCGTCTGGCGTTCGTTCGGAGCCCTTCGAGCGTTCGGATCGTCTGGGCCCGTCCGACGAACATGTCCTCGACGATCTCCTGAAGGATCCCTTTGGCGACGCGGGTCACACCCGTGTAATAGAGGAGCAGGGACCGGTTCACGTGATCATCGAGGAGGCGATGCGGGAGATATCGCACGGTTGGGGACTGGCTAAGACCGGGGCGCGTCTCGATGAGCTTGAGTCCGGGGAACAGTGCGCCGGCCTGGTCCTGCCAGCCACCGCCCGACGTGAGCAACTGCTCGACGCCGAGGACGCGATCGTAGAGGAAGAGATCGTCCCACTCGAGGCCACAGGCGCGGCTGATGGCTCCGAGCAGCGTCGACGCGAGGATCGACGACGTTCCCAGCCCGGATCCCTGGGGGACCGCGCTGAGCATGGAGATCTCGAGCCCACCGCCCATTCCGGCGAGCTGCGCTTCCAGCGATGGGAACCCCGGGCCGGACGTGAAGTCGGGATGGAAGCCCGACAGCGTCAGGACGGCCTTGGGCAGGCTGAACGGCTGACCCGGCGCGAGGAAGGCCTGGAGCTCCTCGTAGGCTCGGACCTCCTCGCTAGAGCCGAGGTCTATGGAGCGCAGCCTCAAGATCGGCTCGACGATGCGACGGGCGAAAACCTGGATCGGGGGTTGCCCGTTGAGCAGGACGGCGACGTTGAGCACGCTGCCTCCAGCTTCCAGACAGAAGGGCGGCGTATCCGTCCAGCCGCCCGCAAGATCGAGTCGCACGGGGCTGCGGGCCCACACGATCTGATCAGCCTTGAGGACAGCGATTGGGTTCGCCTTTGGGAGGTGGGCCCCGGAGATCAAGGCGGTCCGCAGGCGGCCGAACCCCTCGCTTCGCCAGCCGGCCCGCTCCTCCCCGGAGGCGAGGCTGGCCAGGAGCATGGCAGCCCGGGCCTGATGCTCAGGCCGGTTCGGAGCGTCGAGCAGTGATCGGCCATGGTCGGTTATCCATTTCCGGAGCCCCGGGGCGTCCGTGTCGCAGAACGAGGCAAGGGCGGCGCAGTCCTGCTCGAACGGCGCCGAGTCCCCTTGGTCAAGAGCGGCTTCGAGCTGATCGCACAGCTGCCGCTCGAGCAGCGTCCGGCGCTGCTCGAAGTACCGTCCGAAGTCCAGGTGGTCGGGTAGTCGCCCAGCCGAGAGGCGACGGAGAGCGGCCACTCGGGAGGTAGTCGCCGGGGCCGGCGAGTCCGAAAAGAACCAATCCACGAGCTCCTGGGTGATTTCCGAGGCGGCCACGACGGGGTACAGGGGCGCCTCGAACACGTCCGAGAATAGCTCGGTGGCCGTGGACGCAGGTCCGTCGGCGGTGGATGCCAGCCCCCGTCGCTCCAGCCAGGCTCGGGCCGGCTGGCCGCAGATCGACGCGCTGTCCGGGCCGCCTCGGAAGCCGTCGTCGATGTGATACGGCAAGACGGCGTAGCGATCGGCCCCGATCGGCAGGACGGTCAAGCAGGCACCGGGTGCGAGGTGGTCGAGACTTGCCTCGGCGGGAAGCCCGGTCAGGAAGTTGAAGCCATCGAGCCGAACCTGATGCCCGGCTGCCGAACCCTCGATCCACGTTGGATCGCCGACGGGCACCGAGAAGCCGGGGCCCGGAGAGGCAATCTGGTAGTCGCGGCGAGGCGCGTAGGAACGCCATTGGACCCGTTCGATCGAGTCGAGGAGTTGCCTGCTGGACCCGAGGTGATAGAAGCGCGCGTCATCGAGTGCGACCACGCTGGTCGTAAGGTCGGCCAACCTTTCGGTCCAAACGGGGGAGTCCTGGCCCCGTGGCGCTGCGGGCTGGAAGCCCAGCGCCGGTCCTACGTCCGTGTACAGGTCCAGATAGCCTGGCCGGCCGTCCGGCGTCGCGAAGCGCTGCCCCTCCGAATCCCAGCCGCATGCCTCGAACAGGAAACGCAATGCCGCCACGCCAAGAAGCCACATGCCGGTGTCCACGAACGCTTCGAACTCGAGCTGGCGGGCGGCGATCGCTTGGGGCGTCGGCTTCTGGAGGAAGAACGCCGCAGGCCGTGCCTGGTTCGTCCGTGCCAGCCGTGTCCGCTCCACGAAGAAGACCCCGAAATGCTGGGCGATGTCGTTTGGGACGCGCATTCCGATGCCGGTCACGTCCGCAGAGACGGTCGGAATCTCCGTGGTGTCGAAGTCGAGCCAGACGTCGCCCGAGGTCACGAGCGCCGCGGCGCGGGGCCCGGCCTCGGCGAGGACTTCGAGGTAGGTGGGGATCTGGAAGTCGGCGAGCACCTGGTCGTGGAGGCGCGGGCTGAGACCCGCGACGTGCGGAAGCGGCATGAAGGCTTTGCCGAGCGCGGCGTAGGCTGGCAGTCGGCGGGTCTCGCCACCGGAATGGATTATCAGCTTCTGGGACGTCGCGAGCCACTCTTCAAGCGGGATCGCGGACCCGGACTTGCATTCCGCCTGCCAAGCCTCGAACAGGAGGTTGACCGTTCCGCCGCCCGATCCAAGTCGCCGGTCCGGCGGGTCTGATCCGATGAATGCCGCGCCGTCACCGCTGGAGCGGATGCGCCCAAGCCAGCCGGGTTCACGGATGCCGTCGCGCAGGACTCCGTCGAGCCGTGGCGGCACGGTGATGAGCAAGCGAGCCACCGGCGATGAAACCCTCAGCGGTTGTGGATGCCATCATCGCAGATGGCGGTCTCACGTTGCCGGGCGGTAGTGATCCTGCCTCGGCTCGAAAGTGGCTGCTGGTATCTCAGCGCGGCAGCGTGCGCCTCGCCGGCGATCCGGCAAAGGTGCGGATGCGGGCGAGCAACTGGCGTTCTGTGATCGCACCGCTCTTCTCGACCTGAAACCGTCGCTGGCGGCCATGGTTGGCATCGTCGGTTCGAATGTGGTCTGCGAGGCGCTCGACCACCTCGCCGTCCCCTAGGAGCAGCAAGTCGTCGTCAACCGGCACCCCATGGGCGACGTGATCGAGGAAGCTCCGCATGTGTTCATCGCGATGACCCTCGCCGCCATGCTCTTCGGTCGGTGGTCGCCCGGTTGAGCGATGCCGGCCAGGGACGGTGGAGTCGATGCGGTGGCGCACGGTTAGCTCGGGGCTCCAGCGCAACATCGTCGCCGAACTGGCGGAGATCCAGATACCGGTGGTGCGGGGAGTGGTCATGCAGTCCTTCCTTTCGAAGGTCGGTCGAGTTCGCGACCTCCGCTTCGCTTCAGGCTGCGCGGCGTCGGCGAGAATGGCCCGCCGCCTTTCTGATGTCCGGCGATGTGGAGCTGCAACAGCAGCGCCGCGCCGGCGGTACTCCCTGAGCGTCGGGTCCTCCCTATTGTGACCCTGTGGGTTGGCTGCTGGCGCTACGTCTTTGGCTTGGAGGGATCCTGGGACGCGCTCTTGGGTGCCGGCCGCGTCGCCGGCTTGGCCACCTGCGTGGCCTTGCGGGGACGGCCCCGGCTGCCCCGGGTCCCCGCCGCGCCCGCGGCGTCGTTCTCGAGCGCCTGCGCCATGCCGCCCATCGCCTTCGCTGCGGCCAGTTCCGCGGCCCCCGCAGCAACCGAGCGCACGGCTGCCGCGGCCATCTCGGCGCTCGCGGCGCCGAGCGCTTCGGATCGGGCGTACTCGTCTCGTCCCTCACCCATCTCGGTGCGTCCCAGCGCGGCAAGCTCACCGGCCAGGCGCTCAGCACCGTGGGCGACGAGGGCGCCTTCACTGGCCCGGCCGAGGGCCTCGACCGCGAGGACGCGCAGCTGGTGACTCGTGCGGCCGAGGAACGCCGCCAGAGTTCGCTGTTGGGTACCCTGAAGCAGCTCCGCGGCTACCTGCACCTGGCCCGCGATGCCCGCAAGCTCCATGCCGCGGCGGAATTCATCGCTGCTTAGCGACGCGGCGAATTCTCCGCCAGCCGCGACCTCATCGGCCATGGACAGAGTCGCGGCGCCCTGGGCGGCGTCCCGCGCACCTCGTTGAGCAGCAGCATCGCTGGAGACCCAGAAGGCGGCTGCCGCGGCCGACTCGTCTTCGCCGCGGGTTACCTCGGCCGCACCCTCGGCTAACTCAATTACGGCGGCCCCAGCCGCGGTATCGGCCGCAGCCAACTCCTCGGCGCGAGCCTTCGTCTTGGCGTCCGCCGCGGTTCTTCCCTTGGCCTTGCGAGCAGGCATCTCGTCCTCCTGGTGGTCGGGTCGACAGCCTCATGGGTCCTACTAAGCTAGCGCGCCCATAGACGCGCCGCTGGATTCTGCAGCGTGGCATGCAAGCGGCTTGGCTGGCCGCAAGGACATTCTGACTTGAGGCGGAATCGGACGCCAGCCCCGGGCGCCGGACGGAACCACCGCAAATCGCGCCCGTCGGCCGAGCTTGCGCAGGGGCGGTGCGATTCCAAGGTTGTGAGGTCTAAGGACGCCGCACCGTGACCGGAGTGTCGATCGCCAGGCTGATTCAGACTGTGGCGTTGGCGAGGACAACCCGCGAGGGAGCGCGAAGCCCATCGTTACGTCCGCTCAAGTAGCGCTCCGCGACGTCTTGGGCGAACAGGAAGCCGATCGAGTTGAAACCCGACGCCTTGAGTCTCGCCGCCAGGGCTTCGGGCTCGAAACGGGTTCGCCAGGGCTCGCCGATCGCCGCCATATGGGAGGCGGCCGAAGCCGGAGAGGGCGGACGGACCGTCGAAGCATCCGGCCGTGAGAACGTGAATACCAACTCGCTGCCCGCCGCAAGGCCGGCCGCCATGGTAAAGATCGCCTCGGCGGCGCCTTCGCTCAGGTAGATCAGCACTCCGAGGCAGACCACGAACGCCGGCTTGGTTCTGTCCAGGCCAGCCGCCACGAGCGTCGAAGCGAGGTCATTCGCTTCGAGGTCGGCCGCGGCGTAGCGCAGGTTCGGCGGCGGCATCATGCCGGCGCGCTTCAGGCGCTCCCGCTTGTCTGCCTGGCTCGCGGCATGATCCACCTCGACTATCCCGAGGTGGTCTGCCCAGGCAGGCTGGCGGTATGCAAACGTGTCGAGCCCAGCTCCGAGGATCGCGTACTGGCGCACGCCGCGACGAACTGCCTCCGCAAGTCGGTCCTCTGCGTACCGGCTCCGCACTACAACGTCACAACGTATTGCCAGTGAGGCTGGCGTGCGGAATCGATCTGGGTGTTCACGGATCGAGCTAGCCGCCCCTTGGTCCAGGAGGCGCACCGCAAGAGCGTCCTCGAAGATGGGCGGTGGGTCGTCGATAAGGAGATGTGCTGCCCGCAGCCTCGCCGCTCCGATCGCAGTCGTACTGGCGGCGCGCTCGGAAGCTATATCGCTCCCAGGTGGGATCGACTCCACGGTCAATCTCGCGGCCACGACTGCCCGAACGCCGCTCTCACCTTCGGTGTGGCCAGATACCAGAGCGTAACGCCGGCGATGACGATCGTGATGATGTGACGAACCGCGTCGGACCGGCCGAGTTGGAGGACCGCGAGCACGACCAGGATGATCTGCAGGACGACACCGAACGTCCAGCTCCACGGACGCAGCATCCAGGCGCCATAGGCGAGCACGAGTTCGCAAATCCCGACCACAAGCAAGACCAGAGCGATGAACCGCTCGGCATGGATGTTGGGCAGCCAGACCAGGTGGTCGGACGCCCTCCACCAGGCGCCTGCCCCGAGGAGGACCAGCACGCCAACCACGGCTGCGACAACCGCCAGCACGGTGACGCCTGTCGGACGCTGCTTCATCTGCTCTGCCTCACGTTGCTACCCGTGGGCCACCCTGTGGCGCCCTTGGCGGCTGCATTCAGTCTAGGCACGTGCTTGGGCAGTTGTAGATGCAGCATCGCTAATTAGTCGCCAGCGGCCCTTCAGGGAGCGTCCCGAAGCCCGAGGGTGGCTCGTGGTCACGACACGGTGGCGGTCGATCGCCGATAGAGTGAGCCAATGCCTCCATCTGCCTCACAACCGCCTCTGCGCCGGGTCGCCAAGACGGCCCTCGTGCTCGATATCCTGCTGAGCCTCGGGGCTCTCGCCGGTGGCGCCGCCCTCATGCTCGGGCCGCGAGGCGAGATCCTGCCGCTTCCGCTGTCGGCCCTTCGGGGTTCGCCATTCGATACCTATTTCGTCCCCGGGATGATCCTCTTCTCCATCCTGGGGCTGGGTCCCTTCGCAGCGGCCCGCCTGGTATGGCTGCGCCACCCGCTGGCGCCGCTGGCGACGTGCGTGGTCGGGATCGCCCTGCTGGTCTGGCTGGCAGTCGAGATTGCCATCATCGGCTACAGCGACAATCCGCCGCTACAGCCCTTCTACCTGCTCCTTGGGTTTGCGATCACCGGCGTCGGGCTGACCTGGCTGGCCCGCCGAGCGGCTCCCGTTACTCCCTAGTCCAGATTCTGGAGCTGCCCGGCTGCGTGGTGACCCGCCGGTCACGGATGGGCCGTCCCGTGGTGCGGCGAGCGAAGCCCAACGTCACGCGGTCGCGGTGCCCGTCTTACGGCCGGACCGGCGCCGCGTGTGCCGCCGGCCCGCCTCGCGGCGCCTGAAGAACCACCAGAAGCCAATCGCCAACGCGCTGTAGATGGAGACGGCCAGAGCGGCCGTCCAGAGGCCGGTGGGGCTCGGGTTGGGCTCGAAGCTGCTGACCGGATAGAGGAGCACGTGGGCAAAGAGGAGGAGCGACAATCCCCACACCACGGCCCACCGTGCGCGATTCCAGGAGAACAGTTCCTCGCCTTCCAGGTAGCGCAGCGGGATAAGGCCGATCGCGCAACCTTCCACCGCGGTGATGAACATCCGCGCGAGAAGGCGGTCGATCACAACCGCCGTATCTCCGGTGATCGGCCCGCCCGGCTGGAACGGCACCCGGACGAACCAGGCCACGAAACCCACGCCCAGCAGGATGGTGACGCCCCGAAACGCCATCCGCCCCCTGTCGTCAGCGCTCAGGACGACCGCGAATGTGAAGCCGCCGATGATCCCGTAGACGTAGCCCGGCTCAACGGCAGTGACCCGCGTGATGAGGACGCAGACAGCGGCGAGGCCGAGCGTCCAGAGCGCCACCTTGACCTTGCCACCCTGACCGTAATGCCGGCGAACGTAGAGCTCGCCAGGGATCTGCGAGACAGCCGTGCCGACACCGATCCCGAACAAGGTCGTCCCGAACGTCTCCGCGCCATTGCGGAACGGGAAGGTCGGCTCCAGGAACGAGTACAGGAGAGTCGCGAGGCCCAGGTACGCGACCAGGCCGGGCCAGGTCGTGGAGACCGCCTTGACCCTGGCTCCGACGGCGGCAAGATGCGATCGACCGCGCATCCACTTCGGGCGTCTCCGGCGCGCCCAACGCTCGATCAGAGTTCGATTGGCGGCGAGCGTGCTGTTGAAGAGCGGCGTTGGGGCGCCGATCAGGAGCATGATCAACAGGGTGATCCCAAGGCTTCGGGCCACGTCCCCGGGCGCGAGCGACACGTCGAAAGGCCCCGGCACCGCGTCGGCGATCGACGGCGCTGGCGCGGCCGCTATGTCGACGCCGAGAACCGCAACCTCGTTGGCGCTGACTTCGGAGACAAACGCCCGACCTGTGACCGGGTCGAGAGCGGCGGCCGAGCCACCCCGGACGCCTTCGAGGTCCGCGGCCATGTGTAGTGTCCCGTCCGCGGCGATGTCGTAGACGAGCGCAGCCGCGCGATCCCGGAGAGGCACCAGGATCGCATGCCGACCTGGCAGCAGCACAGCGGTCGAGGCCCCGCCCCGACCGACAGAGCCGCCGGCACCCGTCGGGTCCGGGTCGATCGGCGAGCTCGACGTCTGCGTGAGCACGTCGCCGGGTCCGACCGAGATCGTCGAGATACTGCGAGTTCCGTCCTCGACGACAAGCACCGAGCCGCTGGCCGGGTCGGGGACGATCGCGGTCGGACCTGCAGCCGGAAGCGACGCGCCGACGATCGCCGGGGTGGATGCGGTCGCGTCGATGACCGAAACGCTACCCCCGGACGGGCCGCCGGCCGCGCCTGTCGAGGTCGCGCCGACGTACACGACATCTCTCGCCACGTCGAGGGCCAGAGCAGAAACTGAGCCTGGGAGCGTGATCGTCGTCTCGATAGTCAGATCCGCGCGCAGCACGAGCACTTGTGCGGCGCCCTGGATAGCCACGAAGAGCCGCCCGGACTTCGGGTCGAACACCACGAGCGACGGGTTACCTGGAACATCAACCGTTCGGAGTACCGCCGGCGTCTGTGCCCGCCCGTCGACCTCCGCAATCCGGCAGTCTGCGGTCAGCGAGACGAACACGTGGCCCGTGCCCGGGTCCAGCGCCACGTCACTTGGGAAGTGGCCGACCGCGATCCTGTTCTCGACGTGGATGACGGACGGATCCAGCGGGCGACCGTCGATCACGGACAATGTGCCGGCGGTCAGGTTCGTGACGAACATTCGACCCCGAGGATCCGTCGAGTCGACGACGATGCCGCCGGGGCTTGGCATCGTATCCACCGTGCCGCCGACCCGCGCGACGATCAACGGGTCGGTGCTCGCGGCGACGGGTGCCGGACCGCCGCCAAACCCGCCGAACGTACAAGACGTGGCCGGCTGGGTTGACGGCGATGGCGAGGGCGATAGCGATGGCGATGGCGATGGCGATGGCGATGGCGATGGCGTCGCGCTCTCGGTCGCGCTCGGAGAGGGGACCGGCGTCGTTCGGCTGAAGCTGAATGTGCCGCTCTGCTTGTACGTGTCTGTGAACTTACCGGAGAGCACTGTGCCGTCCGGGGAAACTGTACCGATGAAGTGCGCGCTGTAGCCCGTGGTCGCCAGATCGAATGTCGCCGTGTTACCGCTGACCGATCCGGCGGCCGTGTACGTCCCGGCGATCGCTGTGCCAGAGACTTTGCCGGTTGAGAAGTCCTCGGACGTGAAGTCGACGGTGTCGTGGTACTTGGCGGTGCCGACGACGCTATACCCGTCCCAGTGCCCTCGCACGTCGACGGGGCTGGCGGCCATGGCCGCGGACACGGTCAACGCGAAAAACCCCATCGCCAGGACACACGCAACGACCCGCCTCATCCCTGCTCCAATCTCTCGCCGCGCCGACCGCGGGCATCTGCCGGGGGACGGCCCAGACGCGACCACCCCGGTCTCTTGGCCCTATTCGTGGCGCCGCCTTCGGCGCCGTTCTCCTCACATGGCCCGAGGCCTTGCGGCGCCGAGCCGTCCCCGGCTCGGCAGGCCCCAACTTCCTGCGGGGACGGCAGACAGCCGGTAGTCTAGTGAGCCGTGAGGACCGGCGTGTGAGCGATTAGGCAACCTGCAGTTGCAACATGTCCTGCCGGCCTTACCCCGACCTGATGTTACAGAGCGCGGGCCTTGGCTCGCTTGCCGTCGCTGAAACCGCCGCGATGTGGTCATAGTGGCGCGCCGCCTCTCGGCACGGCGGTAGGACGCGACCGATCCTGAGCGTTGCCGCTAGTATCGGTCCCTGTTCCAGCCTGGAGCCGACGGCCCAGGGGGACTCAGGAGCGCCATAAACTTGTGACCGAATCACCTTCGCCGCTCGACCCCGACACCGACTCTGCCCTGGTCGGAACCAACGCCTGGGCCGCCACATACCCGCGCATTCGAAGCGTCGCAATGCTGCTCTGGCAGCGCATCACGCCGGTCGCGACCAAGGTCCCGGAGATCACCGTCCTCTTTTGGGTGATCAAGGTTCTGACCACGGCGATGGGCGAGGCGACCTCAGACTTCCTGGTTTTCCAGATCGATCCGGTGATCGCGGTCATTCTTGGCGCCGTCGGCCTGGCGATCGCCATGGCACTGCAGCTGCTGGCGCGCCGCTACATACCGGCGATCTACTGGCTCGCCGTGGCTATGGTCGCCGTCTTCGGAACGATGGGTGCCGATGTCGTCCACATTGGGCTGGGCGTCCCGTATGTCGTGTCCACCGTGTTCTTCTCCCTCTGCCTGGCGGTCATCTTCTGTATCTGGTATCTGACCGAGCGGACCCTATCGATCCACAGCATCTACACGCCTCGCCGCGAGCTGTTCTACTGGGCCACGGTCATGGCCACTTTCGCGCTTGGCACCGCAGCGGGCGACATGACCGCGAGCACGATGGGTCTCGGCTACTTCACATCAGGAGTGATGTTCGGGATCTTGTTCGTCCTCCCGGCGCTCGGCTACCGGTTGATCCGCCTCAATCCGATCTTGGCCTTCTGGATCGCCTACGTCCTTACCCGGCCATTCGGTGCATCGTTCGCCGACTGGGCCGGGAAGGCACAGAATCTGAGTGGTCTCGGGCTCGGTACAGGAGGGGTCAGCGTGGTCCTCACGATCGTGATCGTCATCCTTGTCGGCTACCTGACGGTCACTCGCAAGGACGTCGAGCGCGCCGGTTCGGCAGCTTCGGAAATCAGCGCTCGGTAGCTGATTGGGCACTGCTCCCAAAACGCCTGGGCCAGCCGATACCCTCACCACGTACCTGAGGGCAACCTTCGATGAACGTCAGCGCCATAGATCCGACCACGAGCACGTTCACCCAGACAGCAGCGGCGGTCAATGCGCCGGCGAAGAAGGCTGGTCCACCAGCGGCGGCGCCTGCCCCGGCTCCGGCTCCGGCCGCAGCCCAGCCGCAGGTTCCTGTTCCGACGCCGGCGGTGAAGGTGACCATCACCGGAGTGCCGGCTACCGTGAAGCCTGAGGATCGCGGGCTGTACATGCAGATCCTCAAGTCCGTCGGTGGCAACGTCACCGCGGCTCTGGCCGCACTCGCGGCAGTAGACGCCAAAGAGGCATCAAGCTAGCTGCCCAACACCCGAGGGCAAGCAGCCGCCCCGGCTCTGAGCCCCGTCGACAGGCGCTCACGATCAAGCCGTCGTGTCGGTCCAACTCCTCTCGCCTGCCCTCCGTGGCGTAGTGCGGCCGGATCAGCGCGCGGCAGTCACGGAGATCGGCTGGGCCTGCAGGTCGATCAAGGTGCGGTTGCCCAGGGGCTTGGCGAGGGTGACCTGAGCGGTGCGGAACGCGCCAACGGCCGAGCACGTGGCGGGCAGGGTGTTGCGGTGCTCGTAGACGATCATCACCACCGCGGCATCCGACTCGACGGCCTCGGCCGTGTAGTCGGCTCCACACGGCTTGTCGCCGGGATCGGGAGCGCCCACGACTGTAACCGTGACGGTCATGCCGCTGGCGTCGACGGTCGCCGATTGAACCGGAGGGCCGACCCACGCCTGACCGGCAGACTGGTCGTTTGGCGAGGGCACGGACGGCACTGTGAACTGGTCTCCGACGGCAACCTGATCGAGCTTGACGTCCGTGTCCTTCAGGCTGAACTCCCAGGCAGGGGCCTGGGCCGGACCTCGGCTGGTCTGGAACGTCGCGGTCGTGAGTCTCGCGGCGATGATCTGCAGCGGTGTGCAATCCGGGCAGGGTTGCACGGCGGCAGCCTTCATATCGGAGAGGGCCTGCTGGGCCGTGAGCACGGGCACTGCATGGGTAGTCCCGTCCTGCCATTGAACCGTGCCGCCGGGGGGCGCGTCGGACGGAAGTGGAGTCGCAACCACGAAGAGGCCGGCGCCCCAGGCCAGCTTGGCGTTGCCGCCGTCGAGGTTCGGACCCCAGTCGCCGCCGACCATGATGGTGGACTCGCCCACGAGGACGAACCCTGATTCCCCGGCGGCCGGCGAGGCGGCGGCGTCCCAGCGGGCCAGCGCCTCCTGGGCCTGACGATGGAGATCTGCCACCTGCGCGCCCGAGGGACCCGCGGTGCACGCGCAGACACCGACAGCCAGGCCAACGGCGGCGAGTAGTCCGAGACCTCGCGAAAGCGCCATCGCCATCCTCCCACATGGCCCTCTACATCCCAAGGTGCCAGGCATCCCTCGGACCGTGATGATGCCGCGATGGTGTTGCCGGCCTGACGGCCGGGCGGCCCGTACGTCTACTGGGTACTGGCAGGCTGGTCGCTGCAGATCCCGGGAAGCGCACCAGAGCCGTTGCTTGGTCGCGGGAGCTACTTGCCGCGCCGCTTCTTCCTTCAAAAGACAAGGCGGCGGTTTCCGCTGAGGCCGCCGCCATGTCAAGGCATCACGGCTTCGCTACTACTCGAATGAGCAACTCAGACTCCAGTAAGATCCGCCTCCGTCTCTACAACTCCAGTGACCCGTAGCAGACAGCTCTACACGAGGGTAGTACCACTGCTGCACCCCTCGCCAGTCGGTCACAGCGTAGACGTTGGCCCAGTAATGGGCAGGCGCGGAGCCGGATGTGCCCTGATGCCGAGAATCTACGTAGCCATAGGCCTCACCGGTGTTGCTGCCGAGGTAGAACCAGTAACTGGAAATCGCCGCGATGTCTCCAGTGGAAAGCCTCGTGGCTACCGCGTAGCTCGTTGTACCGGTCCAGCATCCGTGCATCTCAATTTGGACGTCAAAGGTAGACTGAAGCCAATCCTTACCCTGGAAGATTGCCCATACGGTCGAGCAATGTTGGCTCCCATCCCCTAGACGAGCGGTAGGTGATGGATTGGACGGGCGCGATGCTGCCGCCACAGGTGAAGCCGCAGGGACTACTGCCATCATCCCAGCCGATAGTGCGATGGCCGCTCCGCCCAGAGCGAGTTGATGCAAGACCTCTTTTGGTCCCTTCACAGTGGTCCTCCTCGAATTGGCCTGCCTTCTGGCCAGTCGATCTTGCGGGGTCATCGGAGATTTGCGAATCCGTCAGCTGCCCTATGGAGGACAGTTGCGGCAGCGCGATAGGTGCGGGCGAAGTTCGACCGGGCCCTGGTCAGCTAGTTCGTCCTCCTGCCGGCGGCGCTCCTCCCGCAGTCTTGGTGAGGTGAAGCAGCAGGCGAGGACGGCCGCCCCAATCCCTGGGCAGAACGGCGAACGAAGTCACGCCGGCCGCGCGACAGCGTTCTGCGAAGCTAAGCGCGTCGTGAAGGTAGTGTGGGTTGAGGAACCCCTCGACGACATCCCAGCGCTCGCGATACTCGGGTCCGCGCCTCTTGCCACTCGCGATCTCCTCCTCCGTGGGCGACGTGTAGGGCGGTCCCTCGAGGAGGCCGAACCCATCGTCCTCGAGCACGCGCCACATCTCGTGGATGGCCCTGGTTTGGGCGTCTGCCTCCAGGAGTTCGTGGAACGCCGACCAAAGGCAGAGCACGACATCGAACGACGCGTCGTCGTACGGCAGGTCCGTCATCGAGCCAACCCCGAATGGAATGGGCACGTCTGCAGCTGCTGCGTTCTGCTGCGCCGCCTGGATCATCGCGGGGGACAGGTCGAGGCCCGTCACCCGATAACCCGCGACAGCTAGCGGCACAGAGAGACGCCCGTAACCGCAGCCAAGGTCGAGGATTCGACTCGTCGGTGGGAGCATCTCGGCCAGGTCGCGCAGGACAATCTCGTCCCACTCGGTTCTTGTCCTGCCGGCCAGGCCGGCCGGGGTCAACGCCGCGTAGAACGCACGCGAGATGGCCTCCGACTCATAGGTCATGGACGCCATTGTCCCAGGACCATGTGTCGGATTCCGGGTCTCGTTGGACTTCCGCCAGCGAGACCCAACACCATGGAACGATCGTGGCGCCTTCCTCAAGGGCTTCCCAACCACGACCCCGAGGAGTTCTTCACTCGAACGCACTTCAGCGACGCCGTCGTGGTATTCGTTCCACAGCAGGTGTTTCCAAGCGACGGCCCAGCACGTCCGGTACTTCAGTTCGACGACGGCAGCCCGATCCAGAGCTGTCCGGCGTCGGTGACGACCACGCCGGTCGGACCCACGGTCCAATCAGTCCCGAAGTCGTACGGCGGTTGATCGCCGCTCTGGGTGAGGGTCACCAGCCCGGAGTCTGTCCAGGTCAACAAAGTCATTCCGTCGCCAAAGGGCTTGTCGACGGTGGCGTTCAGCCCCTGAAGCTGAATTCCATGTCGACCGTCGGTCATGAAACAACCTTCGCCCTGGCAGTAGAAGTAGTTGCTGATGAACTGATCAAGAGTGACGGGCTGCGCCAGCGGTTTCCAGGTCCGGCCGTCCTCGGATACCCAGGCGTGCTCAGCGTTGTCGTAATAGTCGAACGCTGCCAGCGTACGGTCGTCCAAACGTTGCACAGACATCTTGATCGTGTACTCAGCCTTGGCGCCCGGCAGTTGGGCCTTGACCCAAGCGGCTCCATCTGACGACCACCAGACTGTCGGCACTCTGAGAGGGGGCGTTTGGCTGGGTGGGGCGCTACAACTCCGTGCGCCGGTGTTCTCTGTCGACCCGACGAGCACGTAGCCAGCCGAGAACGCAGTGCCGTCGTCGATGCGCGAGGTCGCGAAGGCCGGCGCATCGAGTTTGACGGGCTGCCAGCTCTGGCCGTCGTGCGAGGTCCAGACTGCTTGGCCGATCGTATCGGTGGCGACGAAACCTGTGGAGCCGCCGGACACATTCCAGATCACGGCCTTCCCGAACGCCTTGCCCATGTCGACCGCCTGCCATGTGACGCCGTCACTTGATGCCAAGAGCCCCTCTACCCAACTGTCACCGCAGGCACCTGCCTCTTCAACGGCCAGCAATCCGTCCGGTCCCTCATAGACTCCACGAATATCCAGAGGGTCTCTCGTTTGTTGCTGGACACCTGGCCCGGCATGCCAGTGCACTCCGTCGTTCGAGTAGGTCGTGGTTACCGTCTTTTGGGTCTCGCCGCCAGAATCCACGGTGCTGGCGATCGACAAGCCCACCAAGCCCCGACTCCAGCCGAACATCTGGAAGCCCGAAGAGTTGCTGAAGACTCCCGAGGCATCGGGAGCAGGCATAGGAGACGGCGACGCGAGAAGAGATGTCGCCGGCACGGACACCCAGCGGATGCTCTTCCATGCGCCCGACGGAGCGAGCGGCACACTCGCCACATCGGTCGCGGTAGAGGTGGCCGTGGGCTCGGCGGCGGGTGACGCGGTAGCTGTGGCCGCTGACGATGCCGACACCGACGCCGACGCATTTCCGGTCTGGCTGGCTTCAGGCGAGTTTGAGGGTGAGCCGCTCGCAGTCGCCCCAACGCAACCTGCCGCCACGAACGCCGTGAGCGCCATGACCGCGCTGCACTTGCGCCAACAACGACCCCTGAAGAATCTCGACTCCACGGCTTTGCCCTCCGGATGATCAACGATGCGGCAACGTGTGTGTGACGCCATTGTGGAAGGCTGTGTGATTGGATCTGCCGTCCCACGCGGCCTTAGAGGCCTGACGGGGTCCCGCGTGGCGCCGCCTGCGAGCAGCCGCGACACATCACGATGACTCCATCGTGATCGATGGCGTGGACGAACTGATAGAGGCGCTTCTGGCCACCAGTAGGTCGGCAGAGCCAAGCGGCCCCATGGCTGAATAGCGACGAGTCCGCCCGGGGTGGGATGATCAACTGGCAGCGACACCTGGAGTAGGTTCGCGGGAGGAATCGGTGACGCATCCCGTCAGTTGGGCAACTCTCAGCCGCCCGGCCAAGGCCTATAGGGTCTTCCATGCGACGTGGTCGGTGGCAGGCCTCGCCAGCCTCGGCTACATCTGGGTCTGCGCCGCGAGGCGACGGCGAAATCGACTGCTTGGGGCGAGCATCGCGTTTCTCTCGGTCGAGGGTGTCGGGCTCGTGATCGGAGGCGGCGACTGTCCGATGGGGCCGTTCCAGGAGCAGTTGGGCGATCCGGTGCCATTCTTCGAGCTCGTGCTGCCGCCGCGTGCCGCCAAGGCCGCCGTCCCGATTCTCGCTGCAGCGTCGCTCGCTGGATTCCTTGCGGTTGCGGTGAGACCGCCGAAGAGGAGCAGTCAGCCAGCCACCTGAGCGCACCCGAGGCCCATTGCCGCAGCTTCGAACACCATGGCTGCATCGTGTCTGCCCACGTCTACAATGGTCGCTGTCTCGGATCTTTCCAAGCGGCAGGTCGATCAGTTGTCGCGACCCCCTTGCACCGAACCGTTGAAAGCACCGAGGCCGCTCAGAGGCAGCGATGCAGGTCGGGGTTCTGGTGCCGCAGGGCTGGAAGCATGAGTACGACGGATGGGATCCGGCCCGGGCCTGGGCCCGGACACTGGAGTTCGCGCGGCAGGCAGAGGCCCTCGGCTTCGAGTCCGAGTGGGTCTTCGACCACTTCCATACGACGCCGGACACGACCGACGAGATCACATTCGAGTCGTTCACCACGCTGGCGGCGATCGCGGGCGTGACCTCCCGGGTGCGGCTCGGGCACATGGTGATCTGCGCCGGCTTCCGCAACCCCGCGCTCGTCGCGAAGCTCGTATCCACGCTGGACGTCGCGAGCGGCGGCCGGTTCGAGGTGGGCATCGGCGGCGGGTGGAAGAAGGACGAGTGGCTCGCCTATGGGTACGGGTTCCCGGAGACGAAAGATCGGCTGTCGGCGCTGCGCGACGCGCTCGAGGTGATCACGCGGATGCTCGCGCCGGACCGGGCCACCTACGAGGGGCGGTTTGCGAGCGTCCACGCCGCGGTCAACGTGCCTAAGGGGATCCAGCGACCGCGCCCGCCGATCATCGTGGGTGGAAACGGCCACGAGGTCACATGGCGGCTGGCGGCACGTTTTGCGGACGAGCTCAACGTCGTGTTCCTATCGCCCGAGCAGATCGCCGAGGCGCTCCCGCTGATCCGCGCCCGGTGCGAGGAGATCGGCCGCGATCCAGCGACACTTCGCCTCTCGGTCTATGCGTCAGACGAGGAAATGCGCGAGCCGGGCCGGGCCCGGGTCGACCTGATCGGCCGGTACGCACAGGTCGGGTTGACGAGGCTAGTGGCATTCCCCGCGCGGTGGTCGCCCACCGAGGAGACGCACCCCCGCTTTGCCGAGGACTGTCTCGCGGCGGGGATCGAGCTCGAGCCCGCGTGAGCGGCCACAGACGCCACTGATTGCAGTTCAGCTGGGCATGCGGTACTCAATCCAGGACACCTGGCACATGGCCTGGTAGCCGGCGACGCTCGCGCGCGGCGGCCGATGCTGGTCGGCCAGCCGCCGACCGACAGGACGACCTGCTAGGGCATGGTGTTGCCGTCAGATCAAGCCGATAGCCATCCCCCGCCAGCCGGCACTGTTGCGTGCGCGCTTCAATCAGGTGGAGGAGGCAGGTTCGGGCCGGTGCTACTTGCTCGGCTCGTCGGTCTTGTCGACTATCTCCGCCGTCGCGGCCTCGCGCTGCACCGTGGCGATCGAGTCGAGGCACGACTGCTTCCGTTCCATCATCTGGGAGGCAGCCATGATCTCGTTGTTGTTGCCGACGGCCCTCCACCAGAACTTGCCACTCTCGTTACGAAGGATCACGAATTTCATCCGGGTACTCCTCATCTGCGATCGCGCTGTCTCAGCGGTCCTCTTCCTTCACCCAGCCCAGGTGCTTGCGAAGGTGCCCGACCATCCCCAGCTCGAACTGGCGCTCTTCAGTGTGCTCCGGCAGCGCACCGATCTCGGCTGCGCTGAGGGACACATCCACGTGAGAGGCCGTGATCAAGATCACGTCGTCGGCCGGCACGAAGACGCGGCGCGAGCCCGACCGGAGCTGCACGACGATGCCGTGGAAGATGTCCTCCTCGTGGGACCCCAGGACGTCATACACCCTTCCTACCTGCTGGCCATCCGACCGCACCGCTATATCCTCCGGCACGGCGCGCCAGGCGATGGGCTGGTCTGCGTCGCTGTTGGCTTGGGGGTTCGGTTTGAGGTCCATGTCTCTCCTGGAAGCTTTTGGGACGCCGCCGCATGCGGGCGTTCAAATGCCCACGACGACACTCAAAGGATTGTACGCGTCGACATTGCCGAGAGGAATCATGCCCCGATCGCGTTCGTGACCCACGCTACGGCAGGATCTTGAAGCTCCCGCCGTCGATGGGTCGAACGACCCCGAAGTGCCGCCGATCGAGGGTTACGACGGTCTGTGTCCCATACCGGGCAGCGAGGATGACGATCGACGCATCGGCGAGCCCGATCGACTGGTCGCCGTAGCGCTCGACGACTACGCGTGCCTGTGCCAGGTCCTCTGTGCCGAAGGTGGCCAGGTCCCAGGCGCCACCCGCCAATTCGTTGATCACTGCCAACTCGGCCAAGACCCCGAGCCGCGACGCGACCAGGTAGTCGAGTTCGGCTACGACGTATGGCGAGATCACCAGCGGCTCGGTCGTGGTGTCCAGGACGGTGGTGACCGCCGCATGATCAGGCTCGTCGGTATCAAAGAACGCCAGGAGTGCGCTCGTATCGACGATCACCGCTCGCCAAATCCGGACAGGTGGTCGTCGGCCTCGCGGGCGACCGGCGAGCCGCTTGCAAACAGGCCGCCCTGGGGCCGCGGCCGCTCAGCGCCGACCGCACTGCGGATCGAGTCGCGGATAACCTCCGCCTCCGAGACGCCCCGTCGTCGAGCTGTCCGCTTGACGGCCGACCGGAGCTCTGCGGGGAGGTAGATTGTCGTCTTGTCCACGAACGTATGGTACCACCGCTGGCACTGGCGTCGAGACCCTGGTCGGCAAGGCCGTCCATCCCGGCGCTGGACGCCGGAACCTTCGGGTTGTTCTTCCTGGCGTCGCCTTGCCGGTCGCATGAGACTGCCGGCTGGACACTCACCGTCTCGCCGACTCAGATCCAGTTCGACAGCATCAGTAACGCGTACGGGACGACATCGCACGTCATCCGGCGCGAGGACGCGGGCAGTCTTGAGGTTGTCTTCGTCCCATTCACCGGCAGGGCCGGGATGCTCGGAGGCCAGAACTTCTTGTCTGCGACTGGAACCAGCATCGACGCCAGCACGAAGATATTTCTCACGAGTCTCGAGGTCGCGACCGGTGGTCTTCTCGGCCACTTCCGACGCCAGTGTCTGGCGGCAGTGCTGGTCTCCTGGCGGCCGACCAACAGCCGGTCGGTGGCGGCCCTACGGGAATACGAGAAGGAGTACGACGACTACTGGGACCCGTCAAGGTGCCGACGCGTGACCGAACAAGCTCGCGCATGGCGCTAGCGATGGGCTCCATTGGTCCAGGCTCGTGTCTATGGTTCTCTGACACCCTCCGGATAGGTCCACGCACGGCAGCGGCCGGACAATCGCAAGATCTGGCGGCGGTCTGGATCTGGTCGCCCAGACCGCCGGAGTCGTGCGCCTGCCGGACTAGTGGAACGGGTCGAGATTCCAGGTCAGGTCTATAGCCCAGCCGACGGCCACAGCGTCCGGGTTGCCGCTGTCCTCGAGCATCCCCGCCGTGCCGCTTATGCCGCTATCGAGGCCGATCCCAATTGGATCCGGCCGCTCTCCTAACCCCATCTGGGCCAGGATGAGCGCCTGCCACATTCCTGCGTCCGCCGCCAGGGCAATAGTGAAGACCCCTGCGGTTATCAGGGCCGCGGCCGATGGTTGCGCCATGCCCTCGAACGCGTCCTCCGCGAGGAATTTGACATACGGCGTGAACGCCCCACAGGCACCCCCGATGGAGATGCCGGTCAAATCTTCCTCCGGGTGATCGATGCCCCGGTGCAGAATCGTCTTCATTTCGACATGGATCGTGGCGAGGGTCGCGCCTTGGACGGCGCCATTCCAGATGTCGTTCAGGAGCGAGCTGTAATCCGCTGCCGCCTCTGCCCCGGTGGGATCCACAGCATTGGTGGGGTTGGAAACCGCGTAGCCGTACGTCTCCGAGCCATGGAGCGGATCCTCGCTCAAGAACCGCCCCGTGCTCGGGTCGTAGTAGCGAGCACGGGCGTAGTAAAGGCCCGTGGAACTGTCGTAGCCGTAAGTGCCGTAGGCATACGTGCCCGAGGAGGATCCGACGGGCGCGCCGTAGGCCGCATATGCGAACGAAGAGCTGACGTCGCCCGAGGAGTCGGTGACTGCGGTGACCGAGCCAAGGCCGTCCATCAGGGGGTAGCTCCTGGTCGAGCCCAGGACGGATTCCAGCGGCACACCGGGCAAGACACCGGTGACGGGCGTCGTGACGTAGGTCGCCCGTAGGACGTTGGCTCCGTCGTATCCGGCAAGCACGTTGGCTCCGATATTGATGTAGCGAGTGGTGCCGGTGGCGGTCGATTGCTCGATCCGATGGCTCAGCGCGTCGTAGCGGTAGGTAACGGTAGTGCCGTTGGGCAGGGTGACCGAGGTCAGTTCTTGGAGAGCGTTCCAGGCGTAGGTGGAGACCTTGCCGGTGGCGCGTTCGGTCTTGCGGGTCAGGTTGCCCTCGGCGTCGTAGGCGTAGGTGTAGGTCGAGTCGGAGAGCAAGCGCTTCGCGGCGTCGTAGGTCTGGCCGGCCTGGGTCTGGCTGCCGACAGCGTCGTAGGTGAACGACTCGCTCGGCAGGCTCGAGCCGGCCGGAGCAAGAACGCTGATGAGGCGATCTGCCGCGTCGTAGCTGTAGGTGGTGGTGCCGGCCGAATCGGTCTTACTCGTGCGCCGGCCGGTGGAATCGTAGGTGTACGAGAGAGCGTCGATCAGGCTCGTGCCCTTCGTCGAGGTTCGCGACATGAGCTCGCCGGCGGCGTCGTAGACGTAGCTGTCGGTCACGCCATTGGGGCGCGACATGGATGCGAGACGTCCGAGTGGGTCGTAGCCCAGGCTGAACAGCCCACCCGTCGGATCGGTGACCCCGGCCAGCTGGCCGTTGGTGTTGTAGGCATAGGTGGTCGTGCCCCACGGTGCGCCAAGACTGGTAAGTCGGCCCGCTGCGTCTCGGCCGAACGAGATGGCAACTGACGGCTGACTGCTGGTAGCTGTGCCGGCACTGGTCTGGCTAACGACATTGCCGGTGTCGTCGTAGGTGAATTGCAGGGCGGCGTCGCTGTCGTCGGCTTCGATAAGCTCACCGAGCGGGTCGTAGGTGTAGGTGAGGGAGCTGGCGCCGGGCAGGCTCACCTTGATGATCCGTCCTGCGGAGTCGTACTCGACTCCGGTCGTCGCCCCGTTTCTATCGGTGAGACTCGCCATCCGGCCGGCGGCGTCGTAGCTGTAGCTGGTGACGTGACCCAGCGGATCGGTCGCGCTCGACAAATGGCCCAGCCTGTCATAGGCATAGCCCTGGCGATTGCCGGCGGGATCGGTGACGCTCGTCAGGTTGCCTGCCGCGTCGTGGCCGAAGGTCGTCTGCTGGGACGCAGGATCGGTCACGCTCAAGGTGCGGCCGTCCGCGTCGTAGGTGTACCCCCAGATGCGGCCGTCTGGGCCGGTCACAGTGGTGGCGCGGCCGGCACTGTCGTAGCCGTAGGAGGTCGTGTGGCCCAGAGGATCGGTCATGGAACCCACGAGGCCGCTGGGGTTGTAGCTGTAGGTCGTAGTGCCGCCGTCGGCCGTGCTCCTCGAGATCAAGTTGCCGTGGCTGTCGTAGGTAAGCGTGGCAACCTGCCGACCCGATGGATCGGTGACTGAGGCCAGCTTCTCGTGGTCGTCGTAAGTGAACTGCCAGGTACCGCCATCGGTCCCCGTGACCGTGACGGGTGAGCCGGCCAGGTCGTAAGTGACCTGTGAAACGTGCCCGGCTGGGTCGGTCTCTGACAGGAGGTGGCCGAACTCGTCATAGGTGAATTTCGTCGTGATCTTCTTGCCATCGAAGACTTCGTCGACCTGGACGATATCGCCCCTCGCGTCCATAGAGCTGATAGTGGTCAAGCGCGGATCCGGACCGGTGACGGTTTCGGTGCGAGCGTTCGGATCGAGTGCCAGCGTAGTCGTGTTGCCGGCCCCATCCGCGATCGACTGCAGTCGGCCGTTCGTGTCGTAGACGAGGGTCCGGAGCGGCTGTCCATTCGGGTCGATCGTCTTGGTGAGGTTGTGGTTGCCGTCGTAGTCGTAGGTTGCGGTATTGCCGCGCTCATCGGTGACCGAGACGAGATCGCCGGCACCGTTGTGCCCGTACGAAAAGGTCGTGCCGTCGGGCTTGGTGAGCTTGGAGATTCGGCCGCTCGCGTCGCGCGTGAACGTGATCGACGGACCGAGCGAGCTGTGGATGCCGGACGAATCGACCGTGACGGTGTTGCCGCTGCGGTCGGTCTCAGAGACGAGGCCGCTCGCGCAATCGAGGAGGTAGACGGTGCCATCACGGGCCGTTAGGGTGAAGCGGGTTGGGTTGAAGACCGGGCCACCGATGCCGCCGTAGAGGTCGCCGTCGCCGCTGTATGAGAGGCTGGTGTCACCAGTAACTTCGAGCTTGGAAGTGGAACCCGGTCGCGCAGTGAATGCAGCCGAGCCGAGCCAGAACAGGTTGGACCCGCCGGTCGGAGTGAAGTCGAAGGTCTCGGTGTGACCGTCGGGCCAGACCACGGAGACGAAGTGGGGCCGAGCGGTCGCCCAGGCCATCTGGCAGAGACCGCCGCCAAGACCGGCCATGAAGCAGCCCGAGTCGTATTGACTCCAGCCACTCTCTCCTAGAGCGCCGTTGGTGTAGACGCGGAAGTTGGCGACTCCGAGGGTCCAGCCAACGCCGAAGGCATCCTGGCTCTTGTCGAACGAATCATAGGTCCGCTGAACCTGGATCGGGATGCCGCCAACCGGGACGTTGGCGTCTTGGTAAGTGACCTGGTATCGGCCGAGCTTGAGGTTGCCGCTGACGATGACATCGACCGCGGAACTCAGGCCACCGCCGCCCGAGGCGAAGGCACTGATCGTGATCCTGTAATCGCCGTTGGCGAGAACCGTGGGATCAAGGGTGGCGAGGGTCGCGGGCGGCGTGCCCGAACCCGAGGCAAGGAGCTTCGAAGCCGAAGGATCGTCGGTGGGCGCTAGTTCGACCTTCCAGTCACGGATCGTCTGGCCGTCCGGGGGCGTGAAGGCGGCGGTGACCTGCGTAGGCGCAGCGATCTCGGTGCCGTCCAGTGGGGTCTGCGCACCGATCGCAGGCGGCGTGAGCGCGACGGCATTCCACTGCTGGAGTACGACGGTCGATTCGACCGGCAGCCCGGCGATCGAGGCCTCGGCAAAGACCGCATCTGTGACGGTTACATCGCGCGAGTATGAGAAGGAGGCAAGACCGCGGGAGTCCGTGGTCACCGTGGCTATCTGGCCGCTGTTGGTGAGGTAGAAGCGAACCGAGACGCCCGCTGCGGGCGAACCATCGGGTGCCTGGGCGAACGCGGTGAACGTCCGGCGCTCACCGGTGCCGGCGGGAGTCGTGACGGCAGGCGAGAGGATCAGACTGGCTGTGGAGGCCAGCGGAGAGAAGTCGGCCTGCGAGGTCCCCGAGCCAACCTGAACGTTCATGGTCATCTGGACCAGGCCGCTCGCGGCCTCCTCGTGATCGAGTTCGAATTGATAGACGCCCGGGGCCGGGAAGTTGACGACCTCCTGCATGTCCTGGCCCGGCCACACGTAATTCCAGCCGCCCATGAGAGGCAGGCCCGTGAAGGGCGAGACGGACGGCGCAAAGGCCTCCCAACCCGAAACATGAGTAGCGCCACCGCCGACGAAGAACATGAAGCCGTCGTCGCAGCCGAAGTCGAAGGTGTAGTTGCCGGCGTGGGCGATGGCCAGATTGCCTGTGAACACGTCGTTGAAAGCAGCCATATCCCCGATTCCGGCGACGTGACCGTTGCCCTGTGCTGTGATCGAGCCTGTGAAATGGCCGCTCGGATCGGTGGTGATGTCGGTAAATGTGTGGGTGTCCTCCCAGTCGAATCCGGAGACGTTGCCCGGGATCAAGCCCTTCGCCGGGTTGAAGTCGATGGTCGGGAAGTCCTGCTCGAAGGCGGGTGTCCAGGACGGCTGAGCCGTGAACGAGTAGCTGTCCGGGGAGGTGATGTAGAACCGGCCATGAATGGTGTTCGAGCTGACCGCGACGTCGGGCACGAACCAGACCACCGAGAGCGTGTTGGAGGCGATCGGCCCGGTTGCGTCAGTGCCGGTCGCCTGAGCGTAGTCCGTACCCGCGTTGACCCCTGTGTAGGAGTAGGTGGCCTTGCCGTCGGCACCGGTTGTGATGGTTGTCGTGGCTGCGTTTGGTCCGTCGACGGTCAGTGCTACGGCCGCTCCGGAGACGGGTTCGCCGTTCGAGTCCGTGGCTGTGACAGTGAACGTGTAGGAGCTGCCGAGCGGCAACGGCCCGCCGGATTGGGGCGAGAGTGTAAGGCCAGTGGTTGTGCCCCCGTTGACGCTGACCGTGCCATCGACATAGCTGAAGGTGTAGTCGTCAGCGGCTGCCCCTGAACAGCTCGAGGGGTAGGTGCCGGCGGCGCTGGCGCTCGTGGCCGTGCTGGTGCAAGTCGGCGCTGTGGTCAGGACCGCAGGGCCGTCGCCTCCGACCCAGCCGGAGTAGGAGGCGGTGATAACCGGCACCGTGTCGCCGTAGGTCATCGAGCCGCTCGATGCGGTCACGGTGACCAGGGCCGGATTGACGGTCACGCTGCCGTCGACGTAGTCGAACGTGTAGTTGGGAGCGACGGCGCCCGAGCAGCTCGTCTTGTAGGTGCCGGCGGGGCTGGCGCTCGTGGCCGCGGTCGTGCAAACCGGTGCCGTTGTCAGAACCGAGGGGCTCTCGCCGTTGGCCCAGCCGGAGTAGGAGGCGGTGATGGCGGGCGCGGTGGCCCCGTAGGTCAACGAGCCGCTCGATGCGGTCACGGTCACGAGAGCCGGATTGACGGTCACGCTGCCCTCGACGTAGGCAAACGTGTAGTTGGCAGCGGCGGCCCCGGAGCAGCTAGAGCTGTAGGTGCCGGCGAGGCTGGCGCTCTTGGCCGTGGTCGTGCAGGTCGGCGCGCTGGTCAGGACCGAAGGGCCGTCGCCACCGACCCAGCCGGAGTAGGCAGGCGTGATCGCCGGAACGGTGCCGCCGTAGGTCATCGAGCCCGACGGCGCGGTGAGCGTGACGAGCGCGGGGGTGACGGTGATCGTGCCGTCGGCGTAGACGAAGGTGTAGTTGGGAGCGGCGGCCCCGGAGCACCTCGTCTTGTAGGTTCCGACGCCGCTGGCGCTCGTGGCCGTGGTCGTGCAGGCCGGCGCCGTTGTCAGAACCGAAGGGCCGTCCCCCCCGAGCCAGCCGGAGTAGGAAGGCGTGATCGCCGGAACGGCGCCGCCGTATGTGATCGAGCCGCTCGAGGCGGTCACGATCACGACGGTCGGGTTCACGCTGATCGTGCCCTCGACATAGCTGAAGGTGTAGTTGGCAGCGGCCGCCCCGGAGCAGCTAGAGCTGTAGGTGCCGGCGGGGCTGCTCTTCGTGGCCGTGGTGGTGCAGGTCGGCGCAGTTGTCAGAACCGAGGGGCCCTCACCGTTGACCCAGCCGGAGTAGGCAGGCGTGATAACCGGCACCGTGGCCCCGTAGGTCATCGAGTCAGAGGATGCGGTCACGGTCACGAGGGCCGGATTGACGGTCACGCTGCCATCGACATAGCTGAAGGTGTAGTTGGCAGCGGCGGCCCCTGAGCAGCTCGTCTTGTATGTGCCGACGCCGCTCGTGCTCGTGGCCGCTGTTGAGCAGGTCGGCGCGCTGGTCAGGACGGCCGGACCATCGCCCTTGGCCCAACCCGAGTAGAAAGGCGTGATCGTTGGCACCGTGGCCCCGTAGGTCATAGAGCCGCTCGATGCGGTCACGGTCACGAGAGCCGGATTTACGGTCACGCTGCCATCGGCGTAGCTGAAGGTGTAGTTGGGAGCGGCGGCCCCGGAGCAGCTAGAGCTGTAGGTGCCGGCGAGGCTGGCGCTCTTGGCCGTGGTCGTGCAGGTCGGCGCTGTGGTCAGGACCGAAGGGCTGTCGCCACCGACCCAGCCGGAGTAGCCCGGGGTGATCGCCGGGACGGTGCCGCCGTATGTGATCGCGCCGCTCGAGGCCGTGACGATGACGGGCGCCGCCTTCACGGTGATCGTGCCCTCGGCATAGCTGAAGGTGTAGTTGGGAGCGGCCGCGCCAGAGCAGCTCGTCTTGTAGGTTCCGACGCCGCTGCTATTCGTGGCCGTGGTGGTGCAGGCCGGTGCCGTTGTCAGAACCTCCGGACCATCGCCCCCGAGCCAGCCGGAGTAGGAAGGCGTGATCGCCGGAACGGCGCCGCCGTATGTGATCGAGCCGCTCGAGGCGGTCACGATCACCGTCACCGTTACAGTCGGCCGGGTCACCTTCGTGGTCGCGTTGGAGCTGATCGGGCCGTATATGTTGCCGTTGGCGTCGGTCCACCGCAGCGACGCCGTGTCGGTGAGATCGCCCGCAGGTTGGGCGGCCGGCACGGCGTAACTGGCGTGCGCGGTGCCGGTTGCGGCCGGGGCAAGAGCTGCGGGCGTGCCGCCCGTGGGGATGGCAGTGCCGTCCGGCAGCGAGTCGGCCAGAGTCAGGCTCCGGGCCGAGGCCGAGCCATTGTTGGAGAGAGCGAGATCGTATGTCGCGCTCTTGCCCGCATCGACGGTTGCTGGGCCGGTCTTGGTCAGAGAGAGGATCGGCACGGTCTCGGTGGTGGTGGCGGGGGCGGGAGCGGCCACACTTAGGCCGGCTGTCCCCACCCTGGCCGTGGCCGATGCCGTCATTCTCTTTGCGTCGAGGGCCGCCAGGCGGGCGTGATAGGCGGCGTCGGTCTCAGATGCGCCCTTGGCGGCAGGCACGGGAACCGTATAGCTGGTCGTGGCGGTCGCGCTAGCGCCGGGGGCAATGGATTCGAGGGCTGCCGTCGTGGACTTGTTGAGAGTCCGGACCGTCCCGTCGGGCAGAGTGATGGCGACGCTCACGTTGGTGGCGCTGCCGGAGTTCTTCATCGTGAGCTGCTGGCAGAAGTTGACGCTGGCGAGGGTTGCCTCGTTCGAGTCCGCGATAATGCCGCTGGTCGGCTCGGCGTGGAAGCTCTGGCGGATCGGCAGCGCCTCGGATCCCTTGAAGAGGGCCTTGGCCTGCGCCGGCGTGAGAGCGAGCACCGCGGTGAACTCCCAGCGGGCCGTGGCGCTCGGACCGATGGAGGTGCCGCTGATCGTGTCTGTGCCGCTCGGGTAGGTCACGCCCTTGGCTGTGACCGGAACGGCGCTGAAGGTCATGCCCGGCGCGGTCGGCGCCTTCTGGACCGGCATGCGTCCGACGAGCGCTCCGGCAGCGGCGGCCAGCGGTGTCCACTTATCTTTGTCATTCCCGTGGCTGTCCTGATCGCAGTCCCCGCAGCGGCCCTTTGGATCGCTCGAGACAACGTCATACCAGGCGCCGATCGTGGCGGCCGTGCGGTTCGAGTTGCTGGCCTGGATCTCACCGGTGATCGTCAGGTTCGAGGCGGTATTGGTGACTACCGCGCTGTATGTGAGCTTGTCGCCGGGGATCGCGGTCTGCCGGTCGACCGCGAGACTGAGGCTGATCGAAGGCGACAGTGTCGGGAAGCCAACGCTCGTCTCGAGATGGAGGTTCTCGTTTCGCTCACGCGTGCCGCAGGCGAGGGCCTGCCCGGCGGTACCAACGACGAGAACCAGAACCGCGGCGAGAGCGACGACCGTTGTGCGCAGACTGCGAATGCCCATCGATCATCGGGCGCCGCCGGCGCCCCCTCCTCTGCCAGCCGCCTGACGGTGACGGCCCCCTGGCGCTCGAAGCGCCCCCTATCGGCTCCTACGCAGTTCGCATGAGTCGAACCCGCATACCTTACCCGCTATGCAGGTTGCGTGAAGGACGAATCGGCAGCTGGGCCGACAGTTCCGACGCGGCGCAGGAGGCTCGGCGCGTTGGAGGCCACCATCGGCGCAAGGCTCGAAGCGTCGCGACCATCTACGACTTCTCAGGTCTTCGCACGGTCGAGAGCGCTCAGCGGCTCCTGGAGACCGCGCTCTATACCGCGGCCTCGTTGAGCAGGGTCATGCCCGGACGCACGAAGGCGGGCATCAGCTGCGCTGGGTCCAGACGAGTCCCGGTGGTAGCAGGCGCCGCTTTCGGTAGGTGCGGTGGCGGATGCCGTTGGCGTCTGGGAGCCACCTGGCCTGGATCCGCCAGTCGGCCTCCAGGCTGTGCAGCGCCGGGTAAAGGAAACTCTGGTCACCCGAGTTCGGACCGGCTCCGAGTCTCTCTCCGTGCTCGGTATCAGTCAATCGCTCGTGCATGCGGCCGAGGATGGCGGGGCCAGTCGCAGCCCCGCCGTCTAGTTCGTCAACCGCGACGAGCACCCGTTCGCGAGCGTCCGCGAGTGGCGGCACGGCCGCCGAGGCATCGCTGCGGTTCATTGCGGCGCGGTCAGCCAGTCCCAGGCCGACCCGTTGAAGTAGCTGGTGCCGTTCTGACCGTCATCGAGCAGGTAGCGATGTCCATCCGGACCAACAGCGGTGAGCACGACCCACCACGACCCAGCGTCTCGGAGCCGCTCGAAGTGGAAGACCGCCGTGAGGGCGTTGCCACTCGAGACTGCGGGCTGGACTGCGAATGGGGCCGAGTACCGCGTGTCGATCCCGTCCGGACCGGGTTCGTCCATCGGAAGCGCGTGCCACGCCTCGAATCGCAGGTCGGTCCAGTTCGAGAGGCTCCGGGCAGTCGACGGCGCTGGCTGCCCGGCGCCGAACTGGTCGTGGAAGCTGCTTCCGGACGCTCCAGACGAGTACGACACATCGCTCAGCGACCCCGCAGGGAGCCAGCGCGCCGGCGCGATTGGGGCGACGGTGTCGAAATGGAGGTCGGGCTGGCACGACGTGCTCTGATCGGGCCCCGAGCAAACGACCAGGCTGGGCATCGCGCCCCCGCTGGGCAGCGCGTCCCCGCTGGTGGACGAGACGCTGAAAGCGACGACGCCGAGTGACATGACGACGACGCTCAGCGCCGCGACGATGACGGCCCAACGGCCGACGTGTGGCATCGGTCGCTCGATCCAAACGAACGCACTCGCGACCGCGATCACCGGGATGCACAGCTCGAGGGCGACGCCCGGCCAGCTTTGCGGGCCGCGCATTCCGAAGAGAGCTAGCCAACCGAAGACGNNCGCGCCGGCCACGGCCCAGAAGACCGCCACGGTGCGCGGCGCGCGCCGGCTCAGGCCGGCCGAGGTGCGGACCGCGTAGCGAGTGGCGGTTGCGGCCGCCACCGCGAGGACCGTGCCGTAGAGAAGCGAGTTGATCGTGTTCCCACCATCGTGTGACGTGATGTCCGGCAGGCGGAGGCCGACCACCGCCAGGAGGGCTCCCACAGCGAACACTGCGAGGAAACCCAGCAGACCCAGTACTATCCCGCCGAGATAACCGAGCACGAAACCGCCGCCCGCGGCAAAGACACCTCCACCGGCACCGGCCAGGAGCCGTCTGGTCGACTGATGGGCGGCACGCAGCTGCCGGCCGAGTTCAGCGGGCGGTCCCAGGCGTCCCAAGGCCTCTCGGATGGCCCTCTCTGGCTCAAACCCTTCGGCTTCCAGAGAGGCAATCGAGTCATGTACATGATCGACGAGCTCGGCCCGCACTTCAGCGACATCGGCCGCCGGCAGCTCGAGCTCCGCCGCCATTCGATCGAGGAAGGCCGATATCTCGGCAGCGCCAGTCTGTCCGAGCGCGACCGGTGAGTCCGACTCGTCAGACCCTGTGCCGAGGCGGCGTTCGCTCCGCCGCACCAGCGCGACCGAGGCGACCAGGAACGCTCCTCCGCCACCAAGGATGACGAGGACCGATAGCCAGGCAGTCACCGCTGGTCCGCTCCCCCAACGGCACGGGCCATGCCGAGCGAGAAGGCAGCCCACTCCTGGGCGTGCTTCTCGAGCATGCCGAGCCCGACCTTCGTGATCTTGTAGTAGCGGCGGCGCGGGCCGCGATCGCTGTCTCGCCAGCTGGCCTCGAGCGCGCCATCCGCTTCGAGGGCATGAAGGGCCGGGTAGAGCGATCCCTCGCTTGGGACGAACGCACCGCTGCTCCGTTCGTTGATCCGCTGCGCGATCTCATAGCCGTAGAGCTCGCCGTCACGGAGCACGGTCAGGACGAGCAGCGTCGTGGTCCCCTTGAGAAGTTGCGTCCTGATCCGACCACTCATCGCCGCCAGCTACCTCTTATCAACGTATATCGGATAACGTGGTACACATCAGACTAGGGATGTAGGTCGTTCGTGTCAAGGATGGCCTCGTTGCTCTCTGGCGGGCGCGTCGTCAGCCCCGACCAACAGATCAGAACTCACGCTTGACGTCCGTAGGACAGATCTTCGGCATGTAGAACGCCTGGATCGGCGCTCACAGCGAGCAGCCACTCGCCGCCCGAGAAGTTCAAGCGATCCTATGGCTGCGTCGTGCAAGCGCGCACGCAGATTCCGCTTCGCCCGACGCTTGCCCGGTTTCCTCTCGGGACTGTCCGTGAGGTTCCCATGACGTATCGAGCTCGCCTGCGTTTACGCCCACAGGCCTGACCTGACGACGCCTGGCCGACCGACTGGCTGACGATTTGGCCCCGGAAGCTGATCGGCCACAGCATCAGCAGTTGTCTGGGATGAACCGGATACCCTTGCCACAGCCGGAGGGTTCGGAGGCGTGGCGCCTCTGGACCGCCGCGCCGCACGGAGAAGGAATCCGGATGATGGTGTCATCGCCGCCGACCTCGACCGATCTCGCGCTCGCCGCGCGCGGCGAGCCGTTCGGGCAACCGTGTGCGGCCGGCGCGCCCGCGCAGCGGGGGGCCGGGAGCGGCCGATGAGCATGCGGCGCGGCATGGGCGGAGGCGGAGGCGGGGGGCTGATGCGCTCGTTCCGCCGGGACGAGTCGGTTACCTCCCAGAAGCTCTCGCCGGGCATCCTGCGGCGCATCGCGCGCTTCGCGCGGCCCTACCGGCGGATGCTACTGGTGTTCCTCGCGCTGATCATCCTCGATGCCCTGCTGAGCGCCGCCAACCCACTCATCTACCGGGCCATCATCGACGACGGCATCCTGCCCCACGACTCTGGCGTGGTGGTCAAGCTGGCACTGCTGCTCGCCCTGCTGGCTCTCTCGGACGTGGCCCTGTCCCTGTGGCAGCGGTGGATCTCCGCGCGGGTCGGCGAGAGCCTCATTTTCGACATGCGCACGCAGGTGTTCGCTCACTTCCAGCGCATGCCCATCGCCTTCTTCACCAGGACCCAAACAGGTGCCCTGGTGAGCCGGCTCAACAACGACGTGCTGGACGCGCAGCAGGCGTTTACCGACACGTTCTCGTCGGTGGTTGGCAACGTCATCGGCGTGACCATCACCCTCGCCGCCATGCTGCTGCTGTCCTGGCAGATCACGCTGGTGGCGCTCGCCCTCCTCCCGATCATCCTGCTGCCGGCTCGCTGGGTGGGCCGGCGAATCCAGGCGCTAACCCGCGAGAGCTACAACCTCAACGCCAAGATGATCTCGATGATGGCCGAGCGTTTCAACGTGGCCGGGGCACTCCTCGTCAAGCTGTTCGGCGAGCCCCTGCGCGAGATCCGGAGCTTCGAGGAGAAGGCGGGCCGGGTGCGCGACATCGGAGTCACGCAGGCCATGTACACGCGGGTGTTCATGGCCGCGATCCTGCTCACGGCCTCGCTCGCCACCGCCCTCGTGTACGGCTGGGGCGGCGTGCTCGCCGCCGACGGCGCGCTGCAGGTCGGCACGGTTGTGGCATTGACCGCATACCTGAACCGGCTGTACGGCCCCTTAACGGCCCTCTCGAACGTGCAGGTCGACATCATGACCGCACTGGTCAGCTTCGACCGCGTCTTCGAGGTGCTCGACCTCGAACCCATGGTCGCGGAAAAGCCGGGCGCCACAGCCATCCCGGATGGCCCGGCCACCATCGAGTTTGACCATGTCGACTTCAGCTACCCGAAGGCGGAGGAAGTGTCCCTGGCTTCGTTGGAGTCGGTCGCGGTGCTCGACCAGGCTCCCTCCCAACAGGTGCTCTTCGACGTGTCGTTCACTGCACGACCGGGCCAGCTGGTGGCGCTGGTCGGTCCGTCCGGCGCCGGCAAAACCACGATCAGCCACCTCGTCCCGCGGCTGTATGACGTGCGCTCGGGTGCAATTCGCATCAATGGAGTGGACCTGCGCAATGCGACCTTGGACTCGATCCGTCGCGAAGTCGGAGTGGTTACCCAGGACGCCCATCTCTTCCACGACACGATCCGGGCCAACCTGCTGTACGCGAAGCCAGACGCTTCCAGCGAGGAGCTAGACGAGGCGCTGCGGGCCGCGCAGATCATGCCGCTGGTCGAATCGCTCCCGGCCGGCCTCGACACCGTCGTCGGTGATCGGGGCTACCGGCTATCGGGGGGCGAGAAGCAGCGCATCGCGATTGCCCGGCTGCTGCTCAAGGCGCCCAAGGTCGTGGTGCTCGACGAGGCGACGGCTCACCTCGACTCGGAGTCGGAGTTGGCGGTGCAGGTGGCGCTCAAGACGGCGCTGGCCGGCCGCACCTCCGTCGTCATCGCCCATCGCCTCTCCACTGTGCGCGAGGCCGATCAGATCCTCGTCGTCGTCGAGGGGCGGATCGTGCAGCGAGGAACGCACACCGATCTGATCGCTGCGGGCGGCGTGTACGCGGAGCTCTACCGAACCCAGTTCCAGCGGCAGGCAGTCCTCGAACCTAACGAGACGTTCAGGCCGACCGAGGCCGAAGTCTGACGTGAGCGGACCGGGCATGTCTGGGGTCCCCGTGATCCCGCAAGCGCCCACCCCGTGCCGTCGGCGGCCGACCGAGGGCTTGTAAGTTCGACCCTATGACCTGATCGTTCCGCGTTTGGCGCTTGGACCGATGCCTCCTTCGCACGGGGCGACTCACACGCGACCCCCCCGAGATGCGTGGCCTTGGCCGGCGGCAAGAACGTGACCACGTTCATTGACTGACGGAGCGTCCGGCCTCGACGGGCCGACGGGGGCCGTACCCTTCTGTGGCCGGCGTCAGACGTCGCCCAGGATCTCCGGCGCCGCGTCAGGATTGCGCTTCCCCGTGCCCGGCGGGTCGTCGAGCCGGTCGCTCTTCTCCCAGGCCGGTTCGCCGGTCTCCTGATGCCGCTCACGACCCGCCTCGCGTCGCTCGTGGCGCGGCGGCGGCTCCGCTGCCGACGCATCCGGCGCGCCCGTCAGGATTCGCGTGATCCAGGACAGCATTGACACCTGGGTCTCCTCCGCGACGATCGAACGGCGTGGCTCGGCCGCGATTGTACGTCTCCGCGTCAACCGCCCCGCCAGCCTCGACTGGCCGACGGCCGGTCGCCCCACCCTATCGCTGGATCGTGCGATTGAGCGGTCCGTCAGACGTGCCGATGCAGGTCGATTTCTGGTGACGTCTCCGGCGCGTCCTGGTCCCTCGGTGGCTGCTCCCAGCCCATCGCATCAGCCTCGCTTTTCGAGAGGTTGAGGTACACCACCTCATGTTCTACGTTGGCGATGTGGGACGCGGGAACGTAGAGATGGCCGAGGAAACCAGCTCTCGACGCGAGGATGTAGTTCTGGCCCACGTGCTGGACGGTGCCAAAGCGGTGCCCGTCATTGCCGAGGATCGCCCAACCGGCCTTCAGGTCCGTCATGCGCATGCGCTCTGACCTCCTCGCTCTTGACCTCCCCTACCTTAGCAGTGAGCGCGCTGGTGAGACGAGGGCAACCCGGAGCGGATCAACTGCCAGATGTGTCCGACTTGCCGGCACACACGAGTCCGAGGACCTCGGACCTTCACCCGTATCGTGTCGGCTCTAAGCCTCCCGCCCCGACCAATTGGAAGGTGCTGACGCGTTCCTTCCAAGTAGCGATATTCTCCGATAGGCGACTTCAGTCTCGCGACTTCCGGGGTCCTGTTGACTGATTGTCTGGGACGTCTGCGCTCCGGCTCGGTACGACGATAAGGGCTGGTGAATCGGTCATTGTCGGGGGCCATGGCGAGGCTTTGGGCCATCCGCTCAGGTCGAGACCGCATCTCACAGTTGGCGAGGGAAGTGGTTAGATGGTCGAATTGAAGGGAGCCGAACGATGGGCCGGGCCAGGCTGTTGAATGCCGCTGCCGTCTTCGTCACGCCAGACGTGCGCCGGACGGCGGGCTACTACCGCGAGGTATTCGGCTTCAGGGTCGTGGAGCACTACGATGCCGAGGAGCCTTTCGCCACGATCTACCGCGACGACGTCGAGCTCGTTCTGGTGCAGGCCAGACATGGCGAGGTCGAATCCAACGCCGTTCGTTACGGCGCCGGCTTCGACGTCTACCTCGATCCCGCCACTGTCGAGGAGGTCGACGACATGCTCGAGGAGCTCCGGGCGAAAGGCGCGTGGATCGTTCGCGAACCGGCCATGACGCCCTACGGCTCGTATGAGTTCGAGGTCCAGGACATCGACGGCCGCATCATCGGCATCGGCCGAATCCGGGATGACAAGACGTTCTCCCGGACGACCGCCGAATAGGCTGCCGTCGATTTCGGCCGGACCCCGGACGGCTGAACCGGCCGCAGCTATTCGCTTCTGAACTCGTCCAGCCAACTAACCACTGGGCCCGCGGAGTTGCTTGAAGCTCTGTGGGGCGAGCGACTGCAATGGCAGCTCAAGAGATTACCCGCCATGCCGATTAGCGCCCGGGCCTGGCATAGTCGGCCGGGGCATCCGCTATCCGGCCCGGCACCATTATCTGAGTGGTGGGACACGCGGGTTTGACTCCGTCAGAGCCGACGATCCCCCGAGTCTGCCCGGACATACCGAACCGACAAGACGCAGGATCACCCAAGATCACGGGCTGGTACAGCTCGGCTGAGGCGAGCAGTTTCTGGCTAGCATCAAGGAAACGAACCCACGGTGAGAAAGACCGGATAACGACGCCCTCGTTGGTCCCATCCGGCGTTTCTGCAGTCTCCGGGCTCCCCAAACGCGCATGACGCCGGCGCCGCTCGCCGCGTCACAGGTTAGCTTGTTATCTCGGCCTCAAGTCCTTTCGCCCCAACCACTTGCTTCACTCAGGCCCAGTCATCGCGGTGATTTGGGAAGATAGGCATCCGACGATGGGAGAAGCATTGGACACGATCGCTGGCGAGATAGCGGAGTACTACGAACGAGGCCGTGAGGACGGTCGCCTCACCTCCGGCCACGGACTCCTCGAATACTCGCGGACCCAGGTTCTGCTGCGCCGGTATCTGCCAGACGCGCCTGCTCGTGTGCTCGACATCGGCGGTGGCACCGGTCGTTATGCCGCGTGGCTTGCTTCCGAGGGCTACGAGGTCATCCTCATTGATCCTGTCGCACTTCATGTGTCGCAGGCCCAGGCCCGCGCCGCCGACCAGCCATTTGCCGCGCTCGTTGGAGACGCTCGCTCCCTTGACTTCGCCGACGGATCCTTCGATGCAGCGATCTCTCTCGGCCCTCTCTAGCACCTCACCGATCGCAGCGAGCGCGTTGCTTCGCTTCGAGAGGCGCTCCGGGTAGTTCGACCAGGGGGTCCAGTGGCTGCGGCCGCAGTCTCACGCTTCGCCTCGCTAATTGGTGGAGTTCACGAAGAGGCGCTTCTCGATTCCGGGTTCGCTGCGATCGCCGAACGGGACGTTCGGGATGGCCAGCACCGAGCCGGACCAGACGGCGCCTACTTCACTACCGCCTTCTTCCATCACCCTGACGAACTTCGTCAGGAGGCGCTCGACGCGGGCCTCTCGAACGTGGAGATCGTCGCCATCGAGGGCCCTTGGTCCTTCATGCCTGATCTGCTTGAACGACATGACGATCCGGTCCGATGGGCGGCTGTTCTGCGGGCTATCGAGTCGATCGAACGCGAACCCTCACTCATGGGAGCCAGCAGGCACTTCATCGCTGTTGGCCGACGCTAGCCGCCAAGCCGCAGCCGCGGTCACCCCTGTCCGTAGTTGTTGATCAACCAAGGACCCGGTGGCTGGCGTTCCATCGAGATAGTCCAGCCTGCATCTTCCTGTTCGCCGGGTGGCGCGTCCTCCGAGAATGTGCAGCCGACCTCTGCGGTGGTCGTTGTCTGTGCGACCAGATGACAACTCACATTCGTGAATGAGATCGAGCCGAAGTCGGACCAGGCCATCGCGCCTCGCGACGAGGCTGTGAAGTGAGCCTGTGCCAAGGGTTCGTTGTGAGCGTTGATGGCTTGGAACCAGGAGTACGCGGTCTCCGTCGGGGATTGGAACGAAACGGTCGGCAGCGGTCCGCTGGAGCATCCCGCTAAGGCGATCCCCAGAGTCAGGAGTGCAGCAACGACCGGGCTGACGAGAGCAGAACTGCTGGGCGCCTTTGATCCGTCCGCGCAAGAACCTTCGCCCTGGAGTGACCGTCTGACGGCCATTCTCGACCCCCTTTCAGTCGAAGGAGCTGGATCCGGCGCGGGTCCACGCCTCGCCGACGGCATGCCCCGGCAGCGATGGTCAATCCCGGGACGTCGGTTCGTCACGCCGAGGCCTGGCAATGAACGCCGTTGGTTGCCGCTTGTACCTTCACCCGTATAGTGTCGGCCCGACTCCGGACTGGCCTCCGACAGCAAGCGCGACGCCTGCTGTTGGCATCTACTGGGAGCCATCAGAAGCGAGTTCATCCTCGGGCACGGGAATATCATGAGTCCGGACCCGAATCTGAGGAGAGGAACGGACCAATGATCGTCGTCGCAATCGTCCGGCGGAGGCTGCGGGAGGGGAAGACCTACGAGGACTTCCGACGGGTCTGGTTCCACGATACCGGCTTCGGCACCGACAATCGGATGTTCTCGTGTCTCAACGTGGCCGACCCTCGCGAGGTCATCACCATCGCCCTGACCGAGGCGTCGGCGGAGAACGCCGAGCGCCTGATCGGCGTCGATGCGGCCGAGCGAGCGGGCAGCCCGCTCGACGAAATCGTCGAGCCCCAGATCGGGCGTACGTTCGGGATTCTGGTTGCCGAAGACGACTTCTCGACCGCCGGCCTGATCCCCTATCAACCAGCGTCGGTGGGCGGTCAGATCACAGATATGCGCGAGGTCCAGGGGGCGCTCCAGCTAGGGGCCGCGCTGCTACAGCCTGTCCTCGGGAACGGGCCGGATTAGCGACAGCAGATGCACCGAATGGACACCCGTGTAGTGTCCGCCTGACTCCGGTCAGGGCCGAGCGCGATCGGGTGATGTTGTGTGGCGGACTCCATGCGTCTGTCCCCCGGCGGCATCATCCCAATCGGAAGGTTACGTCGACGCCGGCGCGGCAGATCCACCCGCTTGGAGTCCAGAGGGATCGGCCAGACGAGCGATGACCTTTCCGGTCGAGTCGCGCGCATCGATCTCGACGACTCCATCTGTCGGGTCGATTGTCGTGGCCCAGCCGAGATACCAGCCGTTAGCGACCGCGGCGGCGTGATGGTCGCCGTCGGTCGTGACTACATCCACCGAGGCCGTGCCGTAAGGCACCTGGCCGCCGACCAATTGCGCCGAATAGGTCGAGTCGGAGAGGCCCCCGATGTCATAGGTGAGCACATTGCCGGCCGTCGCCTCGTAACCGCCACCGCTCGTGGAGGAAACGTCGAAGGTTCCGTCCGAATCACGGTATGTCTGGCACACAACACGGTCGGAACCTGACAGGAACACCAAGTCGCTCTCTTGCGGCGAGTCGAGGCGGACGACCAACTGCCACTGGTAGGTGCCTCCGCCCTTCACATCCGAGCCGGGAAGATGACAGGCCTCGATTGCCGAGACTGGTCCAGGCTCGGGCGTCGGCGCCGGTGTAGACGGCTGGGTGATACGAACGGCCACGAGTGCGACCACAACCAAGGCGGCCACGACCAGCAAGGGCCGCAACATGCTGCGCTTCCGTAACGAGAGGCCCTCCACCACCCACCTCCGCCTGCATGGCCAACCTCGCCGGGTCCCAGCAAGGCTCCATCTAGCTCGGTTACCAAGGATAGCGGCACGCGTTCGCGGTCGGGCGGGTCATCGCCGCACTCAGTTCGGCAGAACGACCGGCCGGTCTCGACCGGGCTCGGATAGAGCGCCAGATGCGCGAACTCGCCCTCGATCACGTCGCGGAACGGATCGACGACTCGGGCTACCTCGAACGCCTGGGGCAGCTCCGATCGGACCTTGCGACTGTTGATGCGACCCCTCGCGGCGATCTGCCCGCGAAACGGGCCGTGGAGTGGCTGCGAATACTTGCCGAAACGTGGGTTCAGGCCGACGTTCCGGAGGCCAGGGCGGACCTGTTGCACGCCATGTACGACCGCATCGTTGTCGTGGGCCCGTCGATCGTCTCGGCTAGCCTGTCACCAGCCGCCTACTCGAATGGCCTGGCCCTCGCCTTGCCTGAGGTTGTTATGGCGCGCCCGGAGGGAACCGAACACACTCCACCAACCATCGTGATCGA
>PMKN01000101.1:130-3162 GCA_003158675.1 Chloroflexota bacterium | reverse complement strand
GCCATGCCGCACGAGCTGGCTGATCGTCGGCACGAAGACGCTGCTCCTTTCGTTCCTGCTGTTGCTGCTTGTTGCGCTTATCGGCCCGATCCCCACGCCGACACGGCCTTTCGAGGCGGGCTTTGGCCCGGGCTCGGGTCCGATCGACGGGAACCTGCGCCGCCGCGGTGGCCTCCGGCGTCCGATGGGCCGCACTTGCGGCACCGGTCGCGACATGGAGGCGATCTGTCAGGCGCGGATCGCTTCGATGGTCTGGCGGGTCCCAGCTTTCCGACCTGGGCAGGCCTGGCAGCTCGTACTCCGCATTCCGGATGGCCTCCCAAGGACGCGCGACCGGCACACGCCGACCGCGGCCTCCGGTGAAGCCACGAGGGGGGAGTTTAGCAGTGGGCCAGGCGAGGTGTCAAACCTCAGGACGTGGCTCGCGGTCCCGCTCCGCTCCCCTATTCCGAGCAGTCGCCGGTTGCCCGGCGGCTACTTCTCTTCCTCACTAGTCTCGCGCCCAAGCAGGGCCGCGAGATCCACTTCCTCGTCTGATCCCGTGGCACCGAGCGCACTCAGGAACGGGTTCGGATCCTCGTCGTCGCGACCCTCGTTGGCGCTGGAGGCAAGGATCGTTGCCAGGTCCGCTGTCTCGTCTGAGGGCAGCTGGCCGGCCTCTTCAAGGAATGGGTTGTACTCGTACTCCGGGCCACGCAACCGTTCGAGCGATTCGCCGGCTAGTGCCTCTTCGGCGGCCCGGCGTGCTCGTTCGCGAGCAGCGGCGATGTTCGCCGGCGCGCCCGTCCCTGCGGGGATGAGCTTGCCGATGATGACGTTCTCCTTGAGGCCGATGAGGTGGTCCTTCGCGCCGTTGATGGCCGCCTCGGTGAGCACCCGAGTCGTCTCCTGGAAGGAGGCCGCCGCGAGGAAGCTGGAGGTGTTGAGCGACGCCTTCGTCACGCCGAGCAGAACGGTCTGAGCAGTGGCGGGCTCTCCGCCTTCGGCCAGGACCCGGTTGTTGACCTCCTCGAAGTCGAGGCGATCGATCAACTCNNCTGGACTTCCTTGACCAGGTATCGCTGAACCGAGTCCTTGCCCCGCGTCTCCAGGTATTCCTGGGGGTTGATCGGGCCGTCGGTGATGGCGTCTCCGGCGCGAATCTCGGCCCCGTTTTCGATCATGAGCTTGGCGTTGTGAGGGATGGCGTACTCGCGCTCGACCGTATCCTCGGACCGGACCACGATCTCGTCGCCTTCGCGGACGAGGAAGCCCTTGGCCGGGGCCGTGACGTCGGCCGACTTGTCGCCGCTCTCCGCGCGAGCGATGACCTGGCCGGGCTCGACCATGTCTCCGGCCGCGGCCAGCAGCTCGACGCCGTCGGCCAGGGCGATGTGGTTGTCGTATTGCTCGCGGCTCGTGACCTTGACGCGGGTTCCGGTGTCGCCGCGGACGATCTCGACGATGCCGTCGATGTGACTGATCTCGGCCTTGCCCTTGGGAACGCGGCCTTCGAAGAGCTCCTCGACTCGCGGCAGACCAGCGGTGATGTCCAGGCCGGCGACGCCGCCGGTGTGGAACGTCCGCATCGTCAGCTGCGTGCCAGGCTCGCCGATCGACTGGGCGGCGATGATGCCGACTGCTTCGCCGATACCGACCAGGAAGCCGGTCGCGAGGTTGCGCCCATAGCACAGCCGACAGACGCCCTGGCGGGCCTCGCACGAGAGCGGCGAGCGAACGAGAACGCCGTCGATGCCCGACTCGTCGATCGCGGCCGCCACGGCCTCGCTGATCTCCTGGTTTCGCTCGACGACGAGGGCTCCCGTCTCGGGATGGTAGAGGGAGGCTGCGCTCAGGCGCCCCACCATGCGCTTCTGGTATGCGCCCTTCTCGTTGCTGGTGATCTCGGCGGACTCAGAGCGGGTGATCCAGGAACCTTCCTGGGTTCCGCAATCCTCCTCGCGTGTGATCACGTCCTGGGCCACGTCGACGAGGCGGCGGGTTAGGTAGCCAGAGTCCGCGGTACGCAGGGCAGTGTCCGCAAGACCCTTGCGGGCGCCGTGGGTGNNTTCGCGGAAGTTGCTCCGCACCGGAACGTCGATGATGCGGCCCGACGGGTCGGCCATCAGGCCGCGCATGCCACCGAGCTGGCTGATCTGGCCCTTGTTACCTCGGGCGCCCGAATCCGACATCATTCGGACCGAGCCGAAGGCATCGAGGCCGTCCATCATCGCGGTAGACAGATCGTTGGTAGTCCTTTGCCAGACCTCGACGACCTGTTCGTAGCGCTCGTCGTCGGTGATGAGGCCGCGCTGGAACTGGCGGTCGATCTGGTCGACGGATGCGTCGGCCTCGACGAGGCGCCGACCCTTGTCGGGCGGGATCACGATATCGCCGACGGCGATCGTCATGCCGCCACGCGTGGCATATGTGAAACCGACGCCCTTGACACCGTCGACGACCTCGGCGGTCTCGGCCGGGCCGAGGATCCGGTAGCACTCGTCGACGAGACGTCGCAGCTCGGTTCGCTTCATGTTCACGTTCTTGAAGCGCAGCCGATCCGGCACGATCTGGTTGAAGATGATCCGCCCCACCGTGGTCTGGACCCGCGTCTCGACAACGGCTTCGACCGTTTCGTCCCAGGCCATGACCATAGCGACGACCGGCTCGTGGAGGGTGACTTCACGCAGCTGGTACGTGAGGATGGCCTCGCCCTCGCTCGAGAACAGGCGCATCTTCTTGCCCTCGGCGAGCGGCTTCTCCATCGTGAGGTAGAAACAGCCGAGAACCATGTCCTGGGTGGGCGCCACAACCGGGCTGCCGTCGGCCGGCGAAAGCAGGTTCGCCGTCGAGAGCATCATCGTGCGCGCCTCTTCTTGGGCGGCGGTGGACAGCGGAACGTGAACCGCCATCTGGTCGCCGTCGANNCCGTCGAAGTCGGCGTTGAAAGCGGTGCAAACGAGCGGGTGGATCTGGATGGCCGAGCCTTCGACAAGAATCGGCATGAAGGCCTGGATGCCCAGGCGGTGGAGCGTCGGCGCGCGGTTCAGCAG
>PMKN01000101.1:0-120 GCA_003158675.1 Chloroflexota bacterium | reverse complement strand
GAGAACGTCCCAGACCTCGGGCCGAACGCGCTCGACGATGCGCTTGGCGCTCTTGATGTTGTGGGCGTGGCCCTTCTCGACAAGCAGGCGCATGACAAACGGCTTGAACAGCTCGAGCGC
>PMKN01000047.1 GCA_003158675.1 Chloroflexota bacterium | reverse complement strand
CCCGAGATCCAGCGCGCCGAGCAGTCGAAGTTCGCGGAGCGTTACCGCCTGCGGTCGACGCGCCACGAGTACGTCGATCTCGTATCGGGCAAGGACACGTTGCGCCGGACCGACTTCGCCCGGATGGTCGCGGACGCTGAGACCGGCGCCTNNNGTGGCCGATGCCGCATACATCCGGCGCCTTTCTCGAAACGTGGGCAATGGGTACGCGCAGAAGTGGCGCCTCTATTCGGATCCGGGAGGTAATGCTCCGCTGGGCTTCGCTCGGGTGGGGGAGCGCCAGCTGCTGGCTCCGGTCGAGGGGCCGGACCTCGATCGCGTCCGTCGCGCCTTCGAGCTGTATGCCACAGGTGCCTGGAGCGATACGAATCTCGCCGACGAACTCGGTCTCGCCGAGGCCGGACTAACCGAGATTCTGACCAACCCGCTGTATGCCGGCCGGGCCATCCGCCATAAAGGCAAGCCCGATCAGGAAGAGAAGCCCGCGACCTTCGAGGCGCCGATCGACCCTGCTCTGTTCGAGCGAGTCCAGGCGATCCGCGAGCATCGCCGAACCGCACACAGCGCGGGCGGCGGCTCCCACGGTCGCCGGTCGTATCCACTGGTGCCTCTGATGCGCTGCCTTGGCTGTGGCTCGCGCTTCCACGGGGACGCGGGCAACGGCCGCCGGCGCATTCGACATAGCGCCCGCCCGGCGTGCGGAGTGCAGGCCACGTACCGCGCCGAGTGGTATGAGGAGCAGCTGGCCCGCTCCTTCGATGATCTGCGGTTCGACGAGGTGAACATCGAGCAGGTGCTCGCGGCCATGCGGCAGTTCCGCCCACCCGCTGCGGCGCCGGACCCCGACTCGCTCGCGGAAGCTCGGGCCGAACTTCAAGCTCAGCTTGCCGCCGGATCCATTGGCATCGACGTATTCAGCCGCGCCTGGCGTCGTCTGGAGCGCCCCGAGCCCACTGAAGCGATGTCGCCGGACGAGGTTCAGCTTCGCGAGGCTCGCGACGCTCTGGCCAAGTTCGGCACGATCTGGCGTGATCCGAAGGTGCCGGACCGCCTCCGTGAGCAAGCAGTCCACGAACTGTTCGTCCGCTTCGATGTCGAGGGCGGCAATTTGGTCGCCGCCCATCCTCAGCCAAACGAAAACNNAAGCTGCGCCACGCCCCGACCGAATGCCCGCTGAGGGCCACGGAATGATAGCAGGGGACCCGGTACGCGGGTAGCTCCGAGGGGGGTACGCATTGCCGCTGGCTCGCCCGAGTTTCCACACTGGGTATCCGAATCCGCCCGGCCAGGATCGCCGAGTTGCGAGATGATCCGCTGATGAACGAACCGCTGACTCTGGACCGGTTCTACTCAGCCCCCCGATTATCCGGTCTGAAGCTGTCGCCCGACGGCCGGCGCCTAGTGATTGCCGTTCTGCGGCGCGGCCCCGAGCCCAACGAGATGCGGTCCGCGCTCTGGCAGGTGGACCCCGCCGGCAGAACCGCGCCACGTCGTCTGACGCGCTCGAGCGCCGGCGAATCGGCCGCCGCCTTCGCGCGCGACGGCTCATTGCTCTTCACTTCCGCGCGGCCCGATCCGGACGCCAAGGCGGATCCGGACAAGAAGATCGCGGCGCTCTGGCGCCTGCCCGGCGAAGGCGGGGAAGCCAGCCTGTTGCTTGCGCCGGATGGCGGGATCGAGGGCGTGGCCGCGGCCCTCAACGCCGACGCGATCGCCTTCGGTGCGCTGTTGCATCCGGCCGCCGCGGATCTGGGGGACGACGCCGCCCGAGCGAAAGCTCGCAGCGACGCGAAAGTCGAAGCGATGCTCTTCGAGGACTATCCGATCCGGTACTGGGATCACTGGTTTGCCCCCCGGCGCCAGCGCTTCTTTGTCGCGCCGCTGCCTGCCGATCCCGAGGCCAAGCTCGAGCCCGTGGATGTCACCGGAGACGTTGGCCCCGTCTTCCTCGAGTCCGACTTCGATGTCGCGCCCGATGGCCGGACGATCGTAGCGGCGTGGGGCGAATGGTCGAACCTGCCGGCGACTCCGATCGATCTGGTGGCCATCGACGTCGAAACGAAGGCAAGGCGGACGCTGGCGCACGGCGACTACTACTTCGGCCACCCGAAGGTCTCGCCGGACGGCCGTTCCGTCGTAGCTGTACGAACCGGCTTCGGTACGCCGGACAAGGCTGCCGCGACGTCGCTCTGGCTCGTGGATCTCGCAACCGGCGAAGGGCGCGACCTGACTGCCACGCTCGACCTCTGGCCCGAGCAGCCGGTCTGGGCGCCAGACTCGAGCGCCGTCTACTTCGTCGCCGACCGCCTGGGTTTCGTGGCGGCGTTCCGCATCGATCTGGCGGATGGCACGATCACGTGCCTGGTGTCCGAAGGCGCACTCAGCGACCTCTGCCCCTCTCCGGATGGGCGCAGCATCTACGCCCTGCGGGCCACGATGTCGGTGCCGCCGCGCATCGTCCGCTTCGCAACAACGGGGTCGGACCAGACGCCGGTGGAATTGCCATGCAGTATCGACGATGGGGGAGTGGCCGGTCGAGGCCGCGTGGAGCGGGTTTTCGCCACCGCGCCCGACGGCCAGCAGATTGGTTCGTGGCTGGCCATCCCGCCGGACGCCTCCGCCGCGAATCCGGCGCCGCTCGTGGTCTTCGCCCACGGCGGCCCGGTCGCGTCGTGGAGCGCGTGGAGCTGGCGCTGGAACCCGCACCTTCTCGTTGAGCGCGGGTATGCGGTTCTGATGCCGGACCCGGCCATCTCGACCGGGTACGGCCAGAAGATGCTGGAGCGAGGCTGGGGCCACTGGGGCGAGGCGCCGTATACGGATATCATCGCGGCGCTCGACGGGGTGCTTGGGCGCGACGATCTGGATGCCTCGCGAACCGCTCTGGCAGGCGGCAGCTTCGGCGGCTACATGGCCAACTGGGTCGCCGGCCACACGGACCGATTCCGGGCGATCGTGACGCACGCGTCGCTGTGGGACCTGCGGCCGTTCCACGGCACCACCGACACGGGCCCCGACTGGGAGCACGAGATGGGCGACCCGTATCACCAGCCCGAGTTGTACGACGTCCAGTCGCCGGCGGGCCACATCGGTTCGATCAAGACACCGATGCTCGTGATCCACGGCGAGCGCGACTTCCGCGTGCCGGTCGGCGAGGCTTTGCGGCTCTGGACCGACCTGCGCCGACACGGTGTCCCGGCCCGCTTCCTCTACTTCCCCGACGAGAATCATTGGATCCTCAAGCCGAACAACGCCCGCGTCTGGTACGAGACGGTGCTCGCCTTCCTCGATGAGCACGTCCTGGGCAAGGAGTGGGTCCGGCCGCCGCTGCTCTGACGGCCGGCTGTCGCGGCGGGGAGGCACGGCGGGGCGAAGATTGAACGCTGCGCCATCTTCGGCCTCTTATTGGCATGCAGACCGCAATGGTCGACCTGAACGACTCGGAGGATCGAGTGCACGAGGAGGGCAGTCGCGCTTCCGTCGACCTGGTCGAGCAGGCGGTCCGGGGCGACCGCCTGGCCTTCGACCGGCTCGTCGAGCCGCACCTCGTCGTCGCTTTGGGCGCCGCGCGGCTGATCACGGGCAACGAATCGGACGCCGCGGACGCAGTCCAGGACGCCCTGCTGTCAAGCTGGCAAGCGCTCGATCGCCTGCGCGATCCGAAGGTCTTTGCCGCCTGGTTCCGCAGGATCGTAATCCGGTCCGCCACCCGGTTCGTCCGTCGGCGGGGCCATCTGGTCGAGCTGAACCTCGAGATCGAGACCCCGGACGCGCCGGACTCGCTCGAACGCGAGTTCGACCTGCGGCAACTCGGCCGGGCCTTCGGTCGGCTCGACCAGAAGGACCGAATTCTCCTGACACTCCATCACTACTGGTGTCTGCCTGTGGCCGAGAGCGCGCAGATACTCGGGCTCCCGGAAGGCACCGTGCGGTCGCGCGTTCACCATGCGCTCAGGCGTCTGCGGGCCGGATACGACGCGGAGGTACGGCTGTGAGCGACCATTTCGAGCAAGCCGTTGAGCGCGCGCTGGCCCGCGCGGCGCAGGTGGACCGGTCGATGGTCTCCGAGGCGCATGCCGCCATTACCGCGCTTCCGGATCGTCGGTCGGGCTTTGGGCTTCGCCTTCGCCGATCCATCCCCAGTCTCTCCCTGCCGCGACGGCCCCGGTCCGTCGCGCTCGCCGGGGCAGCACTCGTCGTCGTGGCGGTCGTGGCGGTCTCGATGTTCGGTGCGCCGCGGCCGCAGCCGCGGCCCGTCGGAACCAGCTCTCCGGCCGCGTCGCTGGCGACGCAGTCGCCGAGTTCCAGCGCTTCGCCCGGAGTCACGCCGATGCCCAGCGCCATCCATACGGACCCGGCGTATCGCGAAACGCTTCCCGTGCTCCTCACCGGGAAGAATTTGGCGTTTGCCGGCTGGTCGCCGGACGGCTCCAGATACGCGATCGTCGACGATGCGACGGACTCCGCAGTGATGCACCTGTTCGATCGATCGGGTACCGAGATCGGCTCCGTGTCCGGCGTGGGGATGATTTCGTTCGCCTGGCTCGACGCGAACAGGTTCGTGTTTCTCTCCAACCGCGGGAACGGGAGCGGCGGCGTCGCGACGTTCCTGGGTCGGGTCGGTTCGAGTGATTACATGGAGCTCGGCCAGTACGACATGCTCGTGCCCGGTCCGTCCGGCGCGATCGCCCTCACAGTGCCGGGGACCGGAGACCCCAGCGTCAGCACGAAGCACCAGTACGTGGTGGTGTCGGCGGACGGCAGCGTGAGCAAGCCACGCGACGGAGAGCCATTGGCGTGGTCGCGCGATGGCACGATGCTGGCGGTGTACCACGCGACGGCTCTGGCTCCCGAGCCGAGCGGCGTTCAGGCGGAGCCTATCGGATCGCTGGAAGTTGTTCGGTCGACGGGTGAGAGCGTAGCCTCGACCCACAAGCTCAGTTTCACTGACCCGTACGGTGCCGCCTTCAGCCCGGATGGGGCTCTAGTAGCGTTCCTCTACGACGCGCAACCCCTCAACGGCACCCCGCAGATTGCGATCCTGGAAATCGGATCCGGACACGTCACGATCGTCCCGGAGTCGGGCCCACTGACCTGGGCCAGCGACGACCAGTTGCTGTTCGCCTATACCTCGACCGACTACGGGAAGACGCCGGCCGGGATCCGCGCCTGGTCGGCCAAGACCGGCCTGGTGACCTCATATGGGCCGGGCGACACCGTCGGCGCGTCGGGCCAGGGCACGGTCGTCAGCGGGTCCGACACGACGCACGTCTTCACGTGGACGGTCACGACGGGCGCGTCTACGCGGACCGGCACCTTCTCGGTGGGCTACTCGCTGGGGACGCCCACCTTGATCTCAGACTCCGACTGGTCGCCCGACGGCAGCTCGCTGGTCCTCACCGTTGGTGATTACCAAATGGGCACGCCATTGGACGCGGTTTTGTTCCGGCCCTAACATTGGCCCACGTACGCGGCCAGGGCCTCGCCTTTGCGGGCGCCAAGACGCACGCGAGTTCGGTCGGCAGGTTGCATTTCGGAGTCATTTCTGCGTCGCCACGGGCCGAACTCTTGGACATCGCCCGGTCGTTCCGGTAGCGTTCCCTTCGATCCGAAATCAGGCTTCTCAGCGGACGAGTATGGGCTGGGAACAGGCCGAACCCACATCCAGTCAAGGTTGATAGGAGTCGCTGTGACCGCTCGTCAGAAGGCCATCGAGGCAATTGCCAAGCACAAAGTGGCCTCCACCCAGAACTACCTAGACAACGCCGGCGAAGACATCTACGGCGAGTACGTGTTCGGCGAATCCGCCCAGCGACAGTACCTGCCAAAGCCGGTCTTCAAGAGCCTGCGCCGGACGATCGCGGGCCTCCAGCCGTTCGATCCGGCCATCGCCGACGCGGTGGCCCACGGCGTCAAGGAATGGGCCATGGCCCATGGCGCCACCCACTACACACACTGGTTCGTGCCCATGACCGGCGGCAGCGCCGAGAAGCACGATTCCTTCCTGAGCCCCACCGGCGAGGCGTCGACAATCGCCGAGCTGTCCGGAAAAGGCCTGGTCCAGGGCGAGCCGGACGCCAGCTCCTTCCCGTCCGGCGGCATCCGCTCGACCTTCGAGGCTCGCGGCTACACCNNCCGATCTTCCTGCAGGTCGAGCCGAACGGCGTGACGCTGACTATCCCCACCGGCTTCGTGTCCTACACGGGCGAGGCCCTCGACCACAAGATCCCGATGCTGCGCTCGCAGGAGGCCCTGGGCAAGCAGGCCCTGCGCGTCCTGAAGTGGTTCGGCAACGACAAGGCCAAACGCGTCTTCACCCAGATCGGTCCCGAGCAGGAGTATTTCCTGGTCGATCGCCGGCTGGCCGAGCTGCGCCCGGACCTGATCCTGACCGGCCGCACCCTCTTCGGCGCTCCTTCGCCCAAGGGCCAGGAGCTAGAGGACCAGTATTTCGGCTCCATCCGCGAGCGGATGCTGGCGTTCATGATGGATCTCGACCGCGAGCTGTGGCGCCTTGGCATCCCGTCCAAGACCCGCCAC
>PMKN01000018.1:369-4994 GCA_003158675.1 Chloroflexota bacterium | reverse complement strand
GCCGGAGTGGATGCTCAGGTGGCGGGGGAAGCCATCGATGCGGGCACAGAATGCCAGCCAGCGCTCCCAGTCCGGCAGGCCTGCTGTGGAGCCTCGGCGAATGTCGGCGGGTAGGCCAGCCGGCCCGAGTTTGGCAGCGCCGGTATCGAATACCTGCGCCCGCTCCGCCGCGAGCCGGGCGATGCTCGCCGGCGAATCGCCGGGGCCGCCCTCCGAGTCCGACTCGACTGACCGCTGCCGCGCCAGCCTCCGATGCTGCTCCACGGCCGACCCAACGCCCAGGTCCGCCACTCGAGTAGCGGCAGCGTCGGCTTCGCCCGCTTCCCCGAGGCGCCTACTTGCGGAATATCGCTCCCGGTAATGTAACGCGAGACCGACCCCTGCCGGCCGAGCGGAGGCGAGCCCACCTGAGCGTGGCGCCGAGCCTTGCACCTCGCCGGAGCCGCCATTCGGGCCCGATCCAGGCTCCATCTTCCACTTAGCATTACCGGGGACGGTATTGCGCGAAACTGGCGTTCGTCCGAGATCGCCCGCCCTGCCGCTTCCGTCGCCTCCGATCCGACCGCCACGCGGGTGGTTCAGCTGGCCCATTCGGTCGATCAGGCCTCGTCGGCCGGCCAGTTCGGCCGACGCCTCGCCTGTCCTATCGGCCGCCTTTTCGGCCGCCGCCGACTCGCCACTCTCCGCTCCGGCCTCCCGTTCGACCGTCTGGGCGAAGAACTGTCCGAAGCCGCCATCCGCCTCGAGGTCCCGCCGGACCATCACCGAGTCGTAGGTTTCGAGTGCCTTGGCGACCCGATCGACGAGCGGCCGCGGGAACCCCAGCGCGTACCCCACTTCACGCACCGCCGATCGGGCCCGGTACGTAACGAGGTTGCAGACCATGCCGGTGTGCTCCGGCCCATAGCGGCGGTAGACGTACTGAATGACCTCCTCCCGTCGCTCGGAGCTGAAATCGATGTCGACGTCCGGATAGCTCGTTCGACCCTCGTTGATGAACCGCTCGAAGAGCAGGTTGTGGCGGATCGGATCTACGCGAGTGATACCAAGTACGTATGCCACGATTGAATCGGCCGCGCTCCCTCGACCCTGCGCCGGAATGCCGCGCTCGCGGGCAAACCGCATGAGGTCCCAGCAAATCAAGAAGAACTCGGCCAACCCGGTACGTTCGATGACGTCCAACTCATGGGCCAGCTGCCTGACGACGGGCGACGAGATGGGGTGATACCGGCGGCGGGCGCCCTCGTGGCACAGCTCCTCCAGGTACGAAAACGGCGTCTGGCCCTTCGGGACGCTGAAGCCCGGAAAGCGATAGCGCTCGAAACCGAGGTCGACAGAGCAGCTGGCGGCCAGCTCGCCGGAATTGCCGATTCCCTCCGCCCAAGCAGCCGCGGTACTCGAAACGCCAGACGACGGCGCGCCGCCTGCGGGTAGCGAGGCCATCAGCTCTGCTCCCGACTTCAGATACGACTCGCCGTCCGGGCGGCGAAGGTCGCGCAGCTCGTCGAGGGTGCGGCCGTGGTGGATCGCGGTCAGGACGTCGTGGAGTTCCCGGCCCTCGGGATACGCATAGTGGGTGTCGTTCGTGACCACGACCGGCAGACCGAGCTCTTTGGCGAGTAGCGCGGTCTCCGCCACGATCCAGTCGTCGTCGGGGAGCAGGTGATGCTGCAGCTCCAGGAAGAATGAGGAAGTGGCCGCCGAGCCGCCCGCCAGAGAGTGGCCGGAGTGGCCACCGCCGAAGAGCCGCGCATACCGCTCGGCCACGGCCCGCGCCCCGGCCCGATCCCCGACTCGCAGCCGCCGGACGATCTCTCCCTCGCGGCATCCGGAAAGCGCCACTAATCCCTCCGTGTGCGCGGCCAGCAACTCCTGGCTGAAGCGCGGCATCGATTTCGTGCCGGCGAGATTCGCCCGGCTGACCATCCGGCAGAGGCTGCGATAGCCCGCCGCGTTGCGCGCCAGCAGGACCAGGTGCGGGCCGCGCTGCCTTTCGCCAACGCCGCGCATATCCTCCTTGACCGCCTCCCGATAGCCGGGGAGGCGGGCGCGGTCCGGACGCGGCCGGAACGGCATGCCTTCCGACGCAGCCGCGCCCGCGAAGTCGCCGCCCGCCAGAGAGTGGCCGCCGCTTCTTCCCGTCTCGGTTGGACGGCCGCCCCTCGCTCGTCGTCCCGGCACCACGACCCGCCCCGGATCCGGCGCCGCCGCGTCGGCCAACTCGATCTCGACCCCGACAACCGGCCGCAGCCCCGCCTCCTGAGCCGCGCTGGTAAACCTCACCACCCCATACAGACCGTTGTGGTCGGTAATTGCCAGTCCGGACAGCTCCAACTCCACGGCGCGACCGACCAACTCGTCCGGCGGCGAGGCGCCGTCGAGGAACGAGAAGTGCGTGTGGCAGTGGAGCTCCGCGTATGAGGCCATCGGCGCTTCGGTTGGAGCGTTGGTCGCGGTCGCTGTTCGGCGATTCGGCAGCGCGAAACCTCAGTATAGAACAGATGTTCTACTACTGGAAGAGGCCACGCCCGTCCCGGCGATGCGTACCCGGTAGATACCTTCGAGCAGTCAGCTAGGCGCCTCGGGCTCAGTCGTACAAGCGCTCCAGATGCCAGGAGCCGTCCACTCGGTCCAGGTAGATGAGGGCTAGCCAGTTCGGCCCGACCACCTTGAAGTAGTCGCGTGCGACCGGCTGGCTCCACCATCTTTCCTCGACGCGCCAGCGGTTGCAGACCTCGACCGGCTCACGGCGGCCGTTCCATCGGAAGGCGACGAGGGTGCCGTTCGAGTCCAGCTCGGCGTCGATGGCGGGGTGTTCACGTAACAAGCGTGTCATCGGGGGCGACCTCTTGGCGCAGTTTCGTCGGACCCTCGACGCCAGCGCCAACGGTCCTCGGGCAGCGGCGCCTCCGGGTCGCCAATCTCCAGCCAGCCGATCCGGTGCTCGCCGAAGCGGAGCCCGAGCCTGGCCAGCTGCCAGCCGAGACGCCCCGTCCTGCCGGTCTGCGGAGTGAACAGGGTCAGCTGAGTCCCGGTCGCGGGTGCCACGTCGGCCAGTTCCAGCTCCAGCCGAGAGACGGGCGCCGGCGGAGGCGAAGCCTCAATGCGGGCCAGTAACAACCGCTCCACTGCGAGGCCCTCAGATGTCGGCTCGGGCAGGCGCTGGTCGATGGTCAGCGAGGGCGGCGTCTTCCCAGCGACGAAGGTGCCGTCCAGTTCGAGGATCAACCGGGCGCAAGCGGCGGCGGCGCCGCGGGCCACGAGCTGGTCGCCGAACGTGGCCGCCAGCCTGTGGAGCACGAAGCGCAGGGCCTCTATGTCCGTCACGGGCGGCTCTATGGGGAGCGACATGACCATGCGCCCAGGGGTGCGGTGCGGTCGGAATGGCTCCGTCTCCAGACCCCGTGCCCGGGCATGGATCCGCTGCCCCTCCGCCCCGAACCGGGCCATGACCGCGGAGAGTGGCAGCTCGGCGACCTGCCCGATCAGGCGCAGCCCGAACCGATCGAGGCGGGCCCGCACCTCCGGGTCGCGGCTCAGCGTGGCGGCGGGGATCGGCGCCAGGAAATCCGCATCCGCGCCCGGCTCGACGACGCGCAGCCGCGCGCCGCCGCCAGCCGCCGCGCCCGCCCTCGCGGCCATGGCCGCCGCAAACCTCGTCCCACCGATGCCCGCCAGCGGCGGCCCGGGCAGAACCTCCGCCAGCGCCGCCTCGATTCGGCTCGCGATCAGCGGCTCCGGCCCCCACAGCCGCACCAGTCCGTCGAGCTGCACCTCGGCCCGCCCGAAGCTCGGTATGGTCGGATCCGCCTCGGCGGAGACACTCGGGCTGAAGCCGGCCAGTCGATCGAGCGCCGCCTTCAGGGCAGTGCCGTCAGCCTCCGGATTCGGATCGAGGAATCGCGCCTCCGGCGCCAGCCGATGAGCTGCCCCGAGCGGCATGCCCGGCCGAACCCCAAGCTCCAGCGCCGACCTGCTCGCGTCGAGCACCGGTCCGTTGCTCCATGGCTTGCCTCCGAGCACGATCGGTTCCGCTCCGAAGGGAATGGAGGACCGGACCTGAGCCAGGCGAATGAGAAGGTGGGGCCAATAGAGGTGGAGAAGTCGCATCTTTGGAAACCGGGAATGAGAGGTTGGAATTGGGCGGCGACGGCCGAACCGCCGAAGAACCGGCGATCGGCCGCAAGCCCCCAGGCGGCGCAGCTCCGGCCCGCGGCGCTGCCACTCGGAGCCCATACCCGGGCGCCGTTTCCCTCAGCATCTCGCCGCGAGCCAGGCAGGCGTCCCGCGGCCCGCCCTCCGCGTACAGGATTCGAAGCTCCGCCGCCCGTCCCGGCGGGCCGAATCGATCCCGCGAGACCCGCGCCTCGATCCGCTGGCCCACAACGTCCCGACCCAGGCGGATCCACGCCCGCCGGCTCAGCTCCAGGCGGAGCGCGGCGATCTGAGCTATTGCGCCGGTTATGGGCGCCGGCAGATTCGGAGGCTCCAGCACCAGCAGCTGGACCTCGGCTCGACGCGCCAGGGCCGCCAGACGGTGCAGTCGCTCGCCAAGAGCAGCCGCGGAGAGACCCTTTTGATTCCCCGTCAGGGGCGGAAGATCCAGCAGCAGCAGGTCCACCGTT
>PMKN01000018.1:0-275 GCA_003158675.1 Chloroflexota bacterium | reverse complement strand
CGGCGCCACCGCCAGCGCCCCCATGACCTCGACTTGCCCGGATGGGCGAGCCACGCCCCAGTGCGGAGCTGCCCCGCCCCAGCGATCTCGAAGGGTTGCGAGAGCAGCCTGGACGTGGGGAGAGGGAGTGGCCATAGGACCACCTAGTATAGAACATGCGTTCTAACATTCAAGCCTCTCGGCCTGTCTCCCGAACCGTCGGCGCGCCCAAGGCAGCAATTGCTCGGCAGCACTGCCGCGCTGTGAGACCAGGGCTCGTCCGCCGGGGCCTGTGC
>PMKN01000071.1:18381-32337 GCA_003158675.1 Chloroflexota bacterium | reverse complement strand
GTCGAAGATGTCGTCGTCCTGGCGCAGCTCTGACGCCGGCCGAGCGCAGACCTCGCAGGCGTTCGGGCCGGCCGCATCGGCCGTCACTGTCGTATGGCCGTCCGGGCAGTACCAGGCAGGGATGCGGTGGCCCCACCACAGCTGGCGGCTGACGTTCCAGTCGCGCATCTCGGTCAGCCAGTGTTCCCAGACCTTGACGAAGCGGTCGGGCAGGATCTGGGTCTTGCCGGAACGGGTCGCCTCCAGGGCGGCTGCCGCGAGCGGCGCGACGCGGATGAACCACTGGGTCTTGAGGCGCGGCTCCACGACGTCGTCGGAGCGCTGGCAGCGGCCGATGAGCATCTCGTGGGGCTTGATGGACTCGATGTCGCCGCGCGCCTGGAGCGCTTCCACGATCTGGCGGCGGGCCTCGTAGCGATCCAGGCCGGCGAACTCGGCGCCGTTCTCGTTGATTCGGGCGACGTCGTCGAGCACGGTGATCATGGCCAGGCCGTGACGCTTGCCGGTGTCGTAGTCGTTCTGGTCGTGGGCGGGAGTGATCTTCACCGCGCCCGTGCCGAAGGCGCGATCGACCACGGCGTCGGCGATGATCGGGACGGCGCGATCGACGAATGGGACCATGGCCCGGCGGCCAATCAGGGCGGTGTAACGCGGATCCTCGGGGTTCACGGCGACGGCAGTGTCGCCGAGCAGGGTCTCAGGGCGCGTCGTCGCCACGGCGATCCAGGCGTTGGGGTCCGGCGCCCCGGTGGCTTCGTCGATCAGGTGGTAGCGCATGGTCCAGAGGCTCCCCTGGGTCTCCGTCGGGATAACCTCCAGGTCCGAGACGCTGGTCCGGCAGCCTGGGCACCAGTGGATCAGGGCTTCGGTGCGGTACGCCAGGCCCTCGCGGTAGAGACGCTGGAAAGCCTCGCGGACGGCCCTTGCCGACACTTCGTCCATCGTGAAACGCAGGCGGCTCATGTCCAGTGAGGCGCCCACACGGCGCTGCTGGCCCAGGATCGTCTCGCGCGTCTCGCGCACGAACTCCCACATCGCCTCGAGGTACTTCTCGCGGCCGAGACTCGCACGTGTCTCGCCCTTCCTGGCCAGGATCTTGTCGAGCACGTACTGGGCCGCGATCGAGGCGTGGTCCAGGCCTGGCAGGAAGAGCGCCGGCCGGCCCTGCATTCGGGCGTGGCGGGTCATGAGGTCCTCGACCGTGGAGCGCTGGGCGTGGCCGAGGTGCAGTGAGCCGGTTACGTTGGGCGGCGGTTGGATGATGACGAAGGGCGGCTTGGTCCAGTCCGCCCTCGAGCCTTTACCGTCCGGATTGAAGACGTCGGCGTCGAGCCAGCTCTGGAAGATGGCGTGCTCGACATCGCCCGGTCGGTAGGCCTTCGCCAATTCCGTCTCCGGGGCCAAGCCGGGGCCGGGTTCGCTCGTGCCCGACCCGGGTTTGGGCGTCTTCGCCTGGTCCGCCATGCCACGCTCCGTCAATGAAAGCGACCCGCTCGCCAGCGGACGAACGGGTCGTGGTACCACCTGCTGGTTCGGCGAGTGTCCGGCATCCCGGCATCCCGGCGCCGCCTTGCGACCTCGCCCTCGCGGCGCTCTATCGGGCGCCTCCCGCACTGCTCGCGAGCTACGTTCGCGCCGTTCCGACCGCGGGGCTTTCAGCCTCGCCCGTGCCATGCACGAGGCGGACCCCGTTCTCTCAACCGACCACTTCGGATCGGTCGTTGCCGGATGGCGGCGTTACTCCTCTCGGTCTACGCCGTGAAGGCGCCGATCGTAGCACAGCCGGTTGCGGGCTCCGTCGGACCGTCTATTGGGCCGCGCCATACTTGCCGTTGAAGATGACGCCGCGCGGCAGGAGCACGAGGTTCAGTGCGTTGGCCGGATTGCCGCCCGTCCATGGGGTCGGCGTCCAGGTATGTCCGTCGTATGAAAGCCAGGCCTTCTTGCCGCCGTTCTTGACCGCCAGGATGGTCGAGCCGTTGGCGGCGATCAGACCGTCGGCGCCGATGGTGCATGCGCCCAGGCAGACCGCTTGGCCCAGCGGACCGTACTTGGGGTCGTCCTGCCAGGTCTTCCCGCCGTCGGTGGAATAGGCCTGCCCGTCGCTCCCCGGCGTGGCGTCAGACGACGTGGTCAGGACCATGCCGTCACGGCCAAAGTCGATGTGCTTCGGGATGAGGGAGAAGCCTCCGTTGCTCTGCGTCCAGGTCTTGCCGTCGTCCGAGAGCCACATCTCGCCGACCGGACTCTGGGACGCCATCAGAGCGAAGCCCGACGAGGAAGCCAGCGGGGTGACCCCACCCATCACGTAGAAGTGGCCGCCATTGCTCTGGACTACCGGGTAGTCGATCGGATCGCCAACCTTCTCGGGCGCCCAGTTCAGTCCGTCGGTCGAGAACTCGACCTGGATGGAGGGCTGGACGCAGGCGTCCGGGCAGGTGTCGACCACGGCAACGATGCCCGCGTTCGTTCCGGCAATCGAGTCGATGGTGCGGAAGATGTTGGGTTTGCCCAGCTTCTGCCAGCTGATGCCGTCGGAACTGGCCCACACTGCCTGCGGCACGTCCTGGGTGAGCGAGTAGTCGAATCCAATAGCAATCAGGCCGATTGGAGCGACTGAAACCATCACTTCCTCGTTGGTGATCGAGGTGACCGGCGTCCAGGTCTGGCCGTCCGGCGAGGTCCAGAGCCCGCCCGAACCCTTGCCTGCGGATTCGGTGGCCACATAACCTCCCCGCCACGGCAATATCTGCTCGATGGCTCCGATCCCGGCCGGCTGCGACTTCGGCCACGAGAAGCCGGTCCAGCCGGAAGTGATGCCGGGCGTGATGAAACCGGTCGCATTCATCGTCGGGTGGGGACCGGCGGGCGTGAGTGCGGGGCTCGGGCTTGCGGGCGGCGCAGTCGGCGCCGGAGTGGACGCCGACGTTTGCGGCTTCGGGGCCGCGGGATCGAACAACTCTGCCGATGAAAGCGAGTGCTGATTCGCGTCCGCGCCGCCGGTCACGAGGACGCGCCCATCCGAGAGCAGAGTCGCGGTCTGAGCATAGCGGACGGTCGCCATCGAGCCGGTCGGGCCGAAGGTGCCGCTCACGGGGTCGTATAACTCGGCCGACGAGAGGCCTCCAGATTGTGTCCAGCCCCCGGCGACGAGGACGAGCCCGTCCGTCAGCAAGGTGGCAGTGTGCTGTTCACGGGCGTTCGTCATCGAGCCGGTCGGGGCGAAGACGCCGGTGTTCGGGTAGTACAGCTCAGCGGAGTCGGAGGTGACGATATTGGCAGCCGCGTCCTGCGAATAGCCGCCGGCGACGAGGACTCTCCCGTCTCCAAGCAACGTGGCAGTGTGCCAATTGCGGGCGCTGGCCATCGATCCAGTCTGGGCGAACCGACCGGTCGGTGGATCGAAAAGCTCGGACTCGGCGTGGTACCACCCACCAGCCATCAGGACGCGGCCATCCGGCAGCAGGGTGGCGGTCTGCTGAGAGCGGTTGTACAGCATTGATCCGGCCGCGCTGAACGTGCCGGTCTTCGGGTCATACAGCTCGGCGGAGCTGACGGCGGCCGCCATCGAATGGTTCTCGCCTCCCGCGAGCAGCACGCTGCTGTCCGGCAGGAGAGTGGCGCTCATATCCTGGAGAGCCTCCAGCATCGAACCGGTCGCGCTGAAAGCTCCGGTCGTCGGGTCGTACAGCTCGGCCGAGGAGAGGTCATCGACACCGTCGATGCCTCCCGCAATCAGCACCCGGCCGTCCGCCAGCAAAGTGGCCGTGTGACTCTCGCGGGCGTGCTCCATCGAGCCGGTCGCGCTGAAGGTTCCCGTCTTCGGGTCGTAGAGCTCGGCCGAGGCGAGGCTGGATCCCGAGGCGTCGCCGCCGGCAATCAGCACGCGGCCGTCCGCCAGCAAAGTGGCGGTCTGACCGACGCGAGCTTGTTTCATCGACCCGGTTGCGCTGAAGGCGCCGTAGCCCCGCTCGGTCGTGGGTCTGGCGGGCGGCGGCGTAAAGCCGGCCTCCGTCGGCAGCGGCACCACACTGGCCGTCGGCACCGGCGACAACTCAGATGGCGACGGCTTCCCGACAACGTTCGATCGGATCGAAACAAGCACCCCGGCCGCGACAACGGCCAGGATGACTGCCAGCGCCACCCCCAGCGGTCCCAAATTGCGCGACGTCGGCTTTCTGGACGGCCAGCCGAACTTCAGTCGAACACGTCCGCCCCTCTTCTTCATCGTGGTGTCGACGGCGAACCTGTACAGGGACTCGGGAACGCCCGGCTCAGCGGCGGCCCGCATGTCGCGCAGCCTGCGCTCGATTTCGGGGTCAAGTGTCATCGCCGTGTCTCCCGGCTCTGGGCGCCCAGTTCGCGTCGGAGCGTGCGGATCGCGTAGTACAGCCTGGATTTGACGGTTCCCAGAGGTACGCCCAGTCGCTCGGCGGTTTGCTCGAGGGAGAGGTCGCGCCAGTACCGCAGCGCCACCACGACCTGCTGGTCCGGCGGCAGCTTGCGCACCAGGCGACTCAGCTCGTCACGGGCCAGCGATTCCCGGAACGGGTCGCGAGCTAGTGGCACCGCCGCCACCGCGTCGTCCAGCTCGAGCTCCCGCACGCGGCCCCGGCGGCGCAGCCGGTCGTGGCAGACGTTCGCCACGATCCGGTCGAACCAGGCGCCGACGCTGTCGGTCTGTCGGAGTCTCGGCCACGCCTGCCAGGCCTTCTCGAGCGCGTCCTGAGTCGCGTCCTCGGCTTCGCCGGCATCGCCGAGAAGGTATCCGGCCAGGCGATATGCGCCGGCTATCTCCGGTTGAACCAGGCGCAAGAACGCGCTGGCCTCGCCGGCGTTGGACTCGGTCAGCGCCACCCTCCTAGCTCCTTCTTCGACCATGCGCGCAATTCCCCTGTCGCAGGTTGGCGGCCATTCCAGACGGAATCGCGGCGAAGAAAGTTCGATGATGCCACGTTCGCGGGCGAATTCACCGTCCGGCGGACGACTGCGGTCGAACGTGTGGTCGAACGGGCGTTATCCGGAGGCGCGACCCAGCGCGACCTTGACGGCTTCATAGATCCGCTGCTTGATGTCGCCGCGGGGCACAATCGCCCAAATCAGCATCGTGCCCTCGACCGCCGCGAGGACGGTGGAGACGAGCTCGGATGTGACCGGGCCGGTGATCTCGCCACAAGCCGCCGCCTCGGTGAGCAGCTCGTCGACGTGCCGCTCCATCGCCGCCAGCTCGGAGGCGAAGGCAGCGCGCATCTCGGGATCGTCGATGTTGTCCGTATAGGCCGAGAAGGCATTGGCGACCTGCTTGGGATCGCTGATCTGGTCCAGCTCGGCCACGAACGCCGCCTGCATGGCCTCAAGCGGAGACGAGAAGCTGGCTCGCGCAGCCGCAAACCGGTTGTCGGTCTGCTCGGCTCTTCGTCGCGCCATCTCGACCAGGAACCCGCGCTTGGAACCGAAGCGCTGCCGCACCGCCGCCGGCGTCACGCCCAGGACCTTCGCCACTCTGACGAGAGTCAGCCCTTCCGAGCCGTACTGAGCCAGCACCGCCAGGCCGGCCATATAGATGGCGTCGTCCGACATCACGCGCGGCCGGCCGGGCTGGCGTTTCGAAGCCTGAGATTCTGGTTGATTCGGGTTTGACACTAGTTTCTATCCCGATACATACTAACACCCGACGTTCGGGATCGATCGCCGGTCACAAGCCAAGCGTAGCGCCGGACGGCCCGCCAAACACGAGGAGGCACGCATGTTCGAGTTCTTCCGGCTCTGGCTGCTGGTCGTGAGCGGGGCGGTCGCAATCGCGGGCGCGATCCTCGTTGTGGTCGTGAGCACTCCCCTCTTCAATGGGTTCCACAGCCTCTTCGACCGCGCGTTCTGGGAAACCGCTCCGGACGCGGCGATGCGCGGGTTCCAGGCGTGGGCGTACGGCGTCACGTTCGCCGTGATGGCCGGATGGGGTCTGTGCATGACGATCATCGTGGCCAACGGGTTCTCCTCCCGGCAGGCCTGGGTGTGGTGGTCGATCGCGGGCAGCCTGGCCCTGTGGTACCCGCTCGACACGGGCCGCTCGCTGCTCCACAAGGTCTACGTCAATGCCATCGCTAACACAGCCCTGCTGGTCATCATGGCGATCCCACTGATCGGCACGTTCGGCGAGTTCCACTAGGCAGCCGGTGACCACGACCGACACCCCGGCAGGTCGGCGCCTCAAGCTCATTCACCTGGTGGAGACGGCCGCCTACTGGCCGGCCCCGTAGGATCCATTGAACAGGACCCCGCGCGGAAGTGCGGTGACGTCGAGAGGGTCGGCTCGAGCGCCGACTGTCCAAGGAATCGTTGTCCAGACATGTCCGTCGTACGAAACCCAGGCCGCCTCGCCTCCGTTCTTGACGGCGACGAAGGTCGTGCCGTTACCGTCGATGAGGCCATCGGGGGCAACGGCGCACGGACCGGAAGTGCAAGGCACCGCACCGAGCGGACCGAAGCCGGTGTCGTCGTGCCAGGTCATTCCGCCATCGGTGGAGTACGCCAGTCCGACGCCGGCGGGAGTCGTGTTGAGGAGGTTGGTGTGCAGTAGCAGGCCATCCCGGCCGAAATCGAGGTACCAAGCCTTGCCCGAGAACCCGCCGCCGCTTGCGCTCCAGTTGCTGCCGTCGTCCGAAAGCCAGATCTGGCCCGGAACTCCGGGGTTCGATCCCAGCAGGATGAACTTGGGCTGGATAGCAGTCGGCCGCGGCTCGCCCATCAAGTAGAAATGATCGCCGTTGGTCTGGACCAGCTCCGCAATCCCGACACCAGCGACCGTCAGCCTGGTCCAGTTCAGGCCATCGGACGAGGAGTCGACCCACGTACCAGGCGAGCCCGGCACGCAGTCCGTCTCGGGGCACCCCAGCGTGGCGACGATGCCCGCACTCGTTCCTGCGACCGAGCTGACTTGCCCGTCGAGGTTCGGCCTGCCCAGGTTCCGCCAGGTGGCTCCGTCCGAGCTGGCCCACACGGCCAGCGGCGGCTCCATGGCCCCAAAAGTCGACTGGTCGAAGCCGAGAGCGATCAGCCCCGCCGGACCAACCGACACCATCAACTGATCATTTGTGAATGGCCTCACATGCCGCCAGGCCTGTCCATCCGGGGACGTCCAGATCTGCGTGGCCATTCCGTCCGAGCCAGGCGAGGCGTCCGTTGCCACGTAACCACCGCGCCAGCGGAGCACCTGGCGCATTCCGGCCAGGCCAGCCGGCAGCCTCTGCCAGGCGAAGCTCGTCCAGCCCGAGGTGATACCCGGTGTGTTCAGTCCGGGGCCCGCGGGAGGCAGCGGGCTTGGTGACGGCGACGGCGACGGCGACGGCGACGGCGATGGCACAGGGCCGTTCACGCTCGTGGCGTAGAAGCCGAGACCCGAGTACCCGCGCGGCAGCAAGGTATTGAATTCCACTGAGATGCCGCTCAGCACCAGAGGCGGCAACGGCTCCGCCAGCTTCGTCCACGAACGGCCGTCGAACGAGGTCCAGGCTTGCCCCGCGTCGGTCCGAGCCAACAAGCGGTCCGTATTCGAGTACAGCCCGCCGATGAGGCGGACGCCGCCCTTGCCAAACGACCCGACCATGTCGTCCCTGGTCCAACTGGATCCGTCGGTGGTCTTCAACCAGATGTCGAAGTAAGGGAGGATGGCGCCGCCACGAGCGACATAGATCGCCGATAGGTTGAAGTCCCAGTCCGATACCTTGAGCGTTACGTCGGGGATAGGGGCCGGGTTCCAGATGTGACCGTCCGTCGACGAGTAGGCGACGAGCTTGCCGGAACTGGCGCCCGTGGCCGTCAGCACGCCAACCGCGGCAAATCGGGTCCCCAGCCAGCCGGTGACCCAGCCCTGAACCGTGCCGTCCACGCTGGGCGTCACGTCCTGCCAGGACTCTCCTGTGGCGGAGTACCGAAGGGACGAGCTTTCGCCTGCGTCACAGATGACGGGTTGGCAAACGGGCATGACGATACCGATCGGACTTCCCGTCGCGAAGTCGAACGGAGTCCAATTCGATGGGTACGGCGCCAGGCCGCTCTCCAACCCCGTCGGGTGGATCGAGGACCATCCCAGCCCGTCCGCGCTGACCCATGCCTCCGACAGATCGTCGCTCACGATCGTGAGCCCCGCCGCGGATTGCACAGCTTGGCTCCCGGGCGCGCCAACCGCATGCCACGTCAGACCGTCCGGAGATTCCCAGATGTAGTCCGTCACCGTCAGCGGACCCTGAACCCACCCGCCCGGCAAGATCCAGCCCCCGGTCCAGTGGACTACTGACGACCAGTAGCCGAGCGCGTCCGGGGCGTTCGGACTACCTGCCGGAATGGCATCGACCTTGAGGCCGGTCCAGGGAGTTCCCGGATCGAGCCCCGGCGTCGTCACGTCCGCAGGCAGGTTGAAGATGGGGTACACCTGCCCGGAGGGCGACGAGGTCGGGGTTGCGGTCGGAGTTGCAGCAGGGGTGGACGAGGCCGAGGACGACACCGCCAGTGACGGCAGCACCGACCGAGACGGCGATCCCGCGTTCCGGTTGCTCGGGATGAACACGGAGGCCGAGACGATGGCGATCAGCGCGATGGCCGCAGCCGCGGCAAACCCGCCCGCGAGGAGCCGGGTACGAGGGATTCTGGCCAGATTGGGAAGCCCCAAACGAGATGTCGCCATTTGATTGCCCCTCCGGTACTTGCCGCATGTACCAGCCTATCGATTCCGGCATTGGTGTAGCGGCGCCGATCGCCCTCAGGGCCCGAGAAGAGACCCCGATCGGCGATCGAGCCACCAGCCCCAGCGATCCTCTGACCGCCTCGAGGGGCTCCATGTGATGTTCGCGCTCCGATCGCCCGGATCGGCATTGGCGAATTCCACTAGGCAGCCGCCTCGCCGGCGCTTGGCCGGTATGCTGAGTCCGTGATAACCACGAGCACCACGAGCCGTAACGCTGCGGCCCTTCGCGACTCCCTGGCCGCCGACCTGCGCGCTCACGTCCGCGGCGAGGTCCAGTTCACACCCGGCGACCGCGCCCTGTACGCCACCGATTCGTCGAACTACCGCCAGCTCCCCATCGGCGTCGTGCGGCCGATCGACACGGACGATCTGGCGGAGGTCATCCGAGTCTGCCGCGACCATGACGCGCCCGTCACGATGCGCGGCGGCGGAACGAGCCTGGCCGGCCAGGCGACCAACCATGCCGTCGTGGTGGACGTTTCCCGCCACCTGACGGAGATCCTGGAGCTGGACCCGCACCGCCGGATCGCCCGCGTCCAGCCCGGCGTCGTCCTCGACAACCTCCGCGGCGCGGCGGAGTGGCATCACCTGACGTTTGGACCGGACCCGGCCACGCACGACCGCTGCACGATCGGCGGGATGCTCGGCAACGATTCATGTGGCGCCCACTCGATCATGGCCGGCCGAACCAGCGACAACGTCGAGTCGCTCGACGTGCTCACCTACGACGGGCTGCGGCTAACGGTGGGCCGAACTGCGGACGTCGAACTCGACCGGCTCTGCGCGGAAACGGGCCGGCGGGGCGACATCTACCGCTCCCTCCGCTCGCTCCGGGATCGCCACGGGACACTCATTCGCGAGCGCTCTCCGAAGCTGCCGAGGCTGGTGTCTGGGTTCGCGCTGGGGGCGCTGCTGGCGGAGAACGGCTTCGACGTCGCTCGCGCCTTGATCGGCACCGAAGGCACCTGCGTCACGATCCTCGAGGCGACTTTGCGGCTGGTCCCCTCCCCCGCGGGTCGGGCGCTCGCGGTCATCGGCTTCGACGACATCTTCGAGGCGGCCGACCGGTCGCCGGACATCATGACCGCCGGGCCGATCGGCCTGGAAGCCTTCGACGACCGGCTCGTCGAAGCGTGCCGTCGCAAGGGCTTGAACACCGCGGCGATCGAACGCCTGCCCAGAGGCGGGGGCTGGCTGTTGGTCGAATTCGGTGGTGAAACGAGCAGTGACGCCGAGGCGATGGCTCGCGAGGCGGCCGAGAAGTTCGGACGTGGACACGCTCGCGTCTTCACGGACCCGGCTCAGCAGCAGGAGATGTGGAACCTGCGCGAGTCTACGGTCGGGGCCACCGCGGTGGTACCGGGCAAGCCTTCGACATATCCCGGCTGGGAGGACTCGGCCGTTCCGCCCGAGCGGCTGGGCGCTTACCTGCGCGAGCTCGACGCCTTGATCGGCCATTTCGGGTTCGAGCGCACCTTCTACGGCCACTTTGGGGACGGCTGCCTGCACCTGCGCTCGGAATTCGACTTCAAGACGCCCGAGGGCCTGCGAGCTTTCCGCTCCTTCATCGAGCAGGCGGCCGACCTCGTGATTCGCCACGGCGGTTCGCTCTCGGGCGAGCATGGCGACGGTCAGGCGCGCGCGGAGCTGCTGCCGCGCATGTTCGGGCCGGAGCTTGTCGGAGCATTCCGCGAGTTCAAGTCGATCTGGGACCCACGCGGACGCATGAACCCGGGCAAAGTCGTCGACCCAATGCCCCTGGACGCGGACCTGAGGCCGGCAATGCCGCTCAAGGACCCGAAGACGATCTTCGGTCTACCCGACGACGACGGCTCATTGGCACGGGCCGTCGCGCGATGCGTAGGGGTGGGCAAATGCCGTCGCGAGTCCGGCGGAGCCATGTGCCCGACGTTCCAGGCCACACACGAGGAACGCCACTCGACCCGCGGCCGCGCCCGCCTGCTGTGGGACATGCTCGAAGGCGAGGCTCTGCCGGACCTGTGGCGCAGCGACGCCGTTCTCGAGGCCCTCGACCTGTGCATCGCCTGCAAGAGCTGCAAGAACGATTGCCCGGTCGGGGTGGACGTCGCCACCTACAAGGCCGAGTTCATGGCCCACCACTACGCCCACAGACTGCGACCGCGCGTCGCCTACTCGATGGGCCTGATCCACTGGTGGGTGCATCTGGCGGCGATTGCGCCGGGGCTGGCCAACGCTGTGGGCGCCGCCCCGGGGATCGCCGGGCTGGCCAAGCTCGTCGCGGGCGTGGATGGGCAGCGGTCGCTGCCGCGTTTCGCGGACCGAACCTTCCGCCGCCAGCTGCCCGACGGAGCCGCGGACCTGGGCGGCTTCCGTGGCGCCGACCGGCGCGTCGTCCTGCTCGCGGACACCTTTACCGAAGGGTTCGCCCCGTCGCAAGGGCTGGCGGCCCTGCGGGTGCTCCAGGCTGCCGGTTTCTCGGTCGAGGTGCCGCGGGCGAACCTGTGCTGCGGCCGTCCGCTCTACGACCGCGGCTTCCTGGGGCAAGCCCGCCGGCTTCTCGGCCAGATTCTCGACACCTTCGAGACGGAACTGGACTCGGGCGTGCCGGTGATCGTCCTGGAGCCATCGTGCGAGGCCGTCTTCCACGACGAGCTGGTCAACCTGTTCCCGGCCGACCCACGATCGCGGCGCCTGGACAGGATGGCCACCGGCCTCGGCACGTTCGTCCAGGCGCACCCGCGCGAGTTCGCCGCCGCGCTGCCCGGGCGGCTCACCGCCCCGACGATCCTTCACGGGCACTGCCACCAGAAGGCGACCGTGGGGATGGCGGCCGAGATCGCGACCCTGCAGTCGATCGGGCTGGCGCCGGCCCAGCCGGAACCCGGGTGCTGTGGCATGGCAGGTGCCTTCGGGTTCGAGCGCGGCGAGCACTACGAGCTCTCGCAGAAGATCGGCGAGCGCGCGCTCCTGCCCGCCGTCCGCGCTGCCGCTCCGGACGCCCTTCTGGTCGCGGACGGATTCAGCTGCCGCGAGCAGATCGCCCAATCCGGCGGCCGCCGGGCCATTCACCTGGCCGAGGTTCTGGAGATGGCACTGCCACGATCGCTCGATTAGTCGCACCCGCCTCGCAAAGAGCCGTTCGGGGCCAGATTCCCACCCGGCGGTTGTCCTGCCCCTTTGATCTCCGGCCGCGAATCTCAGGCATAGGGGAAGAAGCTGATGACGTCCCCGTCCTTGTCGACACAGCCACCAAGCGAGAACCAGAAGTCATCCGTAATGTCGTCGTAGGCCCGATCGGGAAGGTTCAGGCGAAGCTTGAGGCCGTTGCCGAATACCGCCCAAACTTGGCCCTGGTGGACGACACGACCAGGTTCTCGGATTGGGTAACAGGGCTGGGACCCGTCCGCCATGTCTGTAGTAGTAGCCGGGCTCGTGGCGAAGTACCAGGGACTCGGAGATTCTCCGGCAAGCAGAAGGCTGCCCACTTCCACGCCGCCTTCACCATCCAGGGAGCCATATCGACCCGACATGCTCATCTTCTGAGTGTTCGGGTTTCGATCGTTCAGGTCGAACGTGCGTCCGTCTTCAATGGTGACGTGTTCCATCCCGTCAGGTCGCTGATCAGCGACCGTCACCACCCCGACAGTATCGGGCCGGTAGTAGACCTTTGGCGGCCTCCAGGGACCCCAGTACAAGACCGACCCAACGCCTACAACCACGGCGAGGACCAGCACAAATGGCCCGATCTCCCGCGTGCGGCGATGCATCGCGAAGAGCCACCACAGCAGGGCGCCAACGGCCAAGGGCACGGCCGCCATGAGAAACAGCACCCCGACGAAGCCGACGCCTGGGCCGACTGTCGTGTCGTCGGGCGTGTTTATCAGGGTGAGTCCGTAGGTGACTATGCCAACCAGGACGATGAGGAGCAGAGCCAGTACGGAGGCCGAACAGGAGCAGCCCAACGGTAGCCAACTAGAAACAACCGTCCTCGCGGACTCGGCCTGTGCGGGCTCCAGGGGCCCAGTCGACGGGGTTTCATAGTGTAGTTGAGCGCCACCGCCTTGCTCCAGCGCCATGTCCCTCTCCCTCTACCAGCGGGCAACGTAGCTATCGGCGAGCAGGTCGGGCCAGCGTTGCGTGGTAGGGCTCTGGCAGGTCGTCACGGTCGATGTGCCGCCACGGGCGGCGCCGCCGGCTTGAGTGCCGCCGCGAACCCGACACCTCCGACGGCCAGACAGGGCCAATAGACAATGCCGCCGATCATGACAACCAGCGACGTGACCAGCAGTGGAACGCGCCAATACCAATGCGGGTAGCCGAACAGCAAGGCGATGGCGCACAACGCAAAGACGGCGAGTGCATTCTGGAAGAGTCCGACCAAGGCAGGCATGACGCCGCCATAGGTATCCTCACAGTTGTCGCACGCCTGAGCCCAGCTGGCATTGTGCTCGTTGGTCCGCTGGTTCAGGTACGCCGCAAGACCGAACATACAGACAACCGCCACGGCGACGCACACCGCGAACAAGATCACGTCGGAGGGGATGAGGCACCATCGCCGGGCTTCTTGCTCCGCCGGTGCCTGACACAGCCTCCCCCTCTTAGCCCGCCTATGCCGTCTGGCCGCGCTCCGAGAGAAGCTTCTCGTAGTTGGTCTCGTCGAAGCCTTCGTCGATCTGGTTCTTGGTGAGCAGGAGCGGCAGGCGGCCCTCGCGGATCGTCTCCTCGGTGATGATGCACTTGCGGATCTCGGAGTGATCCGGCACGTCGTACATCACCTCGAGCAGCGACTCCTCGACGATGGACCGCAGGGCGCGGGCTCCGGTCTTGCGCGTGATGGCGACCTCGGCGGCAGCCTGGAGCGCCCCTTCGGTGAAGACCAGATCCACCTTGTCGAGCGACAGGAATTTCTGGAATTGCCGCGCAATGGCGTTCTTGGGCTCTGTCAGGACGCGAACCAGGTCTTCCGCGGTCAGCGTCGATAGGGTCACGACCACCGGCAGTCGGCCGACGAATTCGGGGATCAGGCCGTACTTGAGCAGGTCCTCCGGCATGAGCCGCTCGAGCAGTCGCTCGCGGTCGATCTCCGACATGTGGTTCTCTGCACCGAAGCCCATGGAGCGCTTCCCTACCCGCTCCTCGACCAGCTTCTCCAGTCCGTCGAACGCCCCGCCGCAGATGAACAGGATGTTCGTCGTGTCGATCTGGATGAAGTCCTGGTGGGGGTGCTTGCGGCC
>PMKN01000071.1:0-18371 GCA_003158675.1 Chloroflexota bacterium | reverse complement strand
ACGTAGCCGGCCTCGGTCAGCGAGGTGGCGTCCGCAATGCAGAACGGCACGTCCAGGATCTTGGCCAGGGTCTGGGCCAACAGCGTCTTGCCTGAGCCGGTGGGCCCCACGAGCAGGATGTTCGACTTCTGGAGCTCGACGTCGTCGATCTGGTGGCCGGCATTGACTCGCTTGTAGTGGTTGTGGACGGCCACGGATAGGACCTTCTTGGCCTTCTCTTGGCTGATGACGTACTGGTCGAGGGCGAGCTTGATGGCGCGCGGGTTTGGCAGCTTGGCGACCTGCGGCTTGACGCGCGGCGACTCGAGCATCTCCTCTTCGATGATTTCCTGGCAGAGGTTGATGCACTCNNCTGCTCCTGGCTCTTGCCGCAGAAACTGCAGCGATATGGGACCTTGGGGCCGCCCTTTGTAGTCGTCACGAGCCTGAACCTGTCCTTTGCCGCTGACCTATTGCCGATCCGGCTCGGCCGCGGAACCCTGACTGTCTACCACCGTCTTGTCTGCCCCGCCGGCACCACCCGCCGACCCGCTCAGAATGCTCAGTGGCGATCCTGTGGCGGAATAGACAGCGTCGATGATGCCATAGTCCTTGGCTTCCGTTGGGGACATGAAGTAGTCCCTGGAGGTATCGGCGACTATCTTGTCGAGTGGCTGCCCCGTGTGGCGGCTCAAGATCTCGTGATTTGTGTTGACCAGTGTCTCCATCTCCTTGACCTGGATGAAGACGTCCGGAGTGTTGCCCCGGAAACCGCCCGAGCCCTGGTGGATCATGATCCGGCTGTGCGGCAGTGCGAAGCGCTTGCCGGGCGCGCCGGCGGCCAGAAGCACCGCTGCCATGCTGGCGGCGCTGCCGATGCAGATCGTGCTGACCGGGGCGCGGACGTACTGCATCGTGTCGTAGACCGCCAAGCCGCTCGTGATGACCCCGCCGGGCGAGTTGATGTAGAGGCTGATGTCGCGCTCCGGATCCTCGGCGTCGAGGAAGAGCAACTGGGCGATCACCAGGTTCGCGACGTTGTCCTCGATGGCGTCGCCGAGGAAGATGATCCGCTCACGTAGAAGCCGCGAGTAGATGTCGTAGGCGCGCTCGCCACGGCTGGAGGACTCGATCACCATCGGCACGAGCATCGGATCGTCTCCTCTTCGTTGAAGCGCTAGGCTTCGGGCACACTGGCGACCGGGGCGTCGACCGCGGAGCTTCTCTCGGTTTCCTCGACGTGCGCCAGGCGCGGCGCATCGGGATGGGCCGCGAGCCACTCGTCCACGAGCTGCTCCACAGTCCGCGAGCGTCGAATCGAACTCCGGATGTAGTTTCGGCCACGTTCGCTTTCGAAGTACTGGACCAGGCTGCGATCGGTCGCATAGCGGGACCGAGCCTGCATCACTTCGGCTTCTATCTCGGCGTCCGACACCTCCACGCCCTTGACGCTGGCTATCTCCGACACTGCCAACAGGCTCTTGGCACGCTTCTCGGCCTGAGGTCGGAGCTCCTCTTGCATCTCCGCCTCCGTCTTGCCGACGACCTTGAGATACGCCTCTTCGCTGATCCCCTGGCGGGCCATCGCCGATCGCATCTCGTCGCGGATGACTTCCACCTCCTGGTCGACCAGGATGTCCGGAACGTCGATCGTGGCGTTGGCAACGGCGTATTCGATGATCTTGTCGGCGAAGTCGTGGCGAGCCCGATCGAGAGCGTTTGCCTCCAGGCGCTTGCGCAACTCAGTCTTGAGCTCGTCGAGGCCTGCGAACTTGCCCACCGAGCGAGCGAACTCGTCGTTGGCCTCCGGCAAGACCTTGGCGCGCACTTCCTTGACCGTTACCTTGAAATGGGCCTTCTGGCCGCGCAGCGACTCCTCCTGGTAGCTGTCCGGGAAGATGACGTCGAACTCGCGATCGTCGCCCTTGGCGGCACCAGCGAGGTTCTCCTCGAAGCCCGGGATGAGGTTGCCCTCGCCGAGGATCAGCGGCATCCGCTCCGATGAGCCGCCCGGGAAAGCGACGCCGTCTCGCGTGCCGACATAGCCGATGATCAGGTAATCGCCCGCCTTGGCTCCGCGACCGTCGAGCGGCTCGAGGTGGGCCTCGTTCTCACGCAGCTCGTCGACCACCTTCTCCACCATCGTCTCGTCGACGGCTGCGACCTCGGGCTCGAACTTGAAGCCCTCGAAGTCGCCGAGCTTGACCTCCGGCCGAACCTGCACGGTGGCCTTGAAGACGAACGGCTTGCCTTCTTCGGCCTGCGTCACCTCGACCACCGGGGAAGTCAGGGCCACGAAGCCCTGGTCGACCGACGCTTCGCGGAGGGCGGCCTGGACGAGATTGTCCACGGCCTCCTCGAGCAGGGTCGGCGTGCCGAGGACTCGTTCCACGACGGCGCGGGGCGCCTTACCGGGCCGAAAGCCGGCGATACGGTGCTGCCGGCCGAGAAGGCGGGCGGCGTCTTCGATCGAACGGGTCAGTCGCTCCGGCGGCAACTCGAAGTCGATCTGGAGGCGGGACTTGGGGAGGAGCGTATTGGTGGTCTGCATCGCGGGCGATTATAGGGGTCGCGGCGGCACCCGGCCGGGAACTGGGGCGAAGACCCGGTGCCGCGCCGGGCTGGCACGATCTACGGTGATTCGCCCCGGGAGGGTGACCGGCGGGCATGTGCGGCGCTACAGTCTGCGCATGGCAACGGGTGGGCAACCAGGGTCAGCGCACGGTGCCCGGGAAGCCGGGGCTCCTGCCGCGCGGTCTGGCGTCCGTTCGAGCCAGACTCCGGCCGCCATTCCGAGCGGCTTTGCCGGAGCGGCGCCCGCCCGCCCAATCGACCTGGATCGCGTCGGCGTCGTGTTCGTCCACGGCATTGGCACGCAGCCCGCCTGCGAGACATTTCTCGACTGGTCCGGCTCGCTCGTGCAACTGCTGTCGGACTGGCGCGTGGGGCATGGCTTCGGCTCAGACCCGGTTCTGCGCTGCGACTACGACCTGTCCGGTCAGCGGCTGCCATTCCTGGAGCTGGACATCCCTGCCTACGCCGGCCACCCGGCCCAGACCTGGGTCACGACCGAGGCTTGGTGGGCGGCGACGACCCTAGCCCCGGGTCTCGGATCCATGACCGCCTACGTTTCTCGGGCACTGCCGGGGATCATGGCGGGCATTCGCCAGAGCTACCGAGTTCACGCCGAAGCCTGGGCGGCGCGGCGTCTGGCCGCGCGTGCCTACGCCTCGGCGACGCCCGACTACGACCAGGGCAAGCTCGTCCTGGCAGCGGTCTCGGCACGGCAGCACGACTGGATCGACCTCCTGGACCGAATTCAGAAGGAGTTGACGATCCTGGCATTCGGGCCGGCTCTGGTGCTGGGAAGGATCGCGCTGTTGGTATACGCCCCATTCAGGGCGATCCCGATCAAGCCACTGCAGGACTTCGCTGCGTTCAAGACCGCGGACAACGTCCTGACCCGCTGGTTCGGAGAGTTGCCCGACATCATCGACGACCCCATTCAGGCGGCAAACGTGCGATCTCGCCTGGTGGGGGCGATCCGCGGCGTGCGGGCGGAGGGCTGTGGTCGGATCGTCGTGGTGGCCCATTCGGGCGGAGCCATCGTGAGCTTCACGACGCTGTGCGACACCGCCTTCCTCGACGAGCCCGTGGACAAGCTCATCACCCTGGGCGAGGGACTGGCGCTGGCCTGGCGGATCGAGGACACCTCCAAAGAACTACCGGCCGGCTCGCGCCTGCTGGGCGATCTCAAGGCCGCGCGCCCGGAGTTGCGCTGGGCCGACTTCTGGTCGACGTACGATCCAGCCCCTGCCGGCCCGATCGATCCACCGCCGGGAGTGAGCCTGGCCGATCGAACCCACTCCACGATCAACCGCATGAGCATCCTCGAGGACCACGGCTCCTACTGGGACAACGACGAGGAGTTCCTGATCCCGCTGCTCCAGCACATCGACACGCCGACCGGCGATCCTGAGAGCTCGCGCTTCTTCCGGGACTCGAGCCTCGGGACCGTAAGGGTGTCCTGGCGGCGCCGAAGAGTCGCGGTCCTGGCTTTGTGGCGATGGATCGCGGCCCTGGGCGCGGCGGTTCCTATCGCCCTGACGAGCCTGACCTCCATGCTCGGCCTGGCGGGGCATGCCGGGCCGCAACGCCTCGGCTCGGACGTGGCCGGGTGGTGGGGCGCGGTTCCGGGCCATCAGTTGATCGCCGGACCTCTCGATGGGCTTTCCGGCGTGGCCGCTTGGCCGGGGTTCTTGCCAACGCTCGGTGAATGGGCCATTGGCGCTGCCATCGTTTGCGTCGCCTTCCTGCTGCTGGCCCGAGTTGGCGTTGGGCGCTGGGAGGCCTGGGACCGACGGGAGCGGACGGAAGCGCGAAAGCAGGTCCCGGCTCAGATTGGCTGGCTGCGCCCGATGCTCACTTTCGGTGCTCTGACGGTCGCGGCGACGGTCATGTCCGTGGCGACGGTCGCGCTGCTCTGGCGATAGCGCTCCGACCTGGTGGGCGAGGTCGGGGTCGAACCGACACGCCGCTTACGCGGCACCAGCTCCTAAGGCTGGCGCGTCTGCCATTCCGCCACTCGCCCGTGGCCCAAGAGTCTAGCGTGGGCGAAGGCGGTTGCGTCCCGCGCCCCGCCGCCGCTCCCAGCGAGTGCCCCCCGCTTGCTCTGGCGGCACGGCCGACCCCTCCAGAGGTTCGTTCTTATGGGCCTCGCGCCGGGCCTTGATCCGTTCCGTGGCTGCGGCAAAGCTTCGGCCGTCAGGGTGGAACAACTCCTTCGCTAGGCGCTTGCCCGCCTCGGCGGTGACTGGGCGAAGCACGTTCCCGCCCAACTCGGAGATCGTGCCCTTCAAGTCACGGGCCTCGCGCTCCGGCCGGCTCTTCGCCAGGTACAGAGCGAACTCGCGCTCAAGCAGGCCGCGAACCTGCTCACCGTCTTCGCCGAGGGATCGAAGCGCCCTGTCGATCTGCCTGGGCAGCATGGACTTGGGCAGATCCGCCCGCGGCCCCAACACGGCTCGCCGCATCATCCGATACGTCCGCTTGGGGCCGCCCAGAACAAGGAAGGCCGTCCCGGCGGCAAGCGCGGCCGTCCTGCCTGGCGAGCGGCGCACCATGGCCTTTACGTCCACTGCCGACCGGCCGGCCGCCTCGAGGCTGACGACCTCGTCCAGCAGAAGCTGGCGGCGGGCTACGACTTCCGCCCGAGCGGCATCTGTTGGCGCACCCACTCGATCGTCTCCTTGGTAGTCTCAATCGTCTTGTTGGGGATGAAGCGGTTCTTGAGCTCCGTGAAATCCGCCTGGCTGAGCACAAAGAACGCGGCCAGCGCCAGGTACAGGATCAGGAACCAGACGAACGCGACCGCGATCGCGATCCCCCAGCTCATCGGCACGCCCAGCAGAGCGCCGAACAGGCCGCCCAAGATCGCGGCCGCGGCCCCGAGACCGATCGCCGTGCCGAGGCGGCGCAGGACGCCGCTCCCGACGGCGAGACCGGCGATCACGCCCACGATTCCGAATCCAGCGGCCAGCACGATCACACCTGCGGCGATGGGACGATCGGCCGCCGAAACCGAGTGGCCGTCGAAAGGCCACGCCAGCGCGCCGAAGAAATTGTCGCCGACCCAGCCCCAGGCCCGACTGCTCAATTGCAGCCACAGGATTACGAACAGCGCTACGGCCGCCACCAACGCAACGGCAAACGCGAGGCCAATCTGCGGCGCGGCGCGCGGGATCACGAACAGGACGAGCGTGACCGAGATCGCGATCAGCAGGAGGCCGCCGTGAATTACGCCCCAGCCGATCGATCCGAAGACCCATTCATCGAGCCACAGGATCGACCCGACGCAGACGAGCATTCCTGCGAGGAACACAAGCATCAGGGCGATGCCGACGAGGGCCAGCGCCACCTTGGCACGGTCGAAGATCTCGGAGAGCTCCGCCGAGAGCAGCTTGAAATGCGCCGAGACGAGGCCCAGCAGGGCGGTTCGAGTTCGACCGAACTGAGCGCCCAAGCTCGGCGGGCGAGAATCGGCGTCCTTGCCGCTTGATGGTGACGGATCGGATGAGGAGGGCCGGTCGGCCAAGGGACCTCCTTCGGGTAGGGGTGACGACAGCAGCGCGATCATAACAGCGGCGTGGGCGCCCGAAACAGTCGCGGCCGACTGACCGTCCGACGCGGCCCACACACAAGGACGAATCGGGACCGACCAGCTACGCTCGTGGAATGCGAACGTCGACCGATCCGAACACCGAGCCGGGCACCCACTCCGGCACCGACTCCGGCCCGCTGCGCCCGCTGCGGACGGCGACGATATTGGCCGTCGGAAGCGAGCTGACAGTCGGTGAGACGCGCGACACCAACAGCGGGGACCTGGCGCGGTCGCTGTCCTCCCGCGGAGTAGACGTCCAGCGGATCGTGGCGCTTCCAGATCGCCTCGCCGCCGTCGTCCAGGCGTTGAGCGACGCCCTGGCCGCCGTCGATCTGGTGGTCACGACGGGCGGCCTCGGCCCCACGCCTGACGACCTGACCCGCGAGGCGATTGCCGCCGCCGTAGCTCAGGTGCCCGCGGTCGACCCCGATCTGGAGACGTGGCTGCGACACCTCTTCGAGCGCCGAGGCCTCCCCTTCTTCGGCACCAACGTCAAGCAGGCATGGCTCATTCCGTCGGCGGCGCCGATCCCCAACGACCGCGGCACGGCCCCGGGGTGGTACGTCGAACGTCCGGACGGCCGTTTGATCGTGGCTCTGCCGGGGCCACCGGGCGAGATGCGCCCGATGTGGGAAGGCTGGGTGCTGCCGCGCCTGACCGCCCGCGGCGTGGGACAGGAGCGCGTGACCCGGACCTATCGCCTGGCGGGGATCGGCGAGTCGGCGGTCGCGGCGCTGCTGGGCGAGGAACTGCTGCGGGCCGAGAATCCGACGGTGGCAACCTATGCGCGGTCGGACGCCGTGGACATCCGCATTTCGGCCCACGCGGAGCGAGGCCGCTCACCGCAAGAACTCGTGGACGGGGCCGTCGACGCGGTCATGGCCACGGTGGGCGACCATGTCTGGGGCCGCGACGACGACACGTGGCCGACGGTGATTGGTGTCCACATGGCCACCCGCGGATGGACCGCCGCGCTCGTTGAGGAAGGCACCGGCGGCTCCACCATCCGTCTCCTCGGCGACGCCGCGTGGCTCGCTTCATCGCGGTTGCTCGGCCCCGGCGACGCCGAGGCCCCAATCGCCGTCCTGGCCGAGCAAGCCCGCCAGGTCTCCGGAGCACACGTCGGCCTGGCGGTGCGCGCAACCAGGCCAGGGGACGACACCCAGGTCGAAATCGCCATCAGCGGCCCCTGGGGCGCCCGTGAGACGCGCCAGACGGCCTTCCTGGGCGGGAGCGAGGGCCGTCGGCGCGCCGGCCTGGCTGCCGCCGCCTTCCTCGAACGCTACATGCGCGAGGCGCCGCCGGAGCTCGGGGGTCCGTCCCGGTAGGACGGGCAGAGCTGCGGCTTCTGGCGGACAATACGTTGGCTGAGTCAAGACCCCGGGCCGGAGGAGCGGGCATGAGCACCACGGAGAGGATCGAGGCAGCCGAACTCGTGCGTCTGCCGCTTTTCCATGACCTTACGGAAGGCGAGTTGCAGCCTCTTGCCGAGGGTTCGATCCGGCGCCGGCTGAACGACGGCGAGACGCTGGTCGAGATGGGCGACCCGATCTCGGAGGTCCACTGGCTCGAGCGTGGGAAGCTGGCCCTGCGCGTCTGCCACGATCAGCGATGGGTGCTGGTTTCGACACTCCACACCGGCGATTTGCTCGGGTGGTCGGCCCTGCGGGAGGACCCCACCGCTCTCTCCAGCGCCAGAGCTATCGGGCCCGCAGTGTTGATCTCGATGCCGGCTTCAGGATTGCTGGCGCTGCTCGCCGGCGGGTCGGAGCATTCCCAACTGCTGCTGCGGCGGCTATTCGGTATCGCCACACAGCATCTGGACGAGAGTCGGGCTCAGCTCTTGCAACTCGGCCGCGAAGGAGTCATCTCCGCCGGCTGACGCGGACCCAGGCTTGCTTGCCGCGGCCAACGGTCCGAGCTAGCGGCGCGAAGCCCGCAGTAACGCCCCGACGTCGGGCACGACGATCGTGTCGCGCTCGAGGCGCAGCAATCCATCCTCGACGAACTCGCCCAGGAGTTTGTTCACGCTCTGGCGGGTGGCTCCGATCATGGCCGCGAGGTCAGTCTGCGTGAGCGGCGCGTCCAGGCGGACCGAGCCGTCCTGCGCTCGATCGCCCTGCTCTTCCGCGAGGCGCACCAGCCGCGAGGCCAGACGGCCGGTCAGGTCCAGGAAGTGCAGGTCCGCGACGTGGACGGTCAGGCGCCGCAGTTCCGCGGCCAGGGCGCTCAGCAGTGCATCCCGGATCTGGGGTTCCGAGTCCACGAGCGCCTGGAACCGATTCCGCGGCAGGGCCAGGACCTCGGTCGCTTCCATTGCCACGGCGCTCGCCGAGCGGGGCGCGCCGTCGAGGAGCGCCAGCTCGCCCAGGAAGTCGCCGCGGTGGAGCGTGGCCAGGATGGCCTCCTCGCCCTGCTCCGACGGCACCACGACCTTGACGACGCCCGACGCAACGATGAACAACGCGTCCCCCGGATCGCCTTCGTGGAAGAGCACTTCACCTCGGCGGAACCGCCGTCGCCGCAGCGTCTGCCCGATCGCCTGCAGTGAATCCGCGTCGAGCCGGCTGAACAGTCGGCAACCCTTCAGGGCTTCTATCGCGAAGTCGCTCGGCATAGCCGAATGGTAGCGTCGCGGGCGTCGTCGTTCGAGCCACTCCAGCGCACTGCGCCGAGCTCCGGCGCGCAATAGGATGAAGCTGTGAAACGGGTCTCCCTTGAACTGGCCGTCGGAATCGCGCTGGCGTTCAGCGGCGCGGTGCTTGTCGCCGTACTGGCAGTGACCCTGACCTCGGCGGCTCTCGATCCCGGCCGCTCCTCCACCCCTCCGGCCAACCCCGGCGCCTCGACTGTGGCGGACGCATCTCCTGCTGCGACCGACGCCACTGGCCAGATCAGCGTCGCGCCCTCGGTGACGTCCAAAGGGACCGGCACGCCTGTGGCGCCGCCTACTCCAGCGCCGACGCCGATCCTCACTCCGGCGGCGTCGCCCGAGACATCGCCACCGCTGCCCGCGTTACTGGCCGCCATAGGCGATTCGTACACCCAGGCCTGGAGCGTCTCGCCGGCCTATAAGCGGGACCATCCCGGCTACTCATGGGCCGTCGGCACGGTCAAGGGCGACGGGGTGTTCAGCCTTCTGGAGCGGTTCCAGGCTCTCGGTGACAAGCCGGAGGTTGTCGACGCGGCAACGTCCGGCAAGAAGATGAGCGACGCCGCGCGCCAGGCCACGGCCATCGTGGCGCAGGCGAGCAGGCTGCCGCCGGGCGCCACCGCATACGTGACGTTCGAGCTCGGCACCAACGACCTGTGCGACGACCCCCCGACTGACCCGGCGGCTTTCGAGTCGCAGCTTCGCTCCGCCGTCTCCATCCTGCGATCCGGACTGCCGGACGGCAGCCGGATTCTGATGCTCCCGGTCCCGGACTTCTCGCACTTCCACGACATCACTCAGGCCGATCCGAACGCCAACGCAGCGCTCCAGCTCACCGTGAACTCACGCAATTGCGCCCCGTACCTGGGGTGGGACAGCCCGCTCTCGCTGCAGGCCGCCGAGCAAGTCCGGTCCGGATACGACGTCATCCTCGACCGGGTCTGCGACGAGATCGAGGCTACCGACGGCAAGGCCGGCCGCCTCCACTGCCGTAGGAACGAGACGCTCCTCGCGGAAAGCGACTTCACGATCAAGGATCTCAGCACGGTCGACTACTTCCACCCCTCGCTATCCGGCCAGGCCAGGATGGCAGAGGCGGCGTGGAAGGCGAGCTACTGGGCCGACGTTGCCCTGCCGTCCGGAGCGGCGTTCGCGCCGGGCGGGTCGGGAGCGCCGGTGCTCCAGAGCATGGCCTGGCTGGCGCCAATCTTGCCGGGATCGCAGCAGTGGCGCCGCGGGCGCCGCAGCCCTCGTTAGGAGACCGCGTCCGAACCCGTCGCGCCCTCCTTCAGCGCAGCCGCGGCCCGCTTGAAGGCCCGGGCTTCCGTCATGGCGCCCACCGACTCGGCGTCGATCGCGGCTCGCTCCAGCAGCGGCACCGCCCGCTCCACGTCTCCGGCCGCCATCCGATGCCTGGCCAACTCCGCGGCATCCGCGGCCGGCTCTGCCGTCTCGAGTCGATCGGCCAGAGCCGCGTGCAAGCTCCGTTTGCGGTCCGTGAGCAGGCGGCCGTACGCGGCGTCGTGGAAGAGTTGGTGCCGGAACCGCCAGCAGCCCGTTGGTTCAGCTACCTCGCCGGACCCGCCGGCCTCGTCCTCGCACCTCACGACGATCCCGGCATCGGCGAGTTGACGCAGGTCGTCGGTCACTTCCGACTCGCCCTGGAGCTCGCGCAGCAGTCCTTCGTGGAACACCGCCCCGATAACCGCGGCGACCTGGAGCGTCGCCCGGGGCGTCGGCGGCAGGGCGTCGATTCGAGCTCCCAGAAGGGCCCGCAGGCTAAGCGGCACGCTGCGCTGCGCGGCGGTGCGGTCGACCACGAGCCGCTCGCCGACCTTCGAGATCCGGCCGGTGGCCCGCAGCATGCGCATGATCTCCCCGACGAACAGGGCGTTGCCGGCGGTCCGCGCGTACAGCCATTCGGCCGATTCGGGCTCCAATACCGCCCCGCCCACGATGGTGCCCAATTCCTCGGTGGCCGCCGCGTCCAGTCCGCCGAGTTCGATCACCTCGACGTGCGGCAGGCTCACCCAATCGGGGGTGAGAGGCGGACGCGTGCCGGTCAGGACGACCAGAGGCAAGTCGCCGGAGATTCGGACCATCTCGTCCATGAGCAATCGACTGGAGGGATCAAGCCAGTGGAAGTCGTCGATTACGACGACCCGGGGTTGCTCGGCGGCCAGGTGCGCGATCCAGGAATCCGTGGCGATTCTGAGCGCCGAGGCGAGTTCGGCCGGATCCGCGATCGACCTGGCAGGTTGGCTCCAGCCCTCTTCGGGCAGAAGCAGCATGTCCGAGTCACGCGCTATGACCGCGACCGCGGCCAGCATCAGGCTCGACGTCTCCTCGTCCGACTCAGCCCCGAGAAGCAACTGGCGGCCCATGATTCCGGGATTGACGCCCTTCTCGTCGGCCAGCCAGTCGACCATCGAGCGCACACCGCGGTACGGAGAATCCACAAGGTGGGGCGCGTTGTCGACCCAGGTCCAGGCCATGCCCGCGGCTCGAGCCACGGCTTCCATTTCCGCCAGGAGCCGAGACTTCCCGATGCCCGCCTCGCCCCGCAGCAGGATCGCCCCACCTCGACCCGAGGCGGCAGCCCTTTCGATCACCTCCGCCAGCCGCCGCCGCTCCACCTCTCGGCCGACGAGGCGCACGCTCTGGCGGCTGACGATGGGAGTACGTCGGCGCTCGTCGCGCAGACGATGGACCGCGATCGGGCGGCTCTTGCCACGCAGCACACGGTCGCCCACAGGATCCGCGCCGATGCGCGGCTCCGCGGCCAGGACTGTCGCATCGTCGAGCAGGATCTCTCCTGGATCGGCCAGCTGCTGCAAGCGTGCCGCGGTCGTCATGCAATCGCCGGTGAGCGCAGTCGAGCGGATCGCGCCAATGTCTCTAACGGCGGCCACCACCTCGCCGGTGGCGATGCCGACTCGCAGCTGGAGCGGCCGGTCGCTGCCTGCGCCGAGACTGGCCAGGGTGGACTGCATCTCGAGCGCGGAGAGGCAGGCTCGCAGCGGATCGTCGTCATGGGCAGCCGGCGTTCCGAAGACGGCAAGCACAGCATCGCCGACAAACTTCTCGAGCGATCCACCGAAGCGGGCGACGCAGGCTCCCAGTGTGCCCAGCGCGACATCGACTCGCGACCTGACCTCTTCCGGATCAAGTTCGTCGACGAGCTTGGTGTAGCCCACGAGGTCGGCGAAGAGGGCGGTCACCACGCGGCGATCGCCCACCTTGAGAGCGGCTGCCGGGGGCTCGAGCTTCCTGCCGCACTGGTAGCAGAAGTGAGCTCCAGGCGCTCTCGGCGCCGCGCAATCCGGACAGGACATCGTCTACCCCAGCGAGTAGTGGGCGGCCCGATGGTACGCCCTCGGGTCGCTGCCCTGTGGCGGCGCCGCACACAGCTCGGCCGTTCAGCCGCTTCGCGTTCCAGCCCGCCCCGTCGGCGGCGACTACGAGACGGTAAGGACCGGCTGCTCGCGCGCCGCCTCGACGCTCACCTTGCCGGCCACCGCCCGGGCGATGTGGGTGAGGGCATTCGCGGCGGGCCCGGCTTCTCGCTGGGCCACTGCCGGAACGCCGACGTCGGCGCCCTGGCGCACGGTTACGTCGAGCGGGACCGCGCCCAGGAAGTCGATGCCGTTGTCCGCGGCAAATCGCTCGCCGCCGCCCTTGCCGAAGATGTCGGTCGTCTCGCCGCAATGGGCGCACACGAATCCCGACATATTCTCGACCAGCCCAAGGACGGGCACGCTCACACGCCTGAACATGGCCAGCGCCTTGGCCACGTCGGAGAGGGAAACCTGTTGGGGCGTAGTTACAAGCACGGCCCCGGTGATGGGGACGGACTGGGCCAGCGTCAGTTGAGCGTCCGAAGTCCCGGGCGGCAAGTCGACGACGAGGTAGTCGAGGTCGCCCCATTCCACGTCGCGCAGAAACTGCTGGATCGCGCCGCCGACCAGCGGACCGCGCCACACGACCGGCTGGCCCTCGGGCAGGAAGAACTGGATCGAGATGACCTTCACGCCGTACGCCTCGATGGGCGTGATTCGGCCGGCCGGGCTGGCGACGGGCTGGCCCACGGCACCGATCATCATCGGGATGTTGGGGCCGGTGATGTCGGCGTCCAACAGTCCGACAGAGGCGCCGGCCTGCGCCAGAGCCACGGCGAGGTTCACGCTTATGGTGCTCTTGCCCACGCCGCCCTTGCCGGAAGCAACGGCCACGATGTTCTTGACGCCGGGCAGCAGCTGCGGCGTCGACGGCGTGGCCCGCCGGACCGTCGCGGCCCACTCCACCGCGATCTCGTCGGCCCCGATCGGACGCAGAGCGGCCTCGACCCGAGCCGAGATCTCGTCCTTCAGCGGGCAAGCGGGCGTGGTCAGCTCGATCGTGAAAGCGACCTTTGAGCCATCGATTGTGAGGTCCTTGATCATCTTTCGCGAGACGAGGTCCCCGCCGAGCTCGGGTTCCTGGACGGTCGCCAGGGCCTTGAGGACTGCATCTTCGGTCAGTTTCGGCATCGGGTCGGTTTCCTCGGATCTCGTGGCGATGGGCGCACGCGGCGCGCCTGTAGGGCCAATATCCTACGGCCTTGGTAGGGAATGCGCGCCGGCGGCGCCACTCAGTCGCGGCAGCGTCACTGATATCCGCCGGTCCGCACCGATCCTGGCGACCTCGGGGAGGCTCCGTGGCTGCTGCCGATTGGACGCGTCTGGGCCCGCGGCCCCGGGCCTGCACCGGCCAGATCTTCGCCGCTGGGTCATTGGACGCAGAACTCGTTGTCCTCCGGGTCGTTCATCCGAACCCAGAACTCGCCAACCTCCTCCATGGCGCCGCGGCGGTCGCTGGCGCCCAGCGACTTCAGCCGCGCCACCTCGGCGAGGATGCCGGCCTTCCTCTCTTCGATCGGCACGCCGGCGCCGCCGCTGACATTGAGGTCTATATGCATGCGGTTCTTGGCGGTCTTGCCCTCGGGCACCTTCTGGAAGTACAGGCGCGGCTCGTGCCCCTCGGGGTCCTCGATGCCCGCCGCATCGTTCCAAGACTCCTCCGGGATGCCGCGGACCCGCGCCCAATCCTCCCAGGACGCCGAGCCGTCGGGAGGAGGGGGCATCACGTAGTGCAGGGCCTCGGCCCAGAACTCGGCCTGCTTCTTGGGATCGGCGCAATCGAAAACGACCTGGATCTTCGTGACCATGCTCGCTCCTTTCGACTTGCCAGTGTCGCAGGCGCAGGACCGGAATGCGTCAGGATCTCGAGAGAATCACGATCTGACGGCGCTCTCCTGCCGGCGGGCGGCCTCCTCAAAACGATTCGCGTCGTGTGGATGCCGGCCGTGGAGGAGCCCGATCCCTGAGGCAGCGAGATACGCCGGTAGAAATAGCGGCCCCAGTCGCCGCCACTGTCGCACGTGCTCCATTTCGTGTGCGATTGTCCGGTTGCTCAGACGCTCACGGGCGAAGACGTAGCGGCCGAGCGTTTGGGCGTAGACCGGCATCGCCTGGTGGTCCAGGTATCGCGCGGTCCGCGGATCTTCGACCATCAGAGCCGACACGGCCCCGTCGCGGACCTCTCGGCCGGGACCGCCAATTCCGCAGCAACGCATTACGAGGAGCGCCATCAGATCCCCCGGCAAGGCACGCCAGGCGATCCGCGCGATGCGCGCGATCCCGAGCCAGACGTCTATGGCCCGGGCCGCCCAGTAGAACGTCACTCAGTCAGACCAGGCGCCGGTCCGCCACGACGCGGCCGCCCTGCATGACGAATACGATCCGCGCCGGTTCGCGCCACAGCTCCGGCTCGGCCAGCGGGTCGCCGGAAACGGCGATCAGGTCGGCCACTTTGCCGGCCTCCAGCGTTCCGATTTCCTCGGAGAGCCCAAGCAGTTTGGCAGCCTCGATCGTGGCCGCCTGGATCGCCCTGAACGGCCCCAGGCCGTATTCCGCCATGTAGGCCAGCTCCGCCGGCGGGTACATGCCGTGGAAGCTGTCGGTGCCCATCACCACGCGCACTCCCCTGTCGACCGCGTGGCGGAAGCTCGCTTGCTGCCGGTTGAACAGGTAGCGCATCTTCTCGACGGCCCAGGGTGGAACCTCGCCTCGGGCAATCCGACCCTCATCCATAAGCGCAAAGTTGATGTTGAAAGTGGGCACGAGAGGGACGTCCAGCTGGAGCATCAGGTCGATCCCCTCGTCGTCGATCAAGTCGCCGTGTTCGATGCTGGAGATACCGGCCCGAAGGGCGTTCTTGATGCCGGCCGTGCCCTCGGCATGAGCCAGCGTGCCGCGGATCCCCGCCGCCCGCGCCTCCTCGACGATGGCCCGGATCTCCTCAACGGTGAACTGCGAGGCGTCGGGGAAATCCGCAGCCGACATAACGCCGCCGGTGGCCATGACCTTGATCCAGTCGGCTCCCGCCCGGATCTGCAGCCTGGTCGCGCGCCGGACCGCGTCGGGCCCGTCGGCGACCGCCGGCGGCAGGTCGCTCATCTCAGTCGCAACGATGGCTCCGGACGGAGTCCAGTCGTCGCCGTGGCCGCCTGTCTGGGACAGCGGCTGGCAGCTGACCTGCGTTCGCGGACCAGGGAACGCGCCCGAGGCGAAAGCGCGCTTGATGCCCGCGGGGCAGTAACCCGCGTCGCGGATCGTGGTGACGCCGCCATCGAGCCACTCGCGCCCGGCCTGGAGGCAGCGCACGACGATGTCGGTGGCGGAGCGTTGGACCTGGTCGTGGACCGGTTCCAGTTGCAGGGCCATGTGAACGTGACAGTCGATTATGCCCGGCAGGACGGTGAGCCCGGACAGATCGATTCGGTCCGCGTCTTTCGGCGCAGAAATCGAGACGGTTCCTCCCGCGCCCGCGATCCGGCCTCCTTCGTCCGTGACGATCACTCCGTTTGCGATCGCGTCCGGCGAGCGGCCGTCCAACAGGCGCGCGCCGACGAGGGCAGTAGGGCGGATCGGCGCGGACATCGGACGGACCTCCGGGTGTTCAGGGGGAGAGAGGGCAACTCGACCGACACAGGCAGCGAGTTCTAGCCGCCGAGTGGCCTGGCCCCTCTCTCGCGGGAATCTGGCGGGGTTGCCGTGTCTGGTTGAGGGACCAACCCAAACCGGATCGCGTGACGCGGCCACTCGGCGTCGTCTGTGGCCCAATTCCCCACGGCCTCGCCCTCGCCGTCCACCTGACTGATCGAGCCGTCGGGATGCAGCACGAGCATGCCGCCCTCTGGGAGCACGACTTTGCGGGCTTTGAACCGCCGGCCAGATAAGTCGGACCGCTCGACCTTGCGATCCGGCGCCACTACGCGCCTTTCTTCGGCGGTTGCGCTGCCGGCTTCGGCTTCTTCACCTTCGGCGGCCGCTTCGGGGTCTTGTCGCCCATTTCCTGTCTCCTCTGCGCTTCTTTGTGGTCGGCCCACTGGTCCGCGTGGATCGTAGCCCAGCGGCCGCCGCTCGGCTACGGCGTTACGCTCAATGCCCGGATCCCGGCGCCTGACTCATCGCGGCGGACCGGCGCCGCTCAGACGCCTCAACAGATCGTCATGAATCAAACCATTCGTGGCGACGGCGGACTGGCCGTCTATACGCCTCTCGCCGGCGGCCGTCGTGAAGCGGCCGCCCGCCTCTTCCACGATTACCGAGGGCGCGGCCCAGTCCCATGGATGCGCACCCGTCTCGAGCATTGCCTCTGCTGCGCCCTCGGCCACCAGCATGTAACCCCAGAAGTCGCCGAAACCGCGGTCTCTCCACGAGGCCGCAAGGGTTGCATCGAGGCCTGGCAGAAGCCCATCGCGAAGCTGCTCCGAGCCATGGATCAGATGAGACTCCTCGATCCTGGCGATGCGGCTCACCCCAATGCGCTCACTGCCGCGCCACGCACCCCCACCCCGCCAGGCGATCCAGCGCTCCCGCATCGCCGGCGCGCTCACGACGCCGAGTTGCAGCTCGCCGTCCAGGGCGACCGCAAGCAACGTGGCGAAGATCGGGATACCGCGGACGAAGTTGGCGGTGGCGTCGATCGGGTCGATGTACCAGCACACGCTGGCGCCGGTGCCGTCGCTCCCCTCCTCCTCGCCCACCAGGCCGCACCCCGGGAAGGCGGCCCGAAGGCGCTCCCGCGCCAGGCTTTCGATCGACCGGTCGACCTCGGTAACGAACGATCGGTCGGGCTTGGTATCGACCGCGATGTCGCGTCGAAAGCCGGCCAGAGCCAGGCCGTCCGCCTGGTCGCAGATTCGAAGCGCGGTCTCACGCCATTGCGCCAGCTCGGTTGGGGTCGCAGCCGATTTCATCATGGACGAATCGTAGCGGCAGCAGCGACCGCCCGCCGCCCGGCCTGGTCAGGCAGGCGAATCGCCAGTCCGCCGAGTCGCGAAGACATACAGGGCCCAACCGAGCGTTTCCCGACCCCATTCGAGATACTCGCGACGGCGGAGCTCGACGCGGGCGACCAGCTCGGCTACATCGGGATCGTCGGGGTGCGCGGCGGCGTAGCGGGCGGCAGCGCGCCATTGGAGCGTCTCGTAGCGGTCCCATTCGTCGCCCGAACTCACCAGGGCGAGCAACGGAACGAGCCCCTCGGCCTCGCCGGCCTCGACGTTTTCGAGGTGGCTACCGAACTGCTCTCTCTTCAGGCCGGACCAGGCAACGTACTCGGCCGCGGGATCCTTTCGCCAGAACGGCTCGCCGGCGACCACGGTACCGCCGGGCCGCACCGCCCCGGCCAGGAAGCGGAGCGTCTCGCGGTGTCCGCCGAACACCCAGCTGCCGCCCATGCAGGAAGCCAGCTCGAATGTGCCGGCGGCGGGATGGTATTCGGCGCCGTCCATCTCGAGGATCTCGAGCGCCGCGGCCGGAACCCGGCTGGCCGCCCTGGCTCGAAGATCGGCCGTGCAGTAGGGCGAGATGTCGACCGCGACGCCCCGGAACCCGGCGCCGGCCGGCCCGCCGAAGCGCTCCGCGACCCGGACGACGAACTCGCCCTTGCCCGATGCTATGTCGAGGACGCTCGGGTCCGGCCCGATATCGAGCCATCCGATCAATTCGTCGAGCTTGGCGACGCTCGTGGGGTTGCAGATCAGGTGATCGCGATGCGTGATGTCGTAGAACTTCCAGCGGTCCATCGAGTGCCCCTGCCTGCAGTCTGGCGGCCGGTCGACGGCTAAGGTACCAAGGCGGCGTTCGGTCCGCCCACCGTTGTGGACGATGCTCTCGACAATGCGGGTTACCGCATGAAGGCCGAGCCGGCGCGGCAATGGCTCAGCTCCCCCAGGAAGGGTCCGAATGGCCCGACTGCCCGGCGCCCACCGAGTGAGCCGTGCCGACATCGATGAAGGGCGCCCTTGCGGGCGCCCTTCGGTCTGGCTGGTGGAACTGATCGCTACCGAGCGGGCTTGAGGGCCTCGGGCATCGGCTTGTGGAATTCGACCGGCTTGACGTACTTCTCGACCAGGGCGCGGCTGCCCGGGGTGCCGAGCTGCTTGAAGAGGAAGTCCACCTTGGCCGCCTGCGAGGCCAGGATCGCGTCCTTGGTCGGCAGGTCCCACAGCTGGCGCTTGAACGGGCCGAT
>PMKN01000094.1 GCA_003158675.1 Chloroflexota bacterium | reverse complement strand
CGAATGTCGTCGTGACGAACGACGACGGCGAGATCCTGCTCATCCGACGGTCCGACAACGAGAACTGGGCGCTGCCCGGCGGCGCGATGGATCCCGGCGAGTCGTTGCCTGACTGCGGAGTTCGCGAGACCGAGGAGGAGACGGGCATTCGCTGCGAGATCACGGGCCTCGTCGGCGTCTACACAAACCCACGTCACGTGATCCTCTATACGAGCAACGGGGAAGTCCGCCAGGAGTGCTCATTGGTCTTCACGGCGCGAATGATCGGCGGCGAGCCACGGCCGAGCAGCGAGTCGCTCGACGTTCGTTGGGTGCCAGCCGGCGAGATCAGCAGCTACCAGATGCACCCGTCGATGCGCGAGCGGATCGGCCACTTCCTAGAGCAACGAGCGACGCCGTACCTGGGCTGAGAATGGGCTAAGAGCCTGTAACCGATTGAGACCCACCGCTTGCACAGGCCAGTGGCATCTGGGGTCAGTGGGATCGAGGGTTATGGTGGGTTTGGCGCAGGCTGATCCGTCTCGCACGGCCTCGGCGGATACTCGGCCCAATCGCGCTCTGTTCTGACGGCACCGCGTCTGGCCCCATCGACCATTGCGGTCCCCATTGCGACATCTCAAGCGTCGCGATCACGCGGGCTCCGGCGAGGGTTGGCTCGTCGAGGGCTTGCTCTCGCAAGACCCAGGTGCGACCGCACGCCTCCCCACTTGAACACGGCGGCACATTGGGTTCATCGCCCCATGGAGTCTGGGCGAGTCGGTTTAGAGCGGCCAGGGCGGCATCGAGGCTGGGGAACTCACGCGAAACATCCAGATGAAGGTCGTCGGTGATGTTGAACACCCGGCAATGATGCGTCGAAAGTCCACGAGGCGTAGCGTTCTCCAACCCTCTCGCCCGAACGCTTGCGGACCCTACGCGACGTCTGATCGCGCCGAGGCGGCTGCGTGTCGCCGGAGCCTGGCGAGGGTGTTTTCCACGGACTTCGCTAGATCGCTGCGACCGGCGAGTATGGCCCGATGCACGGGGTCATCGGGCGGGTATCGCCTGATTATCTCCGCGATCCGCTCATCGAAACTCACCGGGAGCCCGCGGGGGCTGGTGGTCATGTCTGCATAGGTGAGGGCGTCGAGGAGAGCCGGATCTGGCTCCGGAAACGAATACTTCAGCCGGTCTAGGAGTCCGCGCTCACGAGCTTCGAACCGGGCGCCCGAGTGGTGCGCCACAAGCTGACATACGCGCTCCGGGAAATGCCGCTCCTGCAGAAACCAGCCACCGTCCAGCGCGTGCATCTTGATCCCGACAAGCCAGGGTGCGTACCCGATGTCGTGGAGCCAGGCGGCCGCAACCAGGTCCGCGGCTTCGTCGGGCTCGAAGACCTCGGCAACTTCCTCGGCCTTTCGCGCGACCCCCTCCATATGCGCAACACGATCGGGCAAGCGCGCGAGAAGCTCGCGGGCCAGGTCCTCTGCGGTTGCGGGCCGTTCAGTCATCAACCGACACGCTAGCCCCGTCGCGGCCAGCGATCAAGCGTGCGGGGACGCTGTTCCACTTGTTACGAGTTTCTCTACTGCATCAAGCCGGTGGGCAGTCGATGCCTCTGCAGTCAGCTCAGGCGTCGTCCCGCTGGCGAAACCCACCATTGGACAGGACATGAAACAAGAGCGAAGCCGCGGAGGCCGCCGCTGCTCGCTGCCTTTCGTCCTTGTCCGATCCCTTGTTGCCGTCGGCCCAGTCGCATATAGCCTTGACGACCAGCCAGTCCACGCCTTTCTCAAGGGCCGCTGCGAATAGTCCCGTCCCCTCCATTTCGCCGCCTATCGCATCCGCAGCATAGCCCTGTAGTTCGAGCCTAAAGGCAACATTGTCAACGAGCTTTTCGCCGGACAGTAGTGTTCCGAAGTGGACCGGAGCGTGGGTCCAGTCGAGGCAACCCGTCCGGAACCTGCTCAAGAGTGTTGGTGACGCGGGCCATTTGCTACCTCGCGGCCGGATCTCCGTGTCTCCCGTAATCGAGGTTCCGACTCGTTGCGGCTCATATCCATAGACCCGCTCAGCTACCAAGACATCACCAATTCGCTGCTCTGTCTCGTCTACGCCAAACGCTATGCCAACCATGATGACTGCCCAGGGCCGGACATCGTCTAGAGCCGCGCCAACGGTCGCCAGCGATCCACCGGGGGTGGCGGAACCCATCCCTCCTTGAACCAGGAAGACCTTCGCTCCGGCAACTTCGCCAAGATCCACGTAGCTCCTACGTCCATGTATATAGAGAAGCGGCTGATCCGTCGAGGTGAACGCACGAAGCACGGCTGCCTGCTCGATCGGAGTTGCGGTGATCAGGAGCACGTCGCAGCGGTCCTGTCCGGCGACCATGCGAGCCTCGTCGTACACCCGCGCAAATCCTCGGTCTCGGGATAGATGCTCCGCTAGAACGGTCAGGGTGCGAAGCCCTTCGAAGGCAAGATCATCAGCTTTGGTCGCTCCGCCGCCGCTTCGGGCTTGGGCGTATGCCCACCCTTTGACGGCCGTTATGGCCGCGTGCCTAGCCGAGCTTCTGGTCGCGGAACCATTCGACGGTGAGGCAGAGCCGGCCATCAGACCATGCAGCAGCATGCTGAGTTGAGTCTGCAGCGCCCGATATGGAGGGCTCGGTCGCCACTCGCCGACCACTGACCAGATAGATTCGTTGCGGCGCCAGGACTCGCTCAGAACTCTTGACAGCGACGTGGTCGCCAATAGCGCAGATAGGATCGGATAGTCGTACCGCGGAAACGTGGTCGCCAGGTCGTCAAAAGCCTGAAGTTGCACTATCCCGGTGGTTATGTCCCCGCCAGCGACCTCCATGTATCGGCGCGTGTACTCACGCGACACTTCTCGTCGCAACCATCCGCCTGCTTCTGCTCCCGCCCCTCGTTCTTGCAGGTAGGGATGGAACAATTCGTAAGTCACTGCTCTGCCGTCTCGCTCGATCATGGCTTGACCGACGGCGCGAATCACTTTCTTGCCGGCTTCTGGTTCCACGCCTTGTGCCAACTGGTTTGTTGCGGCACGTTGGGCAAAGCGACCTGCCAATGTCTCTGTAGTCCTGGACTCGAGCACGTCAGTTGGCTTCAACAGGTTGCGTGCCCCTGTGCCTCGAAAGTACATCGGGTACCTTGCCGCATCATGCACGTACAGCCTTTGGCGGGAAGCGAGAAAGTCATCTACGGTCGGATGGCTCGTCACAACACCAAATGCCCCCGAATCGGCGAGTAACACCGCGAAGGCCCTGAACTCTTCAGAAGCTGCGGGCGACTCCCACAAGAGCGACAGGCCTGCGTATAGCCAGGATGAGGTGCCGACGAGTAGCACTCGGAGGACACTCTCGGCCACTCCAGCATCTATGGAGTACTGGACGGACTCTCCGAGTTCACGGTCCAGAAAATGCAGATAGACAGGGCGATCACTCATCGTCGGCGCCGTCGAAAAGCCCTGTCTGTTCGGGCTCTCCTGGCATGCGTCCCAACACCATTGCCCTGAGTTCGCGGACTTTCTTGCCTCGGTTCCGAGCATAGACGGGGCGCTCAAACTCGACCGTTGCAGGATCGATAGGGTGGATCTTCTCGGCGGACGCGTCGATATTGAAGAAACGGACCGGCTTCTGGATTGCACGAGCCAGCAGGATCTCCGCCAATACGCCATCGGCGATGGTTTGACCGAAGACCCACAGCTCTGCCGAGACCTTTATGAGTTCGTTGTTGCCACTCCGGACGGAGTCACGTTGGACTCGATCACCCAGGAAGTACTCGAAGACCCGGAACGGGTTCAAGGGCACCATTCCCTGCTTGAGCACGTATTCGCAGACAGCGTCCCGACAGTAGAAGTACTGCTTGGATTGAGCGGTGAAGACAACCAGACGGCTGTTGCTCTCGGTCATGGTTGACCTCGGCCCTTCACGAACGCTGACGCTCGCAGGCCGGCGAAGTAGCCACTAACCAACGCAGCTGTCAATCCCCGGAACCGTCCCACCGCGTCGCCGGCAACCCAGACACTTCGTTCGCGCACCTTCAGATCACGGCCAACTCTCGGGTACTCGCCGACTCCCTCAACACACGGACCGTGGACCATGGCGCCGCTTACGTCGGCCTTCGGAAATGATGAGATGAAGGAACGCAACCCATTAGCCAGCAGCGTCGCCAGTTCCGGCCCGAAAAGCGCACGCAATTCCGAGCCATCGGACGCCAAGAAGCAGGACAGGGGCTCGCTTATGGGACCCGAGTTTCCTTGAAGTCGACCCCTTAGCTCGCCCCAGAGTCGTTGCCCACGCCGGGCCTCGGACACTCGAACATTGAAGCCGATGCTAGAGAGTGGAGAAGGGCTAATGTCCGCCCGACCTGACACAGAGACGAAGCCACCGGCATCGACCGCTATCACTTCTCCGCGCTCACAGGCACAGAAAGTGCGGTATGTGACCTGTCCCTCGTTGGTGACAAACTTCGGGTCCAGGAGATCGTGGTTGCCCTGCACAATGAATCTAGCCGCCTGCTGTTCGAGTCTTACGCCAACCTCCAGCCGAAGAAATCGTACGGGCACGTCAGGAAGTATTTCGGCCACGTCGAGCGGCCCCATGCGACCGGTCGCGAGTATAAGAGCGCTCGCGTGATATGGGCTGGCCGGCTTCGTCGCGGCGCTATCCAGCCGGACCACACCGCGATCTAGCGACGCACACTGCGCTCTTTCTCCTGCCTGTAGGGTAGGCGCCAGTGTGGCGGCCAACGACTCTGCCAAAGATACTCGCCCTTGGAGTGGCATTCGGACTGATGGATACGCCTTCAGGCCGAATCTATCTTCCTTCGAGGTCATTGTCGGGGCGCCGAGTTCGCTCGGGAACGGCGGGGCCACAACGCCATGACGGCTGAGTAGCTGAGCTGTCCACTCGTAGGCCACGCGTAACTGGGATGTGGGCCTGAGCTGCCACAGCGCTGACGCTGATGGCCAGAACGAAAACTTGCCGTCCGAGAACAAACCCGCCCCGCCCACGCCTGAAGCCACATCCTCACTCGCGCTGCGATCCCTGGAGTCAATCCCTAGGCCCGCCTCAAGGATTCGTGGGCGCACTCCTTGAGCAAGGCAGGCCATCCCGGCCGCCAGACCGGCTGGTCCAGCACCCACAATGAGCACGTCTTGATCGATCGACGGCCGCTGCATTACGCCCCCGATACCGCGACGGACCTAACCAGACCCCGCTCCGGTGCATGTTAATCCCTCGCCACCCTCACGAACGCGCCACGCGCAGATCCGCAGCATCCTCCTGGTCGGGATGACCAGCGGCGTCGACCGCACCACCGTACACTCACCCCGCCGCGTGGAGTCGTCCCGATCCTGCCCCACGACTTGCTTGACTCGCTATCATAGACAACCAGAACACTCGTTCTGGAGAGGGAGTCGTGGTCGCCGAGCTGCTGCCGCCTGAACAGGAACCGATGTTGGAGTTCCTGTCGGCGGCAGGCTACAGTCGGGATCTAATCAAGACCAACTACCCGCTGCCCATCTCCGGGCCGCTCAGCCAGCTAACCCTCGTGGCCTTCTCACGGCCGGCACCGCTGGACATGACTACGGCCGCGGTAGCCGGAGAGGACGTCAGTCAAGGGGAGCAACTGGCCCCCCTGGCCCTCGACGGTGCGCGGTCGCTGGCCGCTCCCCTCGCGTTGATGCAAAGGCAACGGCAGATCCAACTTTGGAAGATCGGGCCGTCGGCGGGTCAAGATCAGCTTCTGGGAGAAGGAGAGAATCCAAGCGAGCTGGCAGGACGCTTTGCCGGTATTAGCAGCCCGTCGGCCTTGATGGCGGCAAAAGAGGGACGGCAGCTGACGCTCTTCCCCCTCGACGCGTCGTTACTGTCATTCGCCAGGGCTGGTTCCTCTAGCTACCTTTCGCGGCTGATCACAGAAGCTATGGCTGCCGCAATCGGTGAGCGGAAGGACCTCGGGGTTAGCGAATGGCAAGCGGCGACGAAACTAGTTGTCCAGGCTCTAGCAGCCCTAGTGGTGCGAGACAAGTTCCAGTTGCCAGGAACCGGTACAGGAGTCCTCGACGCGGCGGCTAGCAAATTCCCTGGCTTCTTCGCGCAACAAAGGCAGTTGTCTCAATCGGCGATGGACGCAGCGGCACGAGTCATCGATATATTGGGCTGTGGCATCAACTACCGTGGGGTCGACTCGGCGGTCATCAGCAGGGTCTACGAAGACACAGTGGTGTCCACCGCGGCGCGTGCAAGGCAGGGCATCTATTACACCCCGCCGGAACTCGCCTACAGGATTGCGTCGGCGCTCCCATTTGAGGAGATCGAGCCTGAAGGCAGGGTCGTTCTAGACCCGGCCTGCGGATCGGGGACGCTGCTTCTGGCTGCGCACGATCGGCTCGCAGGGCTCCTTCCGCTTGACTCCGCCGCCAATGACAAACAGGGGTATTTGCGAGCGCACTTGATCGGTTACGACTCCGATCCGTTCGCCACTGAGATAGCCAGGCTGTCTCTTCTTCTGCATTCGCTACCGTTCGGCAACCACTGGAGAGTGGAGACAAGGGACAGCCTGTCAGACGGCCACATCAGTCCCGATTCCCCATCCATAGTTCTCAGCAACCCTCCCTGGCAGGGCCGACGATCGGTCGAGGGGCAGCGCTCGGAAGAGGCAATTCGGTTCCTCAGGAAGATGTTGGACCTGGCAAGGCCAGGCGGATTCATTGCGGCCATCCTTCCCGCGAGTTGGCTTGATTCCGATGTTGCTCGCTCATCGCGAGCGGCGCTCCAAGAACACGCGCAGATCTTCGAAGTCTGGCGTCTCCCGGAGGGTACCTTTGAGTCGGCGGCGCTGGCACCATGTGTAGTGTTTGCCCGAAATGTCGCCAGCAGCCCGCGCCCTTGGGTCTATCGACGGGTTCGGCCTGGGTCCGTTTACAGCTTCTATGCCACTGGCGCCGCCGAAGACCAGTTCTTGTCATCGGGCTTCGAAGGTGTAGTCCCGAACGTAATGCTCCGAGGCCCCTTTGACCCGATTCGCGATCAACTCTCGACCCTGCCTCAACTCTCCTCCATAGCCACAGTCGAGTCCAGCCCAGTACCGCAACCGGGACGGGCACCATCGCCTGAGGGCCGCTTCGTAACACTCCGAAAGGCAGGCGACTTTCCCGCCTACGGAAACCCAAGCACAGACGAGCTGACGCCCGTTGATTACCCCGATGATTTCCATCGGGCTGGTCGTAATCGCGGGTTCGACTTTCGGAGAGCCAAGATCCTCGTTTCCTCCCGAAGGTCACCTGCTAACCCATGGCGTCTGAAAGCCGGAGTGGATCACGTCGGCGTGATACCGCGCGAAAGCATGCACATGGTCATTCCTGCCGACGGCGACGAGGATCGTCTCTACGCCCTTCTAGCCCTGCTCGGCTCACGCCTGGCATCCGCCTGGATTGACGCCTACGAACCGAAACGATCGATTGGGATAGGTCTCTTGAGGCAAATGCCCGTGCCCAACCCAGGGGCACCGTGGATGCGTCTGGCCCAAGCTGGCCGCAGCCTGCACGCCGCACAATCGCCGGAAGAGATCTCATCGCTCGCTAGAGACGCGGACCACCTCATCGAGCAGATGGTCGACTTGCCCAAGGCCGTTAGCCGGGATTTCGATCGGATCTTCGCCGGCCGACGGGCGCCTGAAGGGCTCGAGCGATATGGCTACGCCGTAGAGCACCGGCAGGACGATGCGCTCGATCAGGACGTATACGGAGCAGTTCTTGCAGCTGAGCCACCGCTTCTGCGGATCTGGGTACCAGGAGTCACGCCTGAGAATGGGACCTGGATCGGACTACCGCCCAACCTACCTGGGTGGCTCTGCACCACGGGTGCGACTTTCGACGTCAACATCGGCGCAGACCTCCTGACAGCCAAGTACAGGGTTCAATCTCGCGCATATCAGGATCCCGACGCGGACCAAGTTGCATTCGCTGGGATCCCAGAATGACGGTTCGCGCAACTTTCCTCGATGTCGGGCAGGGCGACTGCTCCATCTTCCTAGATGAGGATCGTGGGTGCGCGATAGTAGTCGACGCTCCCGGCGCCGGCAGGCTCGCCCTGGAGGCGGTTCTGGCGGACGCAAGAGTCTTGAAGCCCGACCTGGTGGTTGCCACCCATTCGGACAGTGACCATGTCTGTGGCGTTGTCGCCATGGTGCGGAAGCTCGGCGCGAAGGAAGTGAGATACAACCTCGATCGAGCCTTGCCTAGTGACCCAGAAGAGCGGACACGCTGGCGATCCCAGTCCCGAGCGCTAGCGGGTCTCGAAGACAAAGAGACGCTGGTCGGCCCCGCCACAGAAGGCGTGTCAGGCTCCGTAGGCTCGATGAATTACCTCATCCTGTCGCCGTCCCACGCCATGGTTGCGATGGCCCAAGCCATTTCGTGTCCAAATAGGGCTTCAGCCATCGTCCGCATCTCTGCAGGATCGTGCACCTTCCTCCTCGGGGGTGACGCTGACAGCGAGGGCTGGGGGCGGCTGATTGATCATGGTGCAGACATCAAGGCCGATGTGTTTCGTGTGCCACATCACGGAGGGGCCATCGTGCAACGGTCGGGCGATCGCTCGGACATCTCTTGGGACACGTTGCTGGCAGCGGTAGATGCGCGCCTCCACGTAGTTTCAGTTGGCACGGACAATCGCCATCGCCATCCAACAAGAGATGCGCTGCTGGCCCTAGGGCAGCGCGCGGATCGCGCACGCGTAACGTGCACCGAAGTCAATTTGATCTGTGCCGGTTCCGCTCCCTTGCCCAGTCCCACGACCCTGCCTGCCACTGCCAAAGCAGGTCTAGGGGGACGGGTCGGTGGGTGCCGGTGCGCTGGAACAATCACAGTGACCGTAGATAGTGCGAATTGGAGCGTATCTCCGTCGCGGACTGAGCACGAGGGGATCATTCACGCCCTCGAATCGCCAATGTGCCAGAGCGCGTGACCTGGTCCAGGTCGGCCGCCTGCATCTAGCTGGACTTTCGCTCAACCGGCCTTTTGCCTTGTGAAGGTCAGTTGGGTGTCATGGCCGCCACTCCTCTCGCCCGAAGATACCCTGCACATCCGATATCTCGGACGAGATCGCTATCGCGTCATGCGGAGCGCACCGAGCGCAGCGGTGGCCTGGCGCCGCCTATCGTCACGAGGACGCGGCCGCGGTAGAGACGCGGGATCCAGATCCCCGAGGAGCGGGTTAGCCTAGGCCCGACTCCTCTCGCCCCGACCATTCCACCTCAATGTCCCATTTCCACGCTCACGGTTCCGTTTGCGTGTTGCTTCGTACGTCTGTGCGAAATGGAGACGGCTCCGGTTTCCACCAGGCAGGTGCCGGAGGGCGCGAGCTGTCAGGAGCGACCGGGCAGCGACACGACGCGCGGGTCGTCGTACCCATGCTCGGCGATCTCGGCTGCGCGAGCGCGGTATGCCGCGGGGTCGGGCGGGGTTTGTGCCCGGAGCCCGTCGACCATGCGGTTGAACATCGAGAAGGCGGCTGCGATGAGGACCGCGAGCTGCACGTCGCCGTCGGTGGCGCCGCAATCGAGGGCAACCTGAACGTCGGCCGCGGTGAGGGTTCGAGCGTTGGCCCGGACGGTGCGGGCGATATGCAGGAGCGCTCGCATCTTCTCCCCGAGACCGTCTGAAGACCCTAGCTTGAGCTGATCGATGACCGGCATCAGCTCGACGGCGCCCTGGCGCTCTAGCAGGGCCGAGGCGTACGCTCCGTGTGTGTCCATGCAGTAGAAGCAGTCGTTCGCTGCGGAGACGGCCGTCGCAAGAATTTCCCGCTCGTAGCGGCGCAGCGTGGCGCCTGGGTAGTCCTTTACGAGCAGCTCGTCAGCGAGGCCCCTTATGTGGTGTCCCACGCCTGGCGTCAGGCGGATCGCCGCGACGATGCCGGGCGCGTCGGGAAGACCCCCGACGATCGGTGCTTCCTGTGAACGTTGAAGACGCTCTTCATCGCGAGCCATGATTCTCTCTCCACACGTGTCCGTTGCGACATCCGGGCGAGTATCGGCCAGGTCGCGCGTGGCGAACAGCGGCGTCGGGAATCGCTGCGCCGGGCGGGACAGCCCCGATGTCTCGGAGGTGCTGCCGGCCATCCCTTTTCCCCGCCAGAGTCCCAGGGTCGACGGGATCCGCGCTGATTCGCAGACACGTTCGAGCCGGAGGCGGCGCCAATCGCTTGAGTCTGGCTTCCTGGATTCGTCGCAGCTCTGATCGCGTGACTCTGGCGTGGTCTACGCGAAAGGCGGCTACGGCTTGTAGGCTGCCGTCTCCGTTCGCACAAGCTCGATCGTGTTTCCCATCGGCAGGCTGACGTCCAGGTCGTGGAGCCCCCAGCTGTCGCCTTCGGTCGTGTGGACGACGGGCGCGGCAGCTTTGGGATCGAGCCTGGTGACCTGCAGCCAGGTGGAATCGTCGCTCGACTTGCACTCTGCCGAGTAACCATCGGTGTATGAGACGAAGGTGGTCGTAGGCATCGGGCTGGGCAGATCGGTGGTGAACTTGGATAGATCACCGGGGGTGATGAGCGGCTTCATGACTGCCTTGCCGCCGCCGGGAGAGGTCGGGTTGACGCACATAATCTGCTCGCCGGCCTTGGGCGGCCGAAGGAACCCGTAGGCCGTCGCCAGCCTGGCAAAGACCGCTCCGCTGGGCGGCTCCTCGGCGAAGCTCGAGTAGCCCACCACGCAGCCGGTCTGCTTCGCCGAGGCGCAGGTCGGTATCGAGGTGAAGTCCCCGCCGGTCGTCTTGCCGGGCGCGGTGGTGGCGTTGCCGCCCCAGAGCAGCGCGGAGACCAGGAGCTTTCGATTCTCGGGCTTCGAGTCGAAGCGGTCTTCGAGCAGGCTGATCAGGTCCATCGCTCCCTGGGAGTGGCCCATCAGCACGATGCCCCGGCCGTGGTTGTAGTTGGCCATGTAGTCGTCGAACCCCGCCAGGAGACCGTTGTAGGCCGTCGTCATCACGTCGGGCGTGATGGCGCCGCTGTTGAGAGCGGCGATGGTCATCTGCGGATAGATCGGCGAGTAGACCTTGCAGACCTGCGAGAACGGCGCGACCTCCGTCGTGGCGATGACCTGTTCTTCCTTGTCGATCGACAGGTTCGCGTTGAGAGTCTGCTGCTGGCTGATCGTCGGGTAGACGTAGAAGCAGTCGATCGGCGCGTCGGCGGCGGTCGACAGGGTCTCGACCGTCTGCTTTCCCGATGGATCGATCGAGGTCACGGTCATGTCCCCCTCGCAGGGATTGCCGGTCTGGCCCGGCATGCACAGCCAGACGATGCCGGCGGCGTCGGCGCCCGCAACCGGGGAGGCGCTCGGAGAAGGCGCGACGGTCGGAGAAGGCCCGACGGTCGGAGACGGCGAGGCGGACTGGCCGCACGCAGCCGGAATGAGCGCAGCCACGACGAGCAGGCCGCGCAAGCCGTCGGTCTTTCCATGGATCGAGGAACGCATTACCGTGCCCCTCCTGTCGCGGGCGTCTGGTGTCATTGCGGGTGTGCCTATCTAGTGAGCCGGTGGATGAGGCTCAACGTCACGCGAGGCGGCAGGCGAACTAGCCTGCACGGCCGCGGTGGTTCCATTAGCCTCAGCGATCCGGGTTCATCACCAGTTGGTTCGCGCTCGGTATCATTCCACATCGTTCGCGGCGTGGCGCGGTCCGGCAGCGCGCACACGGTCCGGTCTGGGGTTCGTGAGAGGAGACACATGAACCGAGCATCCTTCCGAGTTCCGAGCACGCCCCGAGTCCCCCTGTGCAGGCTCGGAGGCGCGGCGGCAGTGGTGGTAGGGCTTGTGTTCACGGTCGGGCTGACCGGCGTCCTCGGTGCGATCCTTCGGTCAGGCGATCCGGACGGATGGTCCCTGCCGCTCCAGGACAATTGGCTCGCGGTCATCTACAAGCTGCTGGCGGGGTTCGGCGGCGATCAGGCAGGCCGGCTGCACGTCGTGGATCTCCTGGACATCGTCATGCTGGCGCTGATCGGCGTCGTCATGCTGGGGCTCTCTGCTGCGCTCAGTGAGGTGAGCAGGGTTTGGCCGTTCCTGGCCACGATCAGCCCGTTTGCGGGCATCGTCCTCTTTCTCTCCACCGCGTCGGGCGGCCGCACTGGCGTGATTGGTGCCGTGCTCGTGATTTCGATCGTGATGCTCTGGAGCACGTCGTTTCGTAAGCCGCTCGCGGTCACGGGCATCCTCGCCGGCGTGCTTCTCGCGATCGGAGACGTCTCCTCATCGGCGGGCCCTTCCCCGCTCATCGCCGGTCTCTTTGGGCTGGGCTACGTGCTCGTGACCGCCTGGTTCTTCCTCGTCGCGGTATCGCTGCTCCGACTTGCGTGGATGACGCATGAGGACTGCAGCGTGCTGACTCCAAGCTGATCGGGTTCATCTGATCTTCGCTCCGCTGAGCGACGGCTCGGTGCGCGAGCTGTCCACTCTGAGGCTCCAAACCCGACACGAATCCGGCCCAGATCAGCGAGCTGGCGCTCTCGCCGTAGGCGTGCCGCGTCAGGGATGCGACAGGCACTCAGAGGATCACCTACCCATTTTGTCCTGGGGGGCCGTTCGTCTCCGAGTGTGTCGTGCATCCGACAACACCGACGCATGACTCGCCCTAAACTCACCTGGGCCCCGGCCATTACCGGGCCGGCGCCAGCGAGGGGCGTTGTGAACAGCAGTCAGCTCGACGTTTCTGTGGCGGACCAGCGCCCGCAGCTGCCAACAGGCGTGAGGCTGATCGCTGTGGGTATTGCGCTGGTGGCGGTCGGGGGCGGAGTCTTGATCTGCGGCTTCATGCTCCTGTGGCTCAGCCTGATATACATGGACACCCCGCCCGACCAGCAGCCAGCCCTCCTCATCCCCCTGGCACTCGGGTCCGGAGTCGCGCCGGCAATCGGCGGATTGGTGGTCGCCCGCGGCCTATGGGCCGGTGCCTCCTGGGCGAAGCTGGCGGCACAGATCATCTTTGCGTGTTTGGGCGCGTCCGTCGGCTTTGGCTTGCTGAGACAGGCCCTCAATCCTGGTGCCGGCCTGGCGCCGGAACATCGATTGATCGCTCTGGCAATGGCCGGGGGGTGCCTGGCGGCCGTGGTCTACCTGCAGAGTCCAGAGATGCGGACCGCGTTCGGCCCGGCGCGAGTGGGCGGTCTCGGAGGCCGCACGCGCCAGAGGCTTCTGGTCGCGATCGCTTTAGCCGCCCTGCTCATCGTCGCGGCCCGATCGATCCGCCCGTAGGCGGTCTCGGTTCCGCGCGTTTCGAGACGCACTGGGCGAGGCGCTGGACGTATGGGGCCACCACTTCGTCAGCATCGGCCGCCGACGAAGGTCGGACTGAAACGGGTTCTCATCCTCACGGGCTGGGCCAGCTCCAGAACAGACTCCGGATGGCGCGTGGAACCACGCGAAGCTTCGGCTGACTCGCAAACCCGTGCAGAGCGAGGCAGCGGCCGAAGGCGCTCAGGGCCAAACGAAGTCACGTTGCAGCTACGAAACGAGTTCACCATGTCGAAGCCCACGCTCAGCATCGTCATCGGCAGCACACGCCCGGGTCGCGTCGGCCCCAAGTTCGCGGCGTGGTTCCGTTCCCGGGCAATTGACCATGGTGGCTTCGATGTCGAGCTCGTCGATCTGGCCCAACTGAAACTGCCGTTCCTGGACGAGCCCAAGCACCCGCGCCTGCACCAGTACGTCCACCAGCACACCATCGACTGGGGCCACACAGTCGAGCGCTCGGATGCCTTCGTCTTCGTCACGCCCGAATACAACTTCGGCTACAGCGCCGTGCTCAAGAACGCGATCGACTACCTATCGCAGGAATGGGCCGACAAGGCCGTCGGGTTCCTGAGCTATGGCGGCGTTGCCGCGGGAACGCGTGCCGTCCAGCAGCTCAAGCAGGTAGTCACGGCGCTCAAGATGATCCCGGTCGCCGAGTCGGTAAACCTTCCATTCTTCACGCAGTTCATCGATGACTCCGGCACGGTTCGGCCCAGCGACGAGATGACCAGATCGGCCGACGCCATGCTCGACGAGCTGGCCAGGATCACGGCCCTCGTCCGGCCGAAAGTGCCCGTAGCAAACGAGTCTGGAATCCTGGTCTGATAGATCGGGCGCCCGGATTGGCACGGCCGTGGGAGTGGCGGTGAAACCCAAGCCGGACCGTCCAGCGGCCACCAGACTCGGTCGCGCTGTCCGGGCCACCTCGAAGCGGGCAGCGACCGCCACCGCCCCACCGGACGAGCATCATCGCGGCACCAACTGGCTGCGCGACGTCATCCTCGGTGGCCAGGATGGCCTGGTGAATATCCTCGGGATCATCCTAGGCGTAATCGCCGGCGGCGGGTCGGACAAGGTCTTGATTGTCGCCGGCTTCGCCGCAGCTATCACTGAGTCCATATCTATGGCCGCTGTCGGGTATACATCATCGAAGTCGGAGCGCGACTTCTACCAGGCAGAGAAGAACCAGGAGGCAGTGGAGATCGCCGCGACCCCGGAGGCGGAGCGTCAGGAGATCGCCGACATCTATGCTGCCAAGGGTTTCAAGGGGAAGCTGCTCGAGGACGTGGTCGACACGATCACGTCGAACCGCGACGTGTGGGTAGACACGATGATGGACGAGGAGTTGCACCTGCAGCGCGTGCAAACGCCCGATATCCTGCGCGCCGCCGTCGTGATCGGGATTGCCACGCTCATCGGCCATCTGATCCCGCTGCTGCCGTTCCTGGTATTGCCCAGGACGGATGCCCTGGTCGTGGCGATCGTAGCGAGCGCCCTGGTCCTCTTCGGCGTCGGGGTCTACTCCGCAGTCACGCTCGTTGGAGACTGGCGAGCGGCCGGTCTGAAGATGGTCGCCATCGGATTGGGCGCTGCGGCGATCGGCTTCCTCGTCGGCCGCCTGTTCAACGCCGCTGGTTAGCCGGGACCTCCAGGCGCGGGCCAACCGGGAGCGGCCTGAACGTGATCGTGGCGATTCTTACCCAGCAGGCTGAGAACAGACTGCATGAGGGGCTATTCGAGGCGAGGGTTCTCATCCTCGCGACAAACCTCGGCGAGACCCAGGATCACATAATCATCGACGCCAGGTGGGCAGGCGTGGCTAACGGAGGAGCAATGAAGAAGCTCATCGTATACGACCTCGATGGCACGCTCGCCGCGAGCAAGTCCCCGCTCGATGCCGAAATGGCGGGACTGCTCCACGACCTGCTCGGCATCGTCAAAGTGGCCGTGATTTCGGGCGGTGCCTGGAAGCAGTTCGAAGAGCAGCTGCTCTCGAACCTTCCCCGCGATGAGCGACTCTCGAATCTGTCTCTTCTTCCGACGT
>PMKN01000068.1:45620-53855 GCA_003158675.1 Chloroflexota bacterium | reverse complement strand
GGATCAAACTCTCCGACAAAACCATCAGCCTTGCGACTGATATACGTCCGAGGGTCTTCCCGCTCGAATCCTTACCGGATTTCCTGCCACTCTTCAATTGTTAAGGTGCCCGCGTTGAAGGCGCGCAGCCGCGCCAGGCGCAACACTCCAATGATGGGGGGTGACCTCATCACTGTCAAGCGACGCACCGGGGGACCGGCCCGTTTGCCAACGGCCCAGAAGGTCGTCGGACCAGGGCGCCGCGGAATAGTAAAGGGCCCCGTCGCGGGTGTCAAACGCCCGCCACTGCTCGGCCCCGGTTTGCGTGAGTCCGGGGCGTGACCACCTAGATCGGGCTGCTCTCCACCAGCAGAAGCCCGACCGCCGCGGAGATCCAACACAGAGCCGCGAGCTCAAAGGACGGTGCCACGCCCAGCCCGCCCACGGCCACGAAGTAGACGATCGTGCCGACGATGGCGGCGGCGACGAGCTTGGCGACGCGAAGCAGTATCTCGTTGATGAGCTGGCTCATGAACTACCCCTGGGCATGATAGTGACGATCCGTGGTCGAACCCGCCCGCCCCGAAACTATCATCGAATTGCGGGGCATCAGATTGCTCGCCGGCCCTGCAAGGCCCTGATTAGAGTCACCTCGTCCGCGTACTCCAGGTCGCCACCGACAGGCAATCCCCGCGCGATCCGGGTCACGCTTCCGACTGTCGACTCCAGGCGCTCGGCAAGATACATGGCCGTCGCTTCCCCTTCCAGAGTCGGGTTGGTGGCGATCACGACCTCCTCGAACCGAACGCCGGCTCTGTCGGCCTCGTCCGCCCGCTCGAACAACTGACGGACCTTCAGGCGCTCGGGACCTACGCCGTCGATCGGGGAAATGGCGCCGTGGAGCACGTGATAGAGGCCCTTGAACTCCCCGGTCTTCTCCAGCGCAAGGACATCCAGCGGCTCCTCGACCACGCAGAGCTTGGTTGTGTCCCGTCCTGGATCGGAGCAGATGGAACAGATCGGCCGATCGCTGATGTTGAAGCAGCGTTCGCAGAAGACGACTTGCTCGCGGACAGCGATGAGCGCGGCGGCAAGAGCACGGGCTTCGGTCTCGGGGGCACGCAGCAGGTGGTAGGTCAGCCGCTGAGCCGTCTTGGGGCCGATACCAGGCAGGCGGGCGAAGGATTCGATGAGCCGCGCGACGGGCTCTATCAGAAGCGCGGGCACGGTTGCTACATTCCCGGCAGCCGGAGACCGCCGGTGACGGCCGCCATCTTGGCCTCGGCCAGCTCTCTGGCGGCCCGCTGCGCGTCTACGACGGCCGCCACCACAAGATCCTGGAGCATCTCGACGTCAGCGGGATCGACTGCCGACGGATCGATGGTGACGCTCACCAGCTCCTGCTTGCCATTGGCGACCGCCTTGACAACTCCGCCGCCAGCGGTGCCCTCGACCGTGGTCTCGGCCAGCTCCTGCTGGACGCGCGCCAGGTCTTGCTGCATCTGCATTGCCATCCGCTGCAGGTTGGCCATGCCCATTTCGTATCCTCCTGGGATCCGCTGCGGCTAACCGGCTGCATCCGCCGCTCCGCCCGAAGTCTGGCCGAAACCGCGCGGGGCTGCACGACCGAAACCGAGGGCAGCCCGGATCCGGGCCTACCCTACGTCCCCCACATCGACTGCGTCGTCGCCATAGATCCGTTTGAACTCGTTCAGGAGGCGCGAACTGTCAGGATCCTCCGGCAGCGCGGCTACCTCCACATTCGCGGCCACGCACCGCACGGACATGGGCATGCCCAGGACGCGGCTGACGCCATCCTCGAGAATGGCGCGACGGCGGTCCGCAACGTCCTTGAAGAAGCTCTGGGCCTCGGGGAAGCCGAGCGTGACGACGTTGCCGTCCACGCTGACAGGCCGGCACGCAACGATGAGGGGCCGCGTCGGTGGGCTCTTGCTGATGACCTCGACGATCTCGGCCCAACGCTCCAGCAGCAGCTGAAGAGTCGGCCCGGTACGAGTCTTCGGGGCGGCTGGGGTCGCGGCTCCTCGGGACGCCGCGGCCGAAGGCGCGGGCACGACCGAAGGCGCGGGCACGACCGAAGGCGCGGGCACACGAAGCGCCGGACGCTCAACCGGCGCTGCGGCCAGTGCGAGAGCGGCCGCTTCCACCGGGGCAAGCAGTGCCAGTTCGAGCTGGAGCCGCAGACCACCGGGTCCCGGATGCCCCAGGTCTATCGAAGCCAGCCGTCGCGCGGCGGACGACAGAGCCGGCGTGCCCGCGGCCGCCAGGCCAGTGCTTCCCTTGAGGCCCAGAGACGCGAGCAGCGCCGCGCGCAGACCCTCGATCGCTTGGTCCGTGAAGGCGCGCAGGTCCCGTCCCCGCTCTTCCATGGCGTCCAGAATCTCGATGCCAACGACAGGCTGCCCACGTACGAGCGCACCGACGAACGCCTCGACAGTCTCCTGATCGACCAGCCCGAGCACGTCCCGGACGCGATCGGCCGTGAGGGCTCCGGAGTCCATGTCCAGCAACTGATCTAGCATCGATTCGGCGTCGCGCATCCCGCCGGCTGCCAGCCGCGCAATTAGCTCGATGGCCTCGGGCTCGGCCGATCGGTCGTCCGCTCCGAGAATCGTCCGAAGCTTGCCACCGATCTCGCCGACGGTGAGACGCCGGAAGTCGAAGCGCTGCACCCGCGATAGCACCGCTGGCCGGATCTGTGTGCTGTCGGTCGTGCAGAAGACGAACACCACGTGATCCGGCGGCTCCTCCAGGGTCTTGAGCAGCACGTCCCAACCCTCGCGGATGCGCTGGACCTCATCGATGATGAAGACCTTGACCGTAAGGTCCGAAGGCGCGGTGTAGATCCGCGGCAAGAGTTCGCGCATGTCGTCGACGCGGTTGTTCGAGGCCGCGTCCATTTCGCTGACGTCGAGCGCGCGGCCCTCACGGATGGCGACGCACGCCGGACATTCGTCGCAGGGTTCACCGTCGCGCAGGTTCGGGCAGTTCAGAGCCTTGGCCAGGATTCGGGCCATCGAGGTCTTACCGGTGCCGCGCGGACCCACGAACAGGTAGGCGTGGGCGCTTCGGCCTGACCTGACGGCGTTGCGCAGAGTCTCGACGACTGGCTGCTGACCGACGATCTGTCCGAAAGTCTGGGCGCGCCAGCGACGGTAGATGGCCTGGTGCTGCTCGGACGAACTCAAGGCGCTCCTGCCGGCGTGGCCGTGGTGAGTTGCGACGCGGCCGAGCCGAATCGCCGGCCGCCAATTCGAATGCCGTGCACCCGCCGTCGATCGACCGTTCCCGTGCCCACCACTGGAGGCGGCTCAGACCAGGCCGTTCCGCGGCACCCGACGATCATCGCTTAGTGCTGCTTCCTTCCGGACCTGACACGCTTCGCGAGCCGCCGCTGCGCGGGANNTACAGGGCACCGCTAGTTCCCCGCCTAGCACGGCCCCGGAATCATAGCAGCCGGCGGGGAGACGGCCGTAGAACCGGCCGCGCGCCTTCAGCCGCCTGGCCAACGAGCGCCGGCCTGGGCCGAGTCCGACGGGCGAAGTGGCGGAGAGGGAGGGATTTGAACCCTCGATGGGTTGCCCCATACCGCATTTCCAGTGCGGCGCCCTAGGCCACTAGGCGACCTCTCCGCGGAGACGGCCCGTGTCGACGGGCGAGATCGCCGACCGGCTCAGCCGGCGATCGGAACTTCGAGAGTGGCGGAGAGGGTGGGATTCGAACCCACGGTGCTCGCGCACACCGCTTTTCGAGAGCGGCACCTTCAACCACTCGGACACCTCTCCNNCCGCGCGAGAGAATACCAGAGCGGTGCCGGTGGACGGCTGGGCCCACGCCGGCGGGGGGCGCGAGCGCACGAAGGCGCTGGCGGCGCGAGCGGCCGGGCCCCGCTTCTAGCTCGCAGCCGCCTTGAGGCGTTCGGCCAGGCGAAGACGCTCGACCGGTCCGGCTTCGGCAAAGAGTTCTTCCGCCTCTTCACAGCGGATGCCGCTGACGACCTTGAGCTTGCGATTGAGGCGGCCGTCCTGAGCGAGCTGCAGCACTCCTCCCGCCGCCCCGTCGACTTGATTGGAGACGGCGAACACGAGCGCCTCCACGTCGCACGCCAGCAGCGCCCCGACGCACATGGGACAAGGCTCGCGAGTGACGAAGATGGTGGCGTCGGCAAGGCGGTTGCGCCCCAGCTTTCGGGCGGCCTCGCGTAGAGCGACGATCACGGCGTGGGCCGTTGGATCGTTGGACTCGTGGACCTTGTCGTGCGCCCGGGCGACCATCGCATCATTCACGACCGCGACGGCACCGATCGGGGCCTTGCCCTGATCGAGCGCCAGCTGGGCCTCGGCCAGAGCCTCTCCCATGAAGAGTTCGTAGTTCATGGGCGGATCATACAGGCCCGCGCCGGCCGTCAGCCGCCGACTCGGACAGCTCGCGAATTGCCCGGGCCAGCACGGACATGTCCTCGTCGCCGTGACCTTCGGCGAGAAGCCGGTCCTCGAGCGCCGCAGCGAGCATCGCGGCCGGGAGCATGACCCCTGTCGCGGCGGCCATCTCCAGCGCGATCCCGAGGTCCTTTCTGTGGAGCGCGAGCCGGAAACCGAGCGGGTAGTCGTCGTCGATCATGCGGCCGCTGCGGTTTGCCAGAACCCAACTTTGGGCGGAGCCGCCGGTCAGCGCCTCGACGAGCCGGTGGGGGTCCAGGCCCGCCCGCATGCCCAGGACCATGCCTTCGGCGAGACCCAGGTATGCGCCGCTGATGACCACCTGGTTGACCGCCTTGGCGGCCTGGCCGTTCCCGAGCGGCCCGAGGTGAGTGATCGTCTTGCCGACCGCCTCGAGCACGGGGCGAGCTCTTGCGACGTCGGCATCCGATCCACCCACGAAGATCGTCAGTGTGCCGAGGCGCGCCCCCTCCGACCCGCCGGAGACCGGGGCGTCGACCAGGCCGATGCCGTGTTCGACGAGAGCGCGACCACACTCGCGTGTGGCGTCGGGGGAGATCGTCGAACAGTCGATGACGAGCGATCCAGCGGCGGCACCCTCCACCACTCCAGCGGGGCCGAAGAGCACGGCCTGGACATCGGGCGTGTCCGAGACGCAGACGACGACCACGTCAGAGTCCGCGGCCAGCTGCGCCGGGCTCGCCGCCTCCCGCGCCCCCAGCTTGATCAGCGCCGCGGCACGGCCGGGAGTCCTATTCCAGACGCCGAGCGGCGCGCCGGCCCGGGCGAGATTGGCGGCCATCGAGGCGCCCATCGTTCCCAGACCCACGAAGCCAATGCGTTCCACGTCCGCTCCTTTCGACCTTCGTCGCCCACTGGAATCTAGGGCCGTTGCGCCGATCGGTGCTCAGTCTAGGGCTCGGGACGACCGAATCTGGACCGGTCGCTAGAATCGAACGAGCAATCCCAGGAGGCCCCTTCGATTGGCACCAGTGAACGATGGTCTTCTCGAGCGGAGGGTCCGATGCGTCGTCGGGACTCTGATCGCGATTGCGTTCGTGGCCTCCTGCGGCGCCAGCGGCGCGCCCACGCCGCGCGGCGCGCCCACCGCCACGCTCGCACCCACCATTGTCCCGGGACCGGCCGCAGCCGCCACACCGACTCCCACCCCAGGATCGAACCCGTCCCCCTTGCCATCGTCTGCGGCCTTCCACGGCGCAGCCGCAGTATCCAGCTGCTCCTCGGGTAAGGGGAGCGGGTCGCCGCCCGGGTCCGCGTCCAATCGGACATCGGGTCCGGCGCCCTTCACGCTCCACGTCCCCATCATCGAGTACCACCGCATCGTCCCGGCGGATCAGGCCGACCAGCCGATGAATCGGCTGGTCATGACGCCGGAGACATTCGATGCGCAGATGCGGACGCTCTCGGACGCCGGGTGGCACACGATCACCCTCGGCAAGCTCGCCGGGGACCTGGCCACCGAGGTGACTCCGCCCGCTCACACCTTCGTCGTGACGATCGACGATGGTTGGTGGGACGGCTACACCTACGCCTACCCAATCCTCGCCCGGTACGGCTTCGTAGCGACTTTCTTCGTCATCGGCGGACGGATTGGCCAGCCGTCGTTCCTGAGCCCGGCCCAAATCCTGAGTCTCGTGCAGGCAGGCAACGAAATCGGCGACCACACGTGGCATCACGCCACGCTGACTGGGCTTCAGCCGAAGCCGCTCGCATCCGAAATCGACTCCGGGGCGGCGATGATAGCCGCGGTTACCGGCAGCTGGCCCGTCACGCTTGCCTATCCGCGCGGCAAGACGGATACGCAGGTGATTGCCGCGGTCGCAGCCTGCAAGCCCCTCCAAATGGCGGTCGTGGAGGGAGGCGGCCGACCGCAGACGTGGGCCAACCGCTATGACATCTCGCGCCTGGAGGTATGGCCGAACGTTTCGGGCTACGACCTCCTGGTCAGGGTTCGAGGCCTCGAAGGCTGATCGTCGGCCCCAGCGAGAGGGGCCGCCCTTTTCAGGATCCGTGCGGCGGTCGTGCTGCGCGGGCGGCCGGCCATGCTAGAATCCCGGCCGCTGTGACTCCTGGAGAGGTCGCATAGCCGGTCTAGTGCAGCGGTTTGCTAAACCGCCAGGTGGGGTAACCTGCCTCGAGGGTTCGAATCCCTCCCTCTCCGCCAGGTCCTCCGCAGAGACACAGCCGCGCGCCCGTAGCTCAGTGGATAGAGCGTCAGGTTGCGGACCTGAAGGTCGTGGGTTCGAGTCCCGCCGGGCGCGCCAACTCCTGAAGATGAAACGACCCCGAGATGGCCTCTCGGGGCCGTTCCGCTTATTCGTCGGGGACGCGTGGACGGTCGAGTCCGAGCGGCCTCGGCCGTCGATCCAGCTACGGCTGGTGCGAGAGCGTCCATGTGACAGTAACGTCGCCGACGTACTGGTCGCCGTCACTGGGATTCTGGTTGATCAGCACCAATACGCCGCCCGCCTGCCCGGCCGTGACTGTGGAGCCGGCCCCGACGCAGAAGAACTGACCAGTGGTGCTGCTGGGGCCGATCATCCCGATGACCGACCATGCCGTGAAGTGCGGGAACTCCGCGAGATTGCCATGGCCGACGGCGCAACCCACGGATTTGGGAGTCAGGTCGCCGGTTCCAATCGTTCCATACTTCCCCTTGGCTGTGAACGTCAGGACATCGCCGGGAACAACGGTGACGGGCACGGAGACTTCGCCGACCCCCACTGGTGGCTTCATGTTCAGAATGACGACCGTCCCACTCTGGACGATCGGTGTCGGCGCCGACGTGGGCGCGGCCGTGGGTGCGGCCGTGGGTGCGGCCGTGGGTGCGGCCGTGGGTGCGGCCGTGGGCGCGGCCGTGGGTGCGGCCGTGGGTGCGGCCGTGGGTGCGGCGGTGGGTGCGGAGGTGGGCTTAGCTGTCGCCTTCGGCGCAGCTGTGGGCGCAGCTGTGGGCGAGGCGGTTGGCGCGGCGGTTGGCGCGGCCGTGGGCGCGGCCGTGGGCGTTTGGGCAGCCGTTGGCGTGGGCCCGGCCGTGTCTGTTGGCGCCACCGTGGGCGTGGGCGTGGCCGTTGCCGTGGCCGTTGCCGTGGCCGTTGCCGTGGCGAGCGCTGTCGCCGACGAAGGAGAAGCGGTCGCCGCCGACCCGCAGGCCCCCATTGCCGCCGCCAGCAGAAGGAAGGCCGTCGCTCGGCCGGGAGCCCAACGATGCCGGGCTGTGTACAACGCAAGCCCACGATCTCTCATGGTCCGGAGTCCTCCTCTGTCGCTCTAGATCGCCGATGCTGCCGGCGCGTGGCGCCTGTCGGCCGGCTCACTATCGCGCCCTTGCCGCGCGGTCGACTGTCCGGTGCGGGACTTGTTGACTGTCGGCTCCCTGACGGCGCAGGTCTGTTGAGACGGCCATTCGCAGTCCCGGGCGCGGTAGTGGCGAATGTCGCGAGCTCTCGCGAAAGCTACGAGCACGCACGGGGGCCTTCAGCGAGGTTCCAGGCCCGCCACGACCTACCATGGCGCCTTGACAGCCCGGGGTCCGCGTCTTAGCATCAACGAGCGTTTATATAAAGGCGAATTGTTCTGATGCCGGCCGGCGTGGCCAGCACCACGGCTACTTCGACCTATCTGGAACGTCCGTCCGCAGCTTCGCAAGAGGAGCAAGGAGCACAGTGAGCGAGAAGACAAGCAGCGACGCCGCGAACGCAACGGCGCCGGCAGCCCCCGCCAAGCCCAAGAAGATCCGCGTCGCCATCGTAGGCGTCGGCAACTGCGCGAGCAGCCT
>PMKN01000068.1:0-45557 GCA_003158675.1 Chloroflexota bacterium | reverse complement strand
CGACGGTCTGGGCAAGTACCTCTCTCAGATCATCGAGAAGGCGCCCGGACCCACAGCCGACATCGTGGGCATCCTCAAGGCGCGCAAAGTCGACGTCATGATCAACTACCTGCCGGTCGGCTCCGAAGAAGCCACGAAGTGGTACGTGGAGCAGGCCCTCGCCGCGGGCGTCGGAGTTGTGAACTGCATCCCGGTCTTCATCNNAACTTCGGCGGCAACACGGACTTCCTCAATATGCTCGAGCGCGAGCGCCTCGAGTCCAAGAAGATCTCGAAGACCAACGCGGTCACTTCGATGCTCGACTACGAGATCGACCCCGACAACATCCACGTCGGCCCGTCGGACCACGTTCCGTGGCTGCTCGATCGCAAGTATTGCTACATCGTCATGGAGGGCACGACCTTCGGCGATGTGCCGCTCAAGTGCGAGATGAAGCTCGAGGTCTGGGACAGTCCCAACAGCGCCGGCGTCGTGATCGACGCCGTCCGTTGCTTGAAGCTCGGCCTCGATCGTGGCCTCAAGGGCGCGCTCGTCGCGCCGTCGGCGTACTTCAAGAAGAGCCCGCCCATCCAGCTCCACGACGACATCGCCTTCAACCGGGTCGAGGCCTTCATCCGCGGTGAGGACAACGAAACCCTTGTCGGCACCGAAACGCTGCCCAAACGCGTGATGCGGCCGGCCCCGCTTCGCGGCGGTGCCCCGACCACAGCCAAGTAACACACCACCTGGTCGCATCGCGCGACCCGGGCTGGTGGGACTCCCACCGGAACCGGCCCGAACGAAACATCCTCCATCGCCGAACCCCAAGACCGTCGCCTCACCGGCGGCGGTCTTGTCTTTGGGCCTGAGCTCGATGGCGAGAGGCGAGCTGGTGGCTCGCGTCAGGTGCTATGAGCTTCGACTTGCGCGCGCTGGCGCGTCATCGGCGGCTACCTGACGGTCGCTAGAATGCCCTTTAGCCGGGGCTGCGCGTTGTGGCTGACCGCTTGCAAGGCCGGCGCGCGCCGAGCCGCCGAGGGCCGGAAGGCACGCATGACAACTCGCAATCGTGCACGCTGGAGTACGGCCGGCCGTGGGACGGGTCATGCACGGCGGGCATTTTCGCATCTGCGCGGGAGCTGCCTTGGTCTGGCGAGCCTGCTCTCGGCCGTCGCAGTCGCCGGTTGCTCCGGAGGTTATCCGGCTGTGTCGCCCACCGCCTCGCCAATGACCATCGGGACCGCCGAGCCGACTCCCACAGCCGCGCGAACCTCGACTCCTGGTCCCACGCCCACTGCCGCCGCCGCACCGACGGCCGCCTCCCCTATTGCCGGCTTCAGCCAGACAGGCTCGATGGCCACGGCTCGGTACTCGCACACCGCAACGTTGCTCCACGACGGTCGCGTCCTCATCGCCGGAGGTTCCAACGGGATCCCCCTGGCTTCGGCCGAGTTGTATGACCCCAAGACCGGCACGTTCAGCCGGACGGGCTCGATGGCCACAGCCCGCGAATCCCAGACCGCGACGTTGCTGTCCGACGGACGCGTCCTGATCGCCGGAGGAGTCCCTATCGGCGAAGCGAACGGTCAACCCTCCGCCCTCGCCTCGGCCGAACTCTACGACCCGGCAACGGGCAAGTTCAGCCGGACCGGCCCGATGACCACCGCTCGGGGCGGCCATACGGCCACATTACTGTCCGACGGACGCGTCCTCATCGCCGGAGGCGCCGCCACGTTCGGGCCGTGGGGCGGCAGTTCCTCCGCACTCGCTTCGGCCGAGCTCTATGACCCGGCTACCGGCAAGTTCAGCCCCACCGGCCCGATGACCAACGCTCGGTACTCCCACACGGCGACACTACTGTCCGACGGTCGGGTCCTCATCGCCGGAGGAGCGAACGGCAACGTTATCTACGCCTCTGCCGAGCTCTACGATCCGGCGTCGGGCACCTTCAGCCCCACCGGCTCCATGACTGCCTCGCGCTACGTCCATACAGCAACCCTGCTCTCGGACGGCAGCGTTCTCGTCGTCGGCGGGTACCCCAGCTTTCCGTTGACCTCGGCCGACCTGTATGACCCGGCGACCGGCAAGTTCAACCCAACCGGCTCGACCGCTTCGGTTCACTTCTTCGGTACCGAGACGCTGCTGTCTGACGGCCGCGTCCTCATCGCCGGAGGGCAGGAGTACAACGGTTTGGAGCTTTTCAACGAGCTGTACGACCCGGCGACCGGCAAGTTCGTTCGGACCGCTCCGATGGCCTCCGTTCGCGTCTTTCCCACCGCGACGCTGCTCTCCGACGGCCGCGTCCTCATCGCCGGAGGCTGCACGAGCGGCTCGAACTCCGTGAGTCTCGCCTCCGCCGAGCTTTTTGACCCACGACCGGCACTCACTGAGTCACCCAGCGAGGGAGGCCACGGATGACGACCCGCATTCGAACACCCCGGAGCACCGCCGGCGGCGGCGCGCGTCTTGGGCGGCGGATCCTCACGCATAGGCGCGCAAGCTGCCTGGGCCCGGCGGGCCTGCTCCTAGCCCTCGCGATGGCGGCCTGCTCCGGAGGCTCTCCGACCGCGGCGCCCACCGCAGCGCCCACCGCGGCGCCGAGTTCCCCACCAGTCCCCGCCGCCACGCCTGTTCCTGGCTTCAGCCAGACCGGCTCGATGACCAGGGTCCGCGACTCCCACACCGCGACGCTGCTCCACGACGGACGCGTCCTCATCGCCGGAGGGGATACGGCCGAGTTGTATGACCCCAAGACCGGCACCTTCAGCCGGACCGGCGCGATGGCGACGCCTCGATCCTCTCACACCGCAACGCTGCTCTCCGACGGCCGCGTCCTGGTAGCCGGAGGGCAGAGTTCCGACCCGGCCTCCGCCGAGCTGTACGATCCGGCGACCGGCATATTCAGCGCGACCGGCTCGATGATCACACCTCGGATGGGTCATACAGCCACTCTACTGCCGGACGGCCGCGTCCTGGTCGCCGGCGGGACGACGGATATCGCCATCCTCTCCTCTGCCGAGCTGTATGACCCGGCGACCGGCACATTCAGCGCGACCGGCACGATGACCACACCTCGGGCGAGTCACACCGCCACGCTGCTGCCGGACGGCCGCGTCCTGGTCGCCGGCGGGGGGAATTCCGACTTTGCCTCCGCCGAGCTATATGACCCGGCGACCGGCCGATTCAGCACGACCGGCGAGATGACCGCAGCCCGGGCGCACCACACCGCAACGTTGCTCCACAACGGCCGCGTCCTCGTCGCCGGAGGGTCGCTGACCGGCATGCCCTCTACCGCCTCGGCGGACCTGTATGACCCGGCGACCGGCACCTTCAGCCCTACCGGCGAGATGGTCAAGACTCGCTCGGGCCAGACCGCGACGCTGCTCTTAGACGGCCGCGTCCTCATCACAGGAGGGCGGTTTGGAAGCTACCTCGGGGCCTCCGAGCTGTATGACCCGGCGTCCGGCACCTTCAGTGCGACCAGCGAAATGGGGACCGCGCGCGAGTCCGCCACCGCCACGTTGCTCTCCGACGGCCGCGTCCTCATCGCTGGCGGAAGGGTTGCCGGCGTGGGGCCCAGCACCGCTTCAGCCGAAGTGTTCCAGCCGTAGCTCCGGTTGACACGCAGCTGACCACGCTCCAGAACGAACTGGCCATGAAGCCCGCCGCGCTCTATTCCGTTCGCCGCAGCACTTCGCCAACCGCGATCAGGTGGGCGCCAACTCGCCACTCGGTCCAGGCATGAGCGAAGAAGTCAGACCTCAGTGCGCTGCTGAGGCGGCAGCGGCGCACTGCTCGATGCGCGAGAGCAGCGATCTCCACGCGCCGTTGAACGACTCGACGCCGGCTTCCTGCAGGCGGCGCGCCAGATCGTCGAGGTCCACACCCGCGGCTGTGAAGCCGGCCATGAGCGCGGGATCGGGCAGGTCAGCTCGAGCCTGGAGCACACTCGGGACGTTGCCGTGATCGGCGAATGCGAGGAGCGTTTCCTCGGGCATCGTGTTCACGGTGAGCGGAGCAGCCAGGGCCTCGATGTAGAGCACATCAGAGGCGGCCTTGTCCTTGGTGCCGGTGCTGGCCCAGAGAAGCCGCTGCGGTCGGGCACCCTCGTTCGTGAGCCGGGCCCAGCGATCGCTATGGATGAACTCGGTGTAGGCGTTGTAGGTCATCTGGGCTGTGGCGATGCCGAGCTTGAGGCGGAGATCGTCGGGCAGCGCTCCGGCAATCGGGCCGTCCCAGCGGGACACGAAGACGGACGCCACCGAAGGCACGTACGGATTGAGGCCGGCTTCGATGCGGCGCTCGATGGCGCGCGTGTAGGCCTCCGCCGCGGCAAGGTATTGCTCGGTGGAAAAGAGCAGCGTCACGTTAACCGGCACGCCCGCGAGGACCGACTCCTCGATCGCCTTCAGTCCGGCAGCCGTGCCGGGGATCTTGATGAAGAAGTTCGGTCGGTCGGCAAGGGCGTGCAGCCGGGCGGCGTCGGTCGCCGTGGTCGCAGAATCGTCGGCGAGGAGGGGCGAGACCTCGAGGGAGACGAAGCCGTCGACGCCGTCGGTCCGGTCGAACACCGGCCGGAAGAGGTCGGCCGCCCGCCGCAGGTCGTCCAGCGCCAGTTCGAAGAAGATCTCCTCAGCCTTCGCGCCATCCGCATGAAGTCGCCGGATCTGCTCGTCGTAGGAGGATGATCCGCCGATCGCCTTGTCGTAGATCGATGGGTTGGACGTCAGCCCAGTGACGGACAGTTCGTCGATGTAGTGCTTGAGCTTGCCGCTGTCCAGCAGGTCTCGGGTGATGTTATCCAGCCAGACACTCTGCCCAACGGCCCGAAGTGATGCGGTCCGGTTCATTTCGCCTCCTGTCGTCCGATTGCCCTCAGCCGTTGAGCAAGTCGCCGCGGAATGCGTCGGCATCCTGCAGCCGACGCCGGAGCGCGTTCAGGAAGCGTGCCGCAAGCTCGCCGTCGACGAGCCGGTGATCCGATGTCAATGTCAGCTTCATTATCTGCCGAATGCCAATTCCGTCGCCGACCGCGACCGGTGTGGGCACGACGCTCGAAACGGCGAGGATGGCCGATTCGCCCGGGTTGATGATGGCGCTGAATTCGTCGACGCCCAGCATACCCAGGTTCGAAATGGTGAACGTGCTGCCGGCCAGGTCGTCCGGGCTCAGGGCACCATTGCGCGCTCCCTCGGCAAGCGCCGCGGCGCGCGTGTGAAGAACCTCCAAGGGGAGGCGATCCGCGTCGCGGATCACGGGCACTACCAGGCCGTCGGACAGTGCCACAGCGAGGCCCATGTGAACCCTGCGCCGCGGCCAGACCGAGACGCCGTCTGTCCGGGAATTGACGTCCGGGAACTCGGCCAGCGTTTGAGCCGCGGCCGAAACGATGAAATCGGTGATGGTGAGAAGGGTGCCCGCGGCCTTGAACTCGGTGCGCAGCGCCAGCAGCTTCGTCACGTCCACGGCGACGGTGACGGTGAATTGAGGCACCGTGGTAGCGCTCAGCGTCAGCCGCTCGGCGATGACGCGGCGCATCCGGCTCAGTTGCCGCGGCGTATCTTCGTCTGAGGCGGACGCTGCGACCGCAACCGGTGCAGCCGGCTTCGCAGCCGCAGCCGGCTTCGCAGCCGCCGCCTTGACGTCTCGTTCGATGATGCGACCTTCCGGCCCGGTTCCGGTGATGGTGCGAGGATCGATGCCCGAATCGGCGGCCAGACGGCTGGCTCGCGGGCTTATTCGGAGCCGCACATCGCCGACCACCGTCGGCGTGACGGCCACGGCAACAGGAGCCACAGCCGGAACCGGCGTCGTCGCTGTTACCGGGACGGGCGGCACCAGCACCGCCGGGGCGGCCGGGATCGACGGGGCGTCCGGCACCGCCTCGCCGGGTTCGCCCACATACCCGCAGACGGCGTTGACCGGCACGGTCTGACCGACGGCGACGACCTGCTTGAGTAGAACGCCAGCCTCGAAAGACTCGACGTCCATGTTCGACTTGTCGGTCTCGATCTCGAAGAGGACATCGCCTTTCTTGACGACGTCGCCCTCGTTCTTGAGCCAGGCAACGAGGGTGCACTCCTCTGTCATCTGGCCGGGTTTCGGCATGAGGATCGGATGGGCCATGGTGTCCCTCGCGGAGCTGGCGGCGGCTGGGTCTACAGTAGCGCGGCAATAGCCGCGTAGATGTCGCCCGCGTTCGGCAGGAAAGCCTTCTCGAGACCTTCAGCCTGCGGCGAGATGCCGTTGGCGGCGCCGACACGTCCTACCGGCGCGTCCAGATAGTCGAAGACTTCGAGCTGGATGCGGGCCACGATCTCGTTGACGAAGCTGCCGATGAGTACGGCCTGCGCCGCGACTACGCACCGGCCGGTCTTGCGGACCGAGGTCAGGACCGTCTCCATGTCCAGCGGGACGAGGCTCCGCAGATCGATGACCTCGGTTTCGACGCCACGCTCGACCTTGAGTCGCTCGGCGGCGCCAAGCGCGTCGAGCACGGCCGGGCCCCAGGCCACGATAGTGGCATCCGAGCCTTCGCGGACGACCTTCGCAACGCCGATGGGCTCCAGGTACTCCTCCTCGGGCACGACGCCTTTGGTGCTGTACAGACCCTGGCTCTCGACAAAGAGGACGGGGTTGTTGTCCCGGATGGCGGACTTCAGGAGTCCTTTGGCATCGGCCGGGGTGGCCGGGTAGATGACGTAGAGCCCGGGGATGTGGGTGAAGACGCTCTCCAGCGACTGCGAGTGCTGGCCGCCATAGCCCTTGCCGGCACCGACGGAGGCGCGGATTACGAGCGGGACTTCGGTCTGGGCGCCCGACATGTAGTGCCACTTCCCGGCCTGATTCGCGATCTGGTCTGAGGCCATCAGAGCGAAGTCCATATACATGAGTTCGACGACGGGGCGGAGCCCCACCATCGAGGCACCGACGGCCGTGCCGCAGATGCAGGCTTCCGAGATCGGCGTGTTGAAGACACGCTGCCGACCGAACGCCTCGAGCAGATCCTTGGTCAACTTGAAGGCGCCACCGTAGTCGGCCACGTCCTCTCCATAGACGATGACGCGGCGGTCGCGCAGCATCTCCTCCACGAGCGCCTCGCGAAGCGCGTCCTTATATGTCATCGCGCCGTTGACGCGCTTTCCGACGGGCGGATCCGCGTACGTGACGACGGCGCCCTCGGGGTCGGGGACGATGTTGGCCGCTGTGTCCGTATAGAGGTACTTAAGAAGATCCGCGGGGGCCGGGTCGGTCGCTTTGGACGCGCGGACGGCGGCTCGGGCGTTGCGCTCGCGGGCTCCCGCTTCGACGGCGGCAATCGCCGCGGCGTCGGCCGCCCCGGAGGCGACCAACTGGCTCTTGAGCCGCTCGATCGGGTCGATGGCCCGCCAGGCCGCCTCTTCTTCGCGGGTTCGGTATTCGTTGCGAGGGTCGGAGAGGGAGTGGCCGTAATAGCGATACGTGCTCGCCTCGATCATGACCGGGCCGTCGCCGGCTCGGCAGATCGCCGCGGCTCGCTCCACCGCGTCTCGAACCGCGAGCACGTCCATACCGTTGACCGTCTCAGCATGCATGTTGTTCTGGGCGAAGCCGGCCGCCCGGCGAGACAGGTGGTCCACGCCCATGACCTCTTCGTCCGTCCGGTGGGTCATGCCGTAGTGGTTGTTGACGATCAGGTAGATGACCGGCAGGCCGGCTGCCCGCGCCCCGGCAAGGTGGTTGGTCCATTGCTCCTGCGACGCCCAGTTCAGGGCTTCGAGGACCACCCCGTTGGCGTAGGCGCCGTCACCGGCGAAGCAGCACACGACCTTGTCAGTGGCGCGGTAGCGGAGCGCCATGGCTGCGCCGGTCGCGATCGGGACGCTGCCACCTACGATGGCGTTGGCGCCGAGATGCCCGGTCGAGAAGTCGCCGATATGCATGCCGCCGCCGCGACCGCGGCAGTAGCCCTCTTCCTTGCCGAACAACTCGGCGACAACCCGGTAGATGTGTTCCTCGAGGGCATCGGCAAGGAGGCCGTCGTGGTCCTTGGCCTGGGTCCAGGGAGCACGGGCCCGCAGGTCGTCGTCGGACATGGCTCGAACCGCCGCGAAGCCCTTGGCGACAGCGTCGCCGTGGCCGCGGTGCGAGCTGGTGATGTGGTCGTCGGGGCGGATGGCGGCGCAGGCGCCGACCGAGGTGGCCTCCTGGCCGATGGAGACGTGGGTGGGGCCACGGTAGTCGTAACCCGGCAGCGGGTCGTAACCGCCCGAACGGAGCCGGACGATCATCTCCTCGAGTTCGCGGATGGCCAGCATGTCGTCGAGCAGGTCGATGGCCGCGGAGGGAGTGAGTTTCCCCGCGGCGATCTGGGACGCGGCGTCGCCGACGAAATCGAAACCGCGGATCGTACCCAGGGATTCCTCGAACGGCGCGAGGTCGGGTCTGGTGTCGCTCTTGTAGGCCGGCCCCGTGGCCACGGTGTTTGCTTCTGGCTCCGATCGTGCTGTCGTCTTCATGCGGCGAGCTGTCGTCTCCTTCATGCGGCGAGGAGCAGCCGGGCGGCTTCCTCATCGGTGATCAACCTGTGAATGAGTCCACTTCGCAGGGCGGCCAGGATTGCGGCCGCCTTGGCGGCGCCGCCGGCGATCGCAACCACGTCCGGCACGGCGCGTAGCTGCTCCGAGCTGATGGCTATGAATCGACCTGGCAAGCCGTCGGCCCGAATGGCGGACCCGCTTGCGTCGAGGACCGTAGAGCAGACCTCCGCGATGGCCCCAGCGGCATCCAGTTGAGAGGCCAGCTCTTCCGGCAGCGCCGCTCGGACCGTGGACCCACTCGCCGTCCAGGCGCCGATGCCGACGACCGCCTTCGTGAGCCGGTCGAACATCGCCACGGTCTTGCGGACATGCGGGTCGCTCCGGAGTGCGGCGGCCATCTCGGGACTGTCCACGACGAGCGGAACGTGCAGCGGAAACACGGGGCCGCCGGCACAATCGGCGACCCGCCGGACGAGCTCCATTGAGTTCAGGTCCAGCTCGAGCGTGGGGACGCCACCCACTATCTGGACGACCGTGCAGCCGGGTAGTTTGGACAGATGGCCGACCATCGAGTGGAGGGTCCGGCCCCACGAAATCCCCAGCACGTCGCTCGGCTCAAGCGTCTGCGTCAGCAGTTCAGCGCACGCCCGACCCAGCTGGTCGCGCTTGTACCCGTCAGGTCCATCGATGGCCCGGACCACGATTGCGTCCCTGAGGCCGTGACGGACCGCGAGTTCGCCGGAGAGCGTCACATCGATCTCCGACGGCGTCCCGATCTCGATCCGGACGATCCCCTCTCGACGGGCGGCGTCCAGGAGGCGCGCGACTTTGAAGCGCGAGATCCCGAGTTCCTGGGCTATCTCGCTCTTGCTGGCGCCGTCGAGGAAGTAGCGGCGCGCGGCGAGGACCGTGGTGACTACGTGCAGACGCGTGGCGTGGGCTTCGGATCGGTCCGGCGGCTGCATCCGCTCCTCGTATGCGGCCCGCCCAGCGGCATCGAAGGGCTCGACGACAACCTCGACAGGCGGGGGCCAGGTCATGGTAGCATCGGCACATCTGAGCGGCAAGTGCTCAACTGAGCGGGCTAGACGCTCTGAACTCCCCTCCCGGACGAACCGCAAGGCAGCCTGCGGCCCGCGTGGACGATTCGGTCGAGACTGCTGTCCGGCTCGCCGCCCGGAGCCGGACCGTCGTTGACGGTCGGCGTCTCGTCGCTGGATCACACGGCCCTCAGGGCGTCGCCCGCTCGCCGCAAGGGTCTGCCGATCAAGATCGCGCGCCGGATGAACCGGGTCTACCCCGAAGCGATCCGGCTCGTCGAGGCCGGTCGGGCCGATGTCCGATCCGTCGTGACCGCCAGTTTCCCCTATGGATCAGGGCTCAAGGGCGTTCACCACCGCCCTCACCCGCGAGGGCGAGAAGGTGGTTAGCCGACCTCGGAGTACGGAAGCCCGGCGGACCCGCTCGCTCCGCCTGCTCGCCCTGGTGGACCGATTTCCGCCAGTCGCGCTTCGGGCCACTCGCGACCCTCGCTTTATGCGCTCGGAGGCGACCACGGGCGTGCCTCGGTCGCGCCCCGCACAATGTCAACGAACTGGTTCGCGGCCACCTGGAGCCACGGCCCGGCCTGGCCGTCCGGCCACTTCACCCGGACCTGGGCGGTGCCGGCCGGTCCGAGGCCGAAATGGGTCCAGCCGAGCTGCCCGCTGGCGTGGCCGCCGCCGATCGTCAGCTCGCGCCGCGTGGTCGCGTCGCCGACCTTGACCTCGATCCAGGCTCCTATGGCATCGCGGTTCGGGCCCGCTTGCGTCGGCCGGACCTCCAGCCAGTTGCCCATCTGGCCGGGCGCGGCCGCGTCGCCTGAGCCAACGTTCCGCCAGACCCGCACCGGCGCGCCGTAATGGACTTCGATCAGATCCAGCAGGCCGTCCATGTTGAAGTCGGCCAGGGCCGCACCACGCCCGCGATCGTACTCGACGATGCCGGCCGCCTCGGCCTGCTCCTTGAAGGTGCCGTCCGGCTGCCCGAGGAACAGGTCGCTCGGATCCTTTGTGGCGAAGTCCAGCTGCTCGTTGATGTTGCCTTTGGAGACGAACAGGTCGATGAGGCCGTCGTTGTTGACGTCCTCGAACTCGGGATGCCAGGAGGTCGAGGGCAGGTCCTGTCCGCCACTGCCGGGCCTCGTGGCAGCGACGCCACGCTCGAGGGCGATGTCGCGGTAGCTCGGCTGGTTCGGTCCTGCGGCGAGCGTCTGGAGCCGGTTGTCGGCCTGGCTCGTGACGTAGTAGTCGGGGTAGCCATCACCGTTGACGTCGTATCCGGCGATGCCCATTCCCCAGATCTGCAGCGATACCCAGCCGTCAGCGTTCGTGTACAGGCGCGGGCTTTCGCCCGGAGCGACCCGCCACAACTGTTCCTCGCCGTTCACGTAGTAGTTGCGATCGTTGGCGAGGCGCAGGTCACGCCGCCCCGAGAGATCCCAGTCGCTGAAGAGCATCGACAGGGTGCAGTAGCCGGGCGTGAGCGCGATCGGGCGATCGAACGCCGTTCCGTCCGCCTTCGGACGCACGAGTTCGCTGTCGGCGCAGGCCCGCGTCGGCGTGCCCGTGGCATCGAGCTTGAGGTAGTGACCGATGGCGAGCGTTGGCAGGGCGTTCGAACCCTCCCAGGTCGCGCTAAAGGCCGTGGCGTAGTCGTTGCCGCCGTCGAACGACCATGCGGCGTTCGCCTTCTCGAAGCGGCAGCCGCCCAGGCCGCGGAGCAGCTCAGTCTCGCCCAGCCGGAGCACCACGAGGTCGACGTTGCCGTCGCCTTCGATGTCTATCGGGTATGCGCCTTCGACGCCGGTGAGATCGGTCGTGGTGTCGTGGAGCTGAGTGAACTTGAGATCGCCGCCCAGGGGACTGTCGTTGCGGTACAGAGCGGCAGGGTTGCTACCGCCCGCCAGATAGATGTCGGGCCGGCCGTCCCCGTTGCAGTCGAAGACTGCCACTCCGCCGCCCGCGACGTACGCATCGCCGCCCCCATAGGTGTGGCTCAATCCGGAGCCGGCGGTCTCCTCGACGAAATGGGGAGTGCCGCCGGCCGTGGTCGGCCTCGCGGAGCCGCCGAAATACCCCAGAGCGAAGCCGGTGGCCGTGACTGCCACTATGGCGACGATCGCCACGGCTCCGGCAATCGCCAGGGTGGTGCGCCGCCGAACACGCATCGCAGCTCTCATCGGACCCATCCCATCACTGGATTATGCCGCTGTAATGGCGCTGGGCTATCGTCGAGGCCGCCTTGCCACATTCCGACCCGACTCGGCGACCGGTGAAGTCATCCGCCTGGACGTGGATGCCACCCCGCAGCCTCGACTGGCCCGCCTGGCCCGCGGCATCGAAGTAGGTCGCCCATTCGAGTGGATGTCGGTGATCGGGCCGGCCTCGAGCGTGAGCGAGCGCGCCTTGCTCGTGGAATCGAGTGTCCGATCCCAGATCGGGGCTCTTTACCCTTGGCAAGTCAGCGATCGCTTCGGATGATCGGTCCGCCAATCGCGTCACTTCGAGGGCGCGCAAGCAATCGAATCGCGCTCATCATAGCGCCCGCCTGCGCCGAGGCTGCCCTTGACTGCGCAAGCTTGCGTATGCTACACAAGCGTCCATCCGCATCGTCGCGGTGAAGGAGTCAGGGGCGGAGATGTCCGCTCCTTGCAGGCACGCTGCCCGACAGCTCGTCCCTAGCAAGGTCGTACACATTTGGCGGCGGCCTGGGCGGGCTCACGATGTTCGCGGCCTTGGAGCAGCGAGACCGACAGCCCGTCGCTAAACTGAGAGGAGGTTTGGTCGGCCAAGGCATTTCCCAACGTAGGCAAAGACCAAATGCACTGGAGGAAGGGATCATGTCCAACACTCGCAGGATCGCAGTCCTGCTGTCGGTAGCGGCTCTTGCCGCATCGGCGTGCTCAAGCTCAGCAACGCCGGTACCAACTGCGGCACCAACCGCGCCGCCAGTAGCCACCGCGGCAGCGACTGCGGTAACAGCTCCCACCGCAGCCATCTCTGCGGCCGCTTCTACGGCCGCGCAGAAGCCCTGCACCGTCGGCGTCTCCTGGAACAACTTCCAGCAGCCGCGCTGGGCGGCCCATGACAAGCCAGGCATTCAGAAGACCGTTGAGGCGGCCGGCGGAAAGTACATCGACGCTGACGCCAACCTCAGCAACGAGCAGCAGCTGACCGATGTCGATACGCTCATCTCGAAGGGCGCCAACGTCTTGATCCTGCTCGCGCAGGACAACAAGGCAATCCTGCCTGCGGTCGCGAAGGCGAAGGCTGCCGGTATCCCGGTCATTGCCTATGACCGGCTCATCGAAGATCCGAGCATCCTGTACATCACCTTCGACAACGTCGCCGTCGGCAAGGCCCAGGCGGACGCCATCATCAAGAAGGTCCCGAAGGGCAACTACGTCCTGATCAAGGGCGACCCGGGCGACCCGAACGCCGCGACGTTCCTGCCGCAGGGCTGGGACCAGGCGGGCCTCTCCAAGCTGGTCGCTTCCGGTGACATCAAGATCGTCGGACCCGCGACCGGTACGTTCACCGACGCCTGGAAGACCGAGACGGCCCAGGCGAACATGGAAACGATCATCGACAAGGCCAACTCGTCCAACCCGAAGCAGACCATCGATGCCGTCCTCGACGAGAACGACAGCACGGCGCTCGGCGTCGTGGCCGCTCTCACGGCCAAGAACTACGGGTTCCCGCCGCTCAGCGGCCAGGACGGCGACCCGGCCAACCTGAACAACGTAGCCCTCGGCAAGCAGTACGTCGACGTGTTCAAGAACGCCAATGAGCTCGGCAAGGCCGCTGGGGCCGCCGCGTTGGCGCTCTGCAATGGCACCGCGATGGCCAGCCTGTCCCTCCCGACCGGGCTCATCGACCCGTCCGTCGCCCCGGCGGCCGGTCTCGCCTCTAAGCCCTTCACCACCCCGGGTGGGACCGTCGTCAATTCGTTCATCCTCCAGCCGACCCCGCTGACCGCGGACACCCTCCAGACCGCGATCGATGCCGGCCAGATCACCAAGGCTGACCTCTGCAAGGGAGTTGCCGCAGCCACTGCGCCACCCGCCTGCAAGTAACGATAGCCAAGCACTAACTCGACAGCCTGACCTGCGTCCCCGGGGCAACACCCCGTGGACGCAGGTCCTTTTCGTGGAACAGGAGCGCCACCGTGACGAACGTGGCCGATGCGCCACCGGTACAGGGTCAGATGCAACCGCCGCCGCGGCTATCCCTGTCTGGCCTCATTGCCCAGACCGAAGTCGATCTCCGACTCTTCGGGATGCTCGTCGCACTCGCGGTAATCCTGCTCGTCTTTGACATCATTAGCGGCGGGCAGATGATCAGCCCGACGAACATGGTCACTCTGTCCGTGCAGGCGACGGGTATCGCGATCATCGCGACCGGGATGGTGCTGGTCATCGTCTCGCGAAACATCGACCTCTCAGTCGGGTCGCTGGTTGGTTTCGTGGCCATGAGCTACGCGCTGCTGATGACCGACTGGTTCCCCAACATCCTGCATCTGCCTCCTGACTTCCCACTGACGTGGGCGATCGCCGTCGGCATCGGGATCGGGATAGGCGCTGGATTCGGTGCCGTGCAGGGTTTCATCATCGCTTACGTCGGCGTGCCCTCGTTCATCGTCACCCTCGGCGGCCTGCTGACCATTCGCGGACTCGTCTGGTACCTGTCGCAGGGCGCCGCCGTGTCCGGCCTTGACCCAACCTTCCAGCTGATCGGCGGAGGAGCCGCGGGCTCGATGGGCGCGACACTGACGTGGGGCGTCGGGGTTGTCGGCTGTCTCGCAATCGTCTGGTTCCTCTTCACTGCGCGCCGGCAGCGTCGCCGGTTTGCGTTCCCGGTTCGACCCATGTGGGCCGAGGCGGTGATCGGATTGGTCGGTTGCCTCGCAATTCTCGGTCTAGCCGCCTTTGCGAACGCGAATTACTGGCCGAAGGGCCTGGCCGATCAGTACGCCGCTGCCAACGGCATCGCGGTCCCGGCGGGCGGCCTACAGATCTCCACTGGGTTCCCGTACCCGATCATGATCCTCATCGGCGTGACGCTCGTGATGAGCTGGATCGCGAAGCGCCGCCGCTTCGGCCGGTATGTCTACGCCTACGGTGGCAACCCCGACGCGGCCCTGCTGGGAGGTATCAATACCCGCTGGACGATCATGAAGACGTACATCGTGATGGGCATTCTGTGCGCCATCGCGGCGGCCATCGCGGCGGCCCGCCTTAATGGGTCGACCCTCGACGTCGGCCAGAGCTACGAGCTCTACGTCATCGCGGCCGCCGTGGTCGGCGGCACATCTTTCGCGGGCGGCACCGGATCGATCGCGGGTGCGGTCGTCGGCGCCTTCGTCATGCAGTCGATTGCGTACGGCCTCAGCTTCAACGGCGTCAACTCGCCGGGCCAGAATGTCGTTGCGGGCATCGTCCTGATCCTCGCCGTCGGCTTCGACGCGTGGAACCGGCGCCGGTCTCGCAGCTGACGGAGGGACCACTTTGACGTTTACAGGAGGAACTCTCGCCCATATGGATGGCACTCCGCTCGTGGAGCTGCAGCACATCAACGTCGCCTTCGGAGGTGTTCACGCGGTCCAGAACGTCACGGTCGACCTTCGGCCCGGCGAGGTCGTCGGTCTGGTCGGCGGCAACGGAGCCGGCAAGACGACATTGATTCGATGCCTGTCCGGCGCGCATCCGGCCGACTCGGGCCAGATCCTCATCGACGGGAAGCCGGTGTCGATCGCCAACCCGCGTGATGCCAAGGCGCTCGGGATCGAGACTATCTACCAGACTCTGGCGCTGGCCGAGAACATCGATGCGTCGGCCAACGTCTTCCTCGGCCGGGAGCTGACGAGCCGGTTCGGCGATCTCGACGACGCGGCAATGGAATCCGCCACGCGGCAGGTCATGGGGCGGCTGAACCCCAACTTCAAGAACTTTAAGACGGCGGTCGTGTCGCTCTCCGGTGGCCAGCGCCAGGCGATCGCCATCGGCCGGGCAGTCCATTTCAACGCTCGGATCCTGATCATGGACGAGCCCACTGCCGCCCTCGGGCCCGCCGAGACTGCCCAGGTCCGCGACCTGATCAAGCAGCTCAAGTCGGAAGGCATCGGCATCTTCCTTATCAGCCACGACATCCACGACGTCTTCGATCTCGCGGATCGGATCAGCGTGATGCTCCACGGCCGGCTGGTGGGTACGGTCAACAAGGCGGACGTGACGACGGATGAGGTCCTGGCCATGATCATCATGGGCAAGATGCCTCAAGAAGTGACGCAACACGATCTGGCCGAGCTCCACGGCTGATTTCCGCCCGGCCCTCGATAGTGTCCTCGGAGCGGTCCGAGGCGCCCGTGAAGCCGCGTCCGTCTCGTTCCCGCCGGCCGGCTTGATAGCCGACTCCCGGGAACGTAACATTTGCGCCAGCGCTGGAATCGCAAATAGCCGAAACCAAGCGTAAATCGACGAAACCACGCCCACCGGTCTCGAGCATGCCCGTCGTTCCCGAGGGCGCCTCCGACCGCGCTCCGCAGAATGTCGGGCCGCCGAGCGGGAACCACCGCAGGGATGCGGCGCCGATCGGAGCGAGGGCGCTGCACCGGTTGGATCCGGGTCAAAGGAAGCATGGACGACAACCAAAGCCTGAACGCCGACTCGGATGCGGGGTCGGGCCGACCGATCGTCAACACGCACATCCACCTGCCGCCGAACTTCTCCGCGTTCGAAACACCGGAGCAGGCGGTCCAGATCGGGGCAGCAGAGGGCGTCGCGGCGATGGGGACCGCCAACTACCACGACTTCCGGGTCTACCGGCGTTTCGCGGCAGCCGCTGCCCAAGCTGGAATCGTGCCGCTGTTCGGCCTCGAGATCATCACCCTCATCGACGACCTGCCGGGCGGCGGGATGCTCGTGAACGACCCGACGAACCTCAACCGGATGTATTTGTGCGGCAAGGCAATCACCCGTTTCGACCCTCCTACGCCGTCCGCCGCGCGCCGGATCGCGGCGATGCGCTCAGCCAGCGACGACCGAATCCGAACCATGACAGCCCTCCTTGCCGAGCGCTTTGGGCAGGTCGGACTCGAGGGCGGAACAACCGACGCGACGATCGCCGCCTCGGTCGCCGAACGCGCCGGCGTCCCTGTCGAATGGGTGGCGCTACAGGAGCGCCACGTCGCCATGGCCTTCCAGGAGCTCCTCTTCCGCGAAGTTCCGCAGGACGACCGAACGGCCATTCTCGGCCGCTTGTTCGGGACGACGACGAGCGTCGACACGGCCGATGCGGCGGCGGTCCAGGAGGCGATCCGCGCGAACCTGATGAAGGCCGGCAGACCCGCCTTCGTGCCCGAGGCAGCCGTCTCGTTCGACGATGCCTTCAGGCTCATCCTCGAGCTGGGGGGCATTCCGTGCTACCCGATACTCGCCGACGGCGCCTCGCCGATCTGCGCCTTCGAAGCTCCGGCCGAGGAACTGGCACAGCGGCTGCTCGCTCGTGGCATCCACTGCGCCGAACTGATACCGGTACGCAACCGGCCCGAGGTCATCGATCGCTACGTAGCAGTGCTGCGCCGGGCCGGCATCGTGATCATGGCTGGCACGGAACACAATACGCGACGGATGATTCCGCTCGAGCCCATGGCGCTGGGCGGGGAACCCCTGTCGCCGCTATCGCGAGAAACCTTCTGGGAGGGTACCTGCATCGTGGCCGCACATCAGAATCTCGCGGCGGCCGGCCGGCCGGGGTTCGTCGACGCAGATGGCCGGCCCAACGGAGAGTTCGCCGACGACGAAGCGCGGATCCGATGGTTCCGTGAGATCGGCGCCGATCTCATCGCCGCCCGATGTGGCGCGGGGGTTCAAGCGTGAGCAGTCAGCCGAGGTCAGAGCGGCGCACCATGCCCAGCGAGCTTCTTCGCGACGCCATCGGGCTCTCGCGCCGATACGGCGAGGACCCCGAGTTCACGCGCGGCACCGGCGGCAACGTCTCAGTCAAGGCGGACGGAATTCTGTACATCAAGCCGAGGGGAGCCTCGCTCGCGACCCTGACGATCGAATCGCTGATCGCTCTCGAGATCGAGCCGCTGCTGGAGCTGCTGGACGCCGCGACTGCGGATGCCGTTGACACCCCCACGGACGAGGTCCTGCGGGCCGCCCTGAGGTATCGAGTCGATCCGCCGGACGGCCGCCGCCCATCCGTCGAGCTGATGTCCCACGCCCTGCTGCCGGAGCCATTCGTTCTCCACACCCATCCCACGATCGTGAACGCAGTCACATGCGCCAGCCAGGGCGCCCAGATCGCCGAACGGATCTTCTGCTCGAGCGTCCTGTGGGTTCCGTACGCGGAACCGGGGTTGCCACTCGCCCGCGCCATCCGCGATGCCCGGCGCGACTACCAGCAGCGCACCGCCGGTGCCGCTCCCCGCTCGATGTTTCTACAGAACCACGGCCTCATCGTGGCTGGCGACTCAACCGCCGAGATCGAGGCTACGTCAGCGCGTCTCGTGCACGCCATTCGGGCCCACCTGGCGGACGTGCCAGCGATCGCGTGGGGCGACATCTCGCGACTGGCGGACGAGGACGTCCGAGCGACGCTGCGGGTCGTGGGCCCCACGCTGCGGGCGCTCCTCGCGACGGGCGACCGACTCAAGGTCGTAACGTTCGACGACTCTCCGCTGGCCGTCTCAGTGGCGGGATCGGCACTGGGCCGGGAGTTTGCCCTCGACGGCCCGCTCACCCCCGAGCAGATCGTGTGCTCGGGCTCGTTCCCGCTCTTGGTGGATGCCCCCGGCGGCGCCGGAGCCGCCCAGCTCGTCGACGCCCTGACAAGCCAGATTGCCAACCGCGCCGCCACCGAGGCCGGACCGCCGGCCGTCGTCATCGTGGCTGGCCTGGGGCTCTTCGCCGCCGGCGATTCGTACGCCCAGGCCGACATGGCGCGGCAGGTATACCTGGACGCGGCGTCGGTGACGACAGAGGCGCATCGGCTGGGTGGGGTGCGTCCGCTGTCGGCCGCGGAGCGGGAGCCCATCGAGCGCAGCCGGGCAGAGACGTATCGACACGTCGTTGCGGCTGGCAATCCGTCCACCGACCGGGCGGGAGGCATCGTGGCCGTGGTGACAGGCGCCGCCCAGGGCTTCGGACATGCGATCGCCGCCGATCTGGTGGCTCACGGAGGGCACGTCGTCCTTGCGGACGTCAATGCCGCCCTGGCGGAACGACAGGCAGACGCGCTGGCTTCCGAATTCGGGCAGGGGCGCGCCGTCGGAGCTGCCCTCGACGTCACCGACGAGGCGTCGGTGACGACCTGCTTCGACCAGGTCGTGCGCCGCTACGGCGGATTCGACCTGTTGGTTTCGAACGCCGGCATCCTGCGGGCCGGCAGCGTCACGGCCCAACCTATCGCGGAGTTCGACGCGGTCACGCGCGTCAACTACCGGGGCTACTTCGTGTGCGTTCGACACGCGGCGCCGATCCTCGCGAGCCAGCACCGGGCCCGGCCTGAGTACTGGGCCGACATCGTCGAGATCAACTCCAAATCGGGGCTCGAGGGTTCAAGCCGCAACAGCGCTTACGCCGGAAGCAAATTCGGCGGGATAGGCCTGACGCAGTCTTTCGCTCTGGAACTTGTCGGCGACGGTATCAAGGTCAACGCCATCTGCCCCGGCAACTTCTTCGGCGGGCCGCTGTGGTCCGACCCCGAGAACGGCCTGTTCGTGCAGTACCTGCGCGAACGAAAGGTTCCCGGCGCCAGGGATGTCGAGGACGTGCGCCGCTTCTACGAAGCGAAGGTGCCGATGGGCCGCGGCTGCACTCCGGCCGATGTGCTCGAGGCCCTCTACTATGTGGTCGCCCAACGATACGAAACCGGCCAGGCCATCGCGGTCACCGGCGGACAGGTGATGCTGAAGTAGATGAGGACCCAAGCATGAGCGGCATGGAGCCGCACCAGATGTCTTTGCCTGCCCGCCAGCACGCGATCCAGATCGTCGACGCCGGCCGGATCGTCCACAATCGGGAGAAGGTCGTGCCGCAGCCCGGGCCGCACCAGATCCTGGTGTGCATGGAGGCGGTCGGGATCTGCTTCTCCGACACGAAGCTCCTGCATGCCTTCACGAGCCATCCCCGCAAGAGCGAGGTTCTCTCGGGCCTGGACGCGGACGTGCTGGCCGAGATCCCCTCGTACGTTCCCGGATCCTTGCCGACGGTTCCCGGGCACGAGCCCGTGGGCCACATCGTCGCCGTGGGCGACCGCGTGCGCCGTCATCGCGTCGGCGAACGGTGCCTCATCCAAACCGACTACCGGCACTTGCCGACAGCGGCCGCGAACGCCGCCTTCGGCTACAACTTCGAAGGCGGCCTCCAGGAGTACGTCCTGCTCGACGAGCGAATGATCGTGGAGCCGGAGACCAACGAAAGGTTCCTCATCCCGGTGGGCGACGAGCCGAGCGCCTCGGCAGTGGCACTGGTAGAGCCCTGGGCATGCGTGGAAGCCTCGTACGTGTACCGCGAGCGGCGTTCGCCACTCGCAGGCGGCCGCTTCCTGGTCGTCGCGGACGAGGATCACGCGCTCCACGGCTTTGCCGAATTGCTCGAGCAAGCACGCCCTGCCGAACTGACCGCGCTCCTGGCCGACGCGCCCCAGCGGGCGGCGCTCGCGGCCGCTGGAGCCGCCGCTTCGACCGCCGCGGACCTCGGCGACCTGGCCCGCCAGGGATTCGACGACATCGTCTACTTCGGAGCCAACCCCGCCACGATCGAAGTCCTGCAGGATTGCCTGGCGTTTCGAGGTTTGATCAACGTCGTGACCGGCGGCGTCCCGATCGGGCGAGCGATCGCGCTCGATGTCGGCCGCGTGCACTACGACCTGACTCGCTGGAGCGGGACCTCGGGCGCCTCCGCGACCGAGAGCTACGCGTCGATTCCCGCCAACGGCGAGGTTCGCTCGAGTGACCGAATGGCCGTCATCGGGGCCGCGGGCCCAATGGGTCTGATGCACGTGGTCCGAGCCGCGTCGGCCGGCCTGACGAATCTCTCGATTGCGGCGATCGACATCGACGACGCTCGTCTTGCGCACCTTGAGCTGGCCGCGGGGCCGATCGCACGGTCGCGCGGCGTCGAGCTCAGGACGGCCAACTCCCGGACCAGCGAGGTCGCGCCCGGCTTCACTTATGTCGCATTGATGGTCCCCGCGCCGACGCTTGTCGGTCAGGCACTATCGCTCGCCGGGGCCGGCTGCCGCATCAACATCTTCGCCGGCTTCGCCACCGGCACGCGAGCGGAGATCGATCTCGATCGTTACATCGAGCGACACTGCTATTTCCTCGGCACGAGCGGCTCCGGGATCCCGGACATGAAGGCCGTCCTTCGCAAAGTCGAGGCCGGAGAACTCGACACGAACATCTCCCTCGACGCGGTCTGCGGGTTCGAAGGAGTCGCGGATGCGCTGGCGGCGGTCGAGGGCCGCACGGCCGCAGGCAAGATCATGGTCTATCCGTCTCTTCCAGACCTCGGTCTGGTCCGGCTATCCGAGCTGGGCGAGCGGTTCCCCAGCGTCGCCGCCGCGCTCGATGACGGCCGCTGGACCAAGGCCGCCGAGCAGGAGTTGCTGCGGGTTGCCGGCCAGTCCGGAGCACGGTGATGAAGTCATTGCGGCTGTACGGGCCCGGCGATATCCGTATCGTCGACGAGCCTCTGCCCACTCCGGGCCCGGGCGAGGAACTCGTTCGCGTGACCGCAGTTGGCATCTGCGGTTCCGATCTCCACTGGTACTCCGAGTCGGGGATCGGCGACGTGGCCCTGTCCCGGCCGACGGTCCTGGGTCACGAGGCGGCTGGCGTCATCGAGGCGGGGCCGCGGGCCGGGCTTCGGGTGGCCATAGATCCGGCCATTCCGTGCGAGAAGTGCGAGCAATGCCGGGCCGGCCACGCGCATTTCTGCCTTGCCCTGCGATTCGCCGGCGACGGCACGACAGACGGCGCGCTGCGCGAGTTCGTTGCCTGGCCATCGAACAGCCTCATTCCGGTACCCGACGCTCTGGGCGATGCCGACGTGGCGATGCTCGAGCCCCTCGGAGTCGCCCTCCACGCCGTCAGGCTCGGGGGCATCCGACCGGGCGAGCGCGTCGGAGTCTTCGGCTGCGGGCCGATCGGGCTGCTCATCATCCAGCTGGCTCGCGCCGCGGGCGCCACAACGATCGTCGCCACCGACGTGCTGGAGCATCGCCTCGCAGCCGCTCGCCAGGCCGGCGCAACTGATGCGACACCCGTCGCGGGCGGCTCTGAGCGCACTCTCTTGCGGGCCACCACAGACGGGCACGGCGTGGATGTCGCATTCGAGGCCGCCGGCGTCGACGACTCGGTCGAGACTGCAGTCGCGCTCGCGGCTCCGGGCGGCACGGTCGTGGTCGTCGGCATCCCATCAGAGGATCGAACGACCTTCACGGCCTCCACCGCCCGTCGAAAGGGCCTCACGGTCAAGCTCTCACGCCGCATGAATCGTGTCTACCCTGAGGCGATCCGGCTGGTCGCGGCCGGACTCGCCGACGTTCGATCGGTCGTGACGGCCAGCTTCCCGCTGGCCGAGCATGAAGCCGCCTTCCGGACCGCCGCCGGGCGTGATGGACTCAAGATCGTGGTCCGGCCGAAGCCCTAGCCGCACAACGGCCCTCGCCACGGTGCCGATCGCCCGACCGACCTGATCCGCCGCAGACCCAACGACTCCAGGAAGCGAGGCCGCTCAGCAACCGTGACGCCGACTCCCGCCCGCCGGCAGCAAGCCAGCGGTGCGGCGAACCATCCGGACAGGCGCGCAGATCGGACGGCTACTCGGGAGGCTGCCGCCGGAACAAGCCGATCAGGCGGCTACGCCAACCGCCATGGCTCGAACGGGCCTCCTCAGCGCCGTCGTCGGCCTCCATCGCGGCCTCATCGAGCGGCCGACGCGGCATGTTCCACTCGTCCCCGGGTCCAGCTTCGCCGGGACCCAGATAGAGATTCTTGACTATGTTCACGGCGTAGGCGTAGTCGCTGTCGTAGCCGAACAAGACCTCGTTGTAGGCGTCCTCGTGTCGAGTCAACGGCCCATCCTCTGCCGGCCCGGGCATTCGGGCCCGGAACCGACCCCAATCGCCCGACCCCGTCCAGCCCCGCGAAACGCGCCCATTCTATTCCGTCGAAGCCCGCTTTCGGCGCCACGCAGCACGCAATGCGTCCGCCTGCGATGTCAGTGGCCTGCTGGAGACTACGATTTGACACCCGCCCCGGCGCCCGCTACTGTCGGCTCCACTGACATGGAACACATCTTCTTCTTTTACCGCAACCCGGCATGACCGTTCCCGGAGCCTAGGCCCGGGATCGCGGGTCGTGCCGGGTAAGCAGAGGCAGCGCCTCTGCTTTTTTGTTGCCCGACCTGGAGCCGTTGTCGGATCCGCCGCCATTGGCCACCGCCGGCCCCGCAAGAAGGACCGCCAGATGATCGTCGTGATGTCCGTAGGGGCAACCGAACAAGAAGCCAAAGACGTCCGGGACTTGATAGCGAGTGCCGGACTAACGCCACATGACAACTACGGCACGCAACGAGTGGTGATCGCCGTCCTGGGCGACGTTGGGCCGCAGAGGGACCATCTCATGAGCAAGTTGAACCTCATGCCCGGCGTCGACTCCGTGACGCCCATCAGCCGGCCCTTCAAGCTCACATCGCGGGAGTCCCACCCCGAAGACACGATCGTCGAGCTGCACGGCACCAGGATAGGCAACGGCACGCTCACGATCATGGCCGGCCCCTGCTCCATCGAAGGGCGAGCCATGATGATCGAGACGGCCCAGGCCGTGGCCAATGGCGGCGCCACGATCCTGCGAGGCGGTGCGTTCAAGCCGCGCACCAGCCCGTACGCCTTCCAGGGACTGGGCATCGAGGGCCTGGAATACCTCCATGACGCCGGCAAGGCGACGGGCCTGCCCACGATCACCGAGGTCATGGAGCCGAGCCAGGTGGAGGTCGTCGCAAAGCACTCCGACATCCTCCAGGTCGGCACCCGCAACATGCAGAACTACTCCCTGTTGACGGCAGTGGGAAAGGCCGGCAAGCCCGTCATGCTCAAGCGCGGCTTCGGGGCCACGATCGAAGAGTGGCTCATGGCCGCCGAGTACATCGTCTCGTCGGGCCAGCCCAACGTGATCCTGTGCGAGCGCGGCATCCGAACCTTCGAGACCTACACCCGCAACACGCTCGACCTGACGGCCGTGCCTCTGCTCCACCATCTGACCCATCTGCCGGTCGTCGTCGACCCGTCCCATGCCACCGGGAAGCGCTGGCTGGTGAGGCCGATGGCAATGGCTGCGGTCGCCGCCGGAGCCGACGGGATCATGGTCGAGGTTCACCCCAAGCCGGACGAGGCCAAGTCCGACGGCGAGCAATCGCTCACGTTCGCCCAGTTCGAAGACATGGCGAGCGCGCTCAAGAAGATCCACGAGGAGGTCAAGACCCTCAACAAGGATCCTTTTGCCATGGCCGGCCCGGTTCGGGTTGACGGGGTCAGCAAGCACTGACGGCCATGAACCCCTCGCAGCTTCCCGGGGAGCGACCCCGGTCTGTCCAGCCCGTCGCGCGCCTGCGCGGCGAGCCTCGCCTGCCCGGCGACAAGTCGATCTCGCACCGGGCTTTGCTCATGGCTGCCCTGGCCGAAGGCCGTAGCCTGATTTCAGGCGCGGGCGACGGGCGCGACGTCCAGGCCACCGCGGGGATCGTTGCCGCGCTCGGCGCTCACGTGGAGCGGCTCGCCGAAGACGGCCTGAACGTGAACTACATGGTCGTCTCGCCAGGCGTCGAGGGTCTCCACGAAGCCGCAGGCGTGCTCGACTGTCGCAACTCGGGGACGAGCCTGCGGCTGTGTTCCGGCGTCCTCGCCGGGCTGCCCTTCTTCTCCGTCTTGGACGGCGACGATTCGTTGCGGAGCCGTCCGGTGGCCCGTATCATCGAACCGCTGCGCTCGATGGGCGCAGATCTCTGCGCGCGTCGATCCGATTCCCTCCCACCGCTGGTCGTCATCGGTCGCTCGCCACTTCGGGCGATCGACTTCTCGACTCGCGTGCCGAGCGCCCAGGTCAAGTCGGCGATCCTGCTGGCCGGCCTGCGCGCAGAGGGGCGAACGACGGTGCGCGAGGCTATTGCCACGCGGGACCATACGGAGCGAATGCTGCGCTCGCGCGGCGTCGAGGTCCGGCGTGAGTCGGCGGATGAGTCTGGAGGCGGAGCGGTGGCCTGGACGCTGGAGGGTGGAGTGCGACTCTCCACGCTCGACGAACGAGTGCCGGCCGATCCCTCGGCCGCGGCCTTCTGGCTGGTCGCGGGAGCGATCCACCCGGACGCGCAGCTGACGTTGCGCAATGTGGGTGTCAATCCCACTCGCCGGGCCGCCATCGACTACCTGGTCCGGATGGGTGCTCTCATCGACGAGGCGCCTGCGGGTGGGCGTCCGGCCGACGCGGCCGGCTCCCGAGAAGCGGACGGAGTCGGCGAGCCGCTGGCCGACCTGACCGTTCGGACCAGCGAGTTGCGAGCGGTCCAGCTCGGGCCGGCGGAGGTGGCCGCAGCGATCGACGAGATTCCGATACTGTGCCTGGCTGCCACGCAGGCTCGCGGCGAGACCACGATCCGTGGCGCCGGCGAGCTGCGCAACAAGGAATCCGATCGCATCGCGGGCGTGGCCGCCGGGCTCAGCGCGCTTGGAGCGCGGATCTCGGTGAGCGGCGACGACATCACGATCATCGGCCCGACGCCGCTCGTCGGGGCCGCCACACGGACACTCGACGACCATCGGCTGGCGATGACATTCGCCGTGGCCGGAACCATCGCCCGGGGAGCAACGACGATAGACCACGCCGAGAGCGCGGCCGTCTCCTACCCGAGCTTCTTCACGGAACTTGAGAGGCTGAGAGCATGACCAACCGCGTCGTCCTGATCGGCCACCCGGTCGCCCACTCGTTCTCGGGTGGGATGCAGCAGGCTGCCTTCGATGCGCTCGACATCGATGCCCGCTACGAACTCTGGGACCGGCGGACGTCCGAGCTTCCCGACGCCATTGCCGAGTTGCGCGGCGACGACTTCCTCGGGGCGAACATCACGATTCCCCACAAGGAGCATGTCGTTCCGCTCGTCGACAAACTGACCGAGGAGGCCCAGGCGATCGGCGCCGTCAACGTCATATCGCGCGACGGCAAGCGGCTGATCGGGCACAACACGGACGTAGCCGGCTTCAAAGCCGCCCTCGACAAGCTCGTCGGTCGCCAGAAGATGCCGCGCCATGCGGTCGTCCTCGGCGCTGGCGGAGCCGCGCGGGCTGTCGTCTACGCCCTGATCACGGAGGGATTCCAGCGAGTCGTGGTCTTCAATCGCCACCTCCATCGAGCCGAGGGCATGGTCCGCCACTTCGGCCGGAGCGCCGCGCACATGGATCTGCGGGCGATGCCGTGGCACGAGTCGGTCCTGGAGGCTGAGCTGGCCAAGGGCAAGATCCTGATCAACTGCACCTCGCTGGGCCTGGCGGGCGAGACGCCCATCCCGGCCGAGCTTCTGCCACCCGATCTCCTGGTCATGGACCTCATCTACAACCCGCCCGTATCGCAGCTCCTCAAAGATGCGGCCGCTGCCGGCTGCACCACAGCCAGCGGCGAGCAAATGCTGCTACAGCAGGGCGCGAAATCGTTCGAGCTCTGGACGGGCAAGCCCGCCCCGCTGCAGGTCATGCAGGCTGAATTGGATCGTGCCCGCGAACAAGGCCCTCGTCAGCTGCCCATCGACATGGGATCTACCGCGCTGCCGCCGGCCGATTCTGGCGCCGGCTCGCCAGCGCCCCTCGGCTGAGGGTCGGTCCAATGGGTCGCCTGCGCTTCCTGACCGCCGGAGAATCGCACGGTCCTGCCCTGGCTGCGACGCTGGACGGAATCCCCGCCGGGCTCCCACTCACCGCCGAGGCGATCGCTTTCGATCTGGCGCGGCGCCAGCTCGGCTACGGCCGCGGGGCCCGCAGTACCTCGATAGAGCGCGACCGAGCCGAGATCCTGGCCGGGGTCCGGCATGGCCTTACGCTCGGCTCGCCAATTCTCCTGCTCATCCGCAACCGCGACTGGGACAACTGGACGCGGGTGATGCAGATCGAGCCACTGACGGCCGAACAGGCCTCCCAGCTGGCTGCGTTGATTGAGAGTGGCGACAAACGCGCCGCTCCGATCACTCGGCTGCGAGCAGGGCACGCGGATCTAGCCGGCGCCGTCAAGTACGGCTTCGACGACGTCCGCAACGTCCTGGAGAGAGCGTCCGCCCGGGAGACGGCTGCCCGAGTCGCGGCCGGGGCCGTGGCTCGGGCAATGCTCGCCGCGCTCGACATCGACGTCTGGTCGCACACTGCCGAAGTCGGCGGAGTGGCGATCGAGCCGGGGCGCGCCACTCGCCCTCGCAAAGAGGCCGAGGCAAGTCCGCTGCGCTGCCTTGACCCCGAGGCTGAGCCGCGGATGATCGCCCGCATCGACGCTGCGCGCGATGCTGGCGATACGGTTGGCGGCGTCTTCGAAGTCGTGGTCCGGGGCGTCCCGATCGGCCTCGGCAGCCATGTCCATTGGGATCGGCGTCTCGATGCGGCGCTGGCCGGCGCTATTACCAGTATTCCGATCGTCAAGGGCGTCGAGTTCGGGCTGGGCTTTGCACAGACGCGCCTGTTCGGCTCGGCGGTCCAGGACGTCATCCAGAGGCGCGATGCCGACGGCAACTGGCTCCGCGGTACGAACAACGCCGGAGGCCTGGAGGGCGGCATCTCCAACGGCCAGCCGATCCTGATCCGGGGCGCGGTCAAGCCCATCTCGACGCTGCCGCGGCCGCTCGCGTCGGCCGATCTCATAACGGGCGAGCCCGTCGAGAAGGCCCACTACGAACGCAGCGACATCAGCGTCGTGCCGGCCACCGGAGTCGTGGCCGAGGCCATGGTCTGCCTGACGCTCGCGAGCTTCGTGCTGGACAAGTTCGGCGGCGACTCCATGACGGAACTACTGGACAACGCCGCGCGGTTCAGGGCGCAGACCGCGCGCCGAAACATCGCGCGATCGAGCCGTGCCACGACGCCTCCGGCCGCAGGCCCGGGGGCAATCCCGGCCGAGAGCGAGTAGGGCCATGGACGTTGTCCTGGTCGGCCTGCCGGGGAGCGGCAAGAGCGCCGTGGGCCGGCGGCTCGCCCACCGCCACGACGCCACCTTCATCGACCTCGACGAGATGATCGAGCGCCGAGTCGGCCGCTCCATATCCGCCATCTTCGAAACCGAGGGCGAAGCCGGCTTTCGCGGTCATGAACGCGAAGCCGTCCACGCACTCGGACCGGCAGATTCGGACCCGCGGATTCGCCGCGTCATCGCGACTGGCGGTGGCGCCGTAGTCGATCCGCGGAACCGCTGGTACCTGTACCGCGGCCGGGTCGCCGTCTGGCTGCGCGCCTCGCCCGTCATCCTTGGCAGCCGCCTGAGCCACAGTGCAAACGTGCGCCCCCTGATCGCCGGGCGCGACCCGGTCGCCGCACTGCGGGAACTGGCAACCGAGCGCGACCGCTTCTACTCGCCGGCACTGGAGATCGGCTCGAGCGCTCCAGCAGGTGCGATCGTGCGGGCTGTCGAGGCCCGCGCTGCAGCCGGTCCGACAGGCTCCGTCATGACGATGCGCGCCGAGACGTCGATCGGGCGAGTCGAGATCGGCCAAGGGATTGCCGCCTCCTCGGTCTACGTGGCCCTCCAACGTCAGCAGGCCAGCCGAGCCATCTTGCTGTCGGAACCCAAAGCCTGGGAAGTGGCAGGCGCCGCCATCGCGGCGGCCCTTGCCGCCGGCGGCTGGCCGGTCGAGCGCATCCTCCTGCCGCGCGGCGAGCGTGCCAAACGTCTGCGAGTCGTCGAACGAATCTCCCGCGAGCTTGTTCGGCTGCACGTCGATCGCAAGGAGACGCTGGTCGCGATCGGGGGCGGCGCGCTCACCGACACGGCCGGGTTCGTGGCCGCCACCTACCTGCGCGGCGTGTCGATCGTTCAGGTCCCAACGACGCTCGTGGGTCAGATCGACGCGGCTCTGGGCGGAAAGACGGCAGTAGACCTGCCGGAGGGCAAGAACCTGGTGGGCGCATTTCATCAGCCCGTTGCCTTCGTGGCCGATATCGCGCTGCTGGCGACCCTGCCAACGCGCCAGCTTCGCGCCGCCCTCGGCGAAGCCGTCAAGGTGGGCTGCCTGGGCGACGAGCGGCTCCTCGAGTTGATCGAACAGGACGGCGAGGCGATCGCGCGCGGAGACAAGCAGCCGTTCGAGTCGGGCAGTCTGGCCGAATTGGTCGAGCGTTGCGCCTGGGCCAAGGTCGAGGTAGTCACCGCGGATGAGCGCGATGCCGGCCTGCGCATGACGCTGAACCTAGGCCATACCATCGGCCATGGCATCGAGGCGGCCGCGGGCTACGAGACGATTCTCCATGGTGAGGCGGTCGCCTACGGCCTGCGTGGCGCCTTCGCCATGGCCCGCGCCCTCGACATCGTTCCGGAGGAACGGGCCCGCCGAATCGGGGACCTGCTCGACCGGCTGGGCCTGGCCCTCGCCGCACCGCGGGTGACCGCGGAGATGGTTCATGAGCACATGGCCACGGACAAGAAGCGGGGCATGGGTCGCCTGAGCTGGGTGCTGCCGACCGAAAGCGGGGTCGTCGTTCGTTCCGATGTGCCCCCCGAGGTAGTGGAAATCGGCCTGGCCGCGGCTCTTCGAACTGCCCCGCCAACGCATGCCATGGAGGCCTCGATCCGACTATGACTCGCGTTCTCGTGCTCAACGGCCCCAACCTCAACCTGCTCGGAACGCGCGAGCCGGAAATCTACGGCACCACGACGCTGGCCGAGATAGAAGAACGGCTGGTTCGCCGCGGCGCCGAACTCGGGCTGACCGTCGAGGCCTTCCAGTCGAACCACGAAGGCGCCCTCATCGACCGATTGCAACGGCGCGACTTCGACTGGGCGATCGTGAACGCGGGCGGGTTGACCCATACCAGCGTCTCGCTTCGGGACGCCCTGCTCGGGATCGACCGTCCGTTCGTGGAGGTGCACCTCTCGGACCCGTCCGAGCGCGAGGAGTTCCGGCACGTCAACTTCCTGCACGACATCGCGGTCGAGCGGATCGTGGGCCGTGGACCCGCGGGCTACACCGCCGCCCTCGAGCTCATCGCCATTCGGCTCGGCTCGGTGGCGCAGCCTCGAGAGAAGCCCTCGGATGACGGCAATGGGTGACGAGCCGATGGAACCCAAGGACGAGATCGGGACCGGCGAACTCGATGCCCTGCGTTCGCAAATCGACGACCTGGACGTTCAGATCGTTAGGCTGCTGAACCGCCGCGCTCGACTCGGGCTCCGGGCCGGCAGCGTCAAGGCCAGCAGGGGCAAGCCGGTGGCCGATTCCGATCGAGAGCGCGAGGTTCTGGTCCGAGTGGCTATGGCCAACGACGGCCCCATGCCTCAGGATGCGCTCGTGGCGCTGTACCGCCAGTTGATCGAGACGATCAAGCGTCTTGAGGAGCTTGGCTCAGGCTCGGATGGGGGCTCGAATGGATGACACCAGCCAGCGCAAGAAGAAGATGCGCAGCTACACCGTCGCCGCGCTCCTCGGCATCTTCATCACGGCAGCGTTGCTGGCGGTCGCCAGCCGGCTCCTCCCTGGGCGGCTATCGCGGCTCGTGAAGTCGACCATGAACAGAGGCGCCGGCACGGAATCGTAGTCGCCTGTCCGGGCGCCGCCGGGCCTGCTCCCGGACCCACTACGTCCCTTGAGTTACGCCCCCGTACGGAAATGACCCGACGCGTCCGACACCTTGAGGGTGCCTACTACCGCGGCCTGCGACGGCAGCTCAGTCTTGACTCGGGCGTGGCTCTGGGCGCGCCCGGGCCATCTGACTTCGCTTTGCCGCGGCATCGCGCCCAGGCTTGACCTCCTGGTCCTGGCCGCCACTCTCGCGCTCGTGACCCTCGGCGCGTCCACCAGCTACTCCCTGATCGCGGCCGTGTCGATGGTCCTGGCCGGCCTCGTGGTAATCCGGCAGCTCGTGACGGTGCGCAGGGTCGTGGAGCTGGACCGGGCCCGCCTCAAGTCCGAGGCTCGCTTCGGATGGCTCGTCATGAACTCATCCGACCTGATCATGGCCGTCGATACTGCGGGTACTGTCGACTACGTCAGCCCATCGGTCGAGAGGCTGCTGCAAGCGTCCGAGGGCCAGCTGATGGGCGCCCACCTAGCCGACCTCGCCCACCCGGACGACGCCGGCGCGATCGAGGAGCTGCTGGATCGCGCCATGCGTTCGCCCGGCGAACGAATGAGCGGCGAGTGGAGGCTGCAGCGCGGCGACGGGTCGTGGCTACCCGTCGAGACCGTGGCCACGGGCGGGGCCCTCGACGGCGACAAACCGGGCGTCGTCCTGAACACGCGTGACCTGCAAGAACGCAAGGCCTTCGAACAGAAGCTCACTTTCCAGGCATTCCACGATCCGCTCACCCGCCTGGCGAACCGGAGCCTGTTCCGCGAGCGGGTCGAGCACGCCCTGGACCGACGTAAGACGGGCGAACTTGCCGTGCTGTTCATCGACCTGGACAACTTCAAGACCATCAACGACAGCCTTGGCCACGCCGCCGGCGACCACGTCCTCGTGGAGACGGCGCATCGGCTGCGGTCGACTCTGCGCGCGGAAGATACGGCGGCGCGTCTCGGCGGCGACGAGTTCGCGGTCCTGCTCGAAGAGGCCGACATAACCATGTCGGCGCGCATCGCGGAGCGCGTTCGCACTGCCCTGGGCGTGCCGTTCTGGCTTCTGGGCCAGGAGGTCTACATCAGCGCCAGCATCGGCATCGCCGCTCGGGAGCCGGGCGACACGGCAACCGAGCTGCTGCGGAATGCGGACGTGGCCATGTACACGGCCAAGACGAAAGGCAAGGCCCGCTTCGAGATCTTCGAGCCTCGGATGCACGACGCGGTGATGGCGCGTCTGGCGCTCGAGGCCGATCTGAGGCGAGCCATCGAACGGCACGAGTTCGTCGTCCACTACCAGCCCATCGTGAAGCTCGAGACCGGCGAAGTAACCGGAGCGGAGGCCCTGGTGCGCTGGCAGCACCCCACGCGCGGACTGCTGCCGCCCGTGCAGTTCATCCCGCTGGCGGAAGAAACGGGCCTCATCGTCCCGCTCGGCGGCTGGGTCCTGCGTGAGGCCTGCCGGCAGCTCGCCGACTGGCAGCGCCACCGCGGCGGGGGCAAACCATTCGTCATGAACGTCAACCTCTCATCCCGCCAGCTTGTGCGCGACGCCATCGTCGACGAGGTCGCCGCGGCCGTGGACGCGTCCGGGATCCGGGCGAGCTGGCTCGTGCTGGAGGTCACCGAGACGGTCCTAATGGCGGACCCGGTCGTGGCGGCAAGGGCGCTCGGCAATATCCGCGACCTGGGCGTGCGAGTGGCCCTGGACGACTTCGGCTCCGGGTACTCGTCCTTGAGCCATCTACGCCGCTTCCCGATCGACATCGTGAAGATCGACAAGTCGTTCGTGGATGGCGTCGCGGCCGACGGGGTCGAGTCGGCGATTGCCCGCTCGATAATCGACCTCGGCCGAGCGATGCGGATAGAGACGGTAGCCGAGGGAATCGAGGCCGACGAGCAGGCGGAGACGCTCCGAACGCTCGGCTGCGAATTCGGGCAGGGCTTCTTCTTCGCCCGACCGCTCGACGCGAGCGCCTGGGACGACCTGCTCCAGCCCGAACTCATCGGCCGATCCGCCGGTGCCACCGACGCGGTAGTGGGCGGAGCGCGCGGCGCCTCCAACCGCAAGCGCCGCCGCCAGGAGGCCGCGTAGTTTCAGGCCGGACGTCAGGAAGGCGCCTCGCGGTCCGAGAGGGGCCGCCCAATGGTCAGACCCTGACTGTCGCTCCACGCAGCTCCCTAACGCGGCGGGCCAGGGCCACAACGTCGCGGCCATCGGGGCCCAGGGCGTCAACCAGGGCCGAAGCCACGATGACGCCGTCGGCGCCGGCTGAGACGAGCATTCGGACGTGCTCGGGGCGGCTCACGCCAAAGCCCACCGCGATCGGGATCGGCGAATCGGCCTTCGCCGCGGCGACCAGACCGCGCACGGACGGTGGCAACGACGAACGGGCGCCCGTCACCCCGACGAGTGACACGCAGTACAGGAATCCGCCCGAGCGCCTGGCCACGGCTGCGCGGCGCTGCGGCGTCGTGGTCGGGGCGATGAGGTACACGACTGCGAGCCCGACGTCCCGAGCGACCGCCTCGAATCGTGTTCCGTCGTCGGGAGTGACGTCCGCCACGATGACACCGGACGCGCCGGCGCCTGCCAGCCGAGTGGCCACGGCGCGTCCGTCGCCGCCGCCCAGGATCTGGTTGGCGTAGCACATGGGAACGAGCGGGAGATCCGGTCGGGCCGCCGAGATGGCCCCGATCAAAGCCACTGAGCGCTCCAAGGTGGCTCCGGCCCGCAGCGCGACCGACGTCGCCCGCTGGAGAGTGGCTCCGTCGGCGAGTGGATCGGAATACGGCAATCCGACCTCGAGCAGGTCCGCCCCCGCGTCGGCGGCCGCCAGCGCCGCCGCCAGCGACGTCTCGTGGTCCGGATAGCCGGCTACCACGTACGGGATCAACGCCGCGCGGCCCTGCGAGGCCGCGCGCGCGAATGCGGCCGCGATCCGGCCCGCGCCGGGGGTGTCGTTGGTGCCGAGCCGCTCCACAGCCGGGGCAGTCGCGCCGCTCATCGCTTGGACTCCTTCGGGCCGATCGCCGCCAGGTCCTTGTCACCACGACCCGAGAGCCCCAGGACGACGACCGCTTCGGCCGGCAGACGATCCTTCGCGGTCGCCGCCGTCTGCGCGAGCACGCCTGGCAGCGCCGCGACGGCGTGCGCCGATTCGACCGCCGCCAGGATTCCTTCCGTCCGCGCCACCTGACGCAGCGCGGCGACAGCTTCCGTGTCCGTCGCGGAGGAGACGATCAGCCGCCCGGCCTGCATCAGCGCCGCGAGCTGCGGGCCGATGCCCGGGTAGTCGAGCCCGGCCGAGATCGAGACCGCATCGATGACCTGGCCGTCGGGATCCTGGAGCATGTAAGAACGCGAGCCATGGAGGATCCCAGGCGTGCCGCCGAGCAGGGCCGCCGCATGCCGTCCGGTGCCGATCCCCTCCCCCGCCGCCTCGGCCACGGCCAGCCGCACCGACGGCTCGCCGATGAACCGGTTCAGCAAACCGAGGGCGTTCGACCCGCCGCCGACGCAGGCAATCGCCATGTCCGGCAGCCGCCCCTCGACCTCTTGGAGTTGCGCGGCCGCCTCGTCGCCGATGACGCGCTGGAAGTCGCGCACGATCATCGGATAAGGATGCGGACCCATCGTCGAACCCAGGCAGTAATGCGAGGTCTCGACGTTGGTGACCCAGTCGCGCAGTGCCTCGCTCACCGCATCCTTGAGCGTCCCGGAGCCGCCGTGGACAGGCCTTACTTCCGCCCCGAGCGCCTCCATGCGCAGCACGTTGGGAGCCTGGCGCTTGATGTCCTCGACGCCCATATGTACGACGCATGGGATCTCGAGCAGCGCACAGGCCGTGGCCGTGGCAACCCCATGCATTCCGGCTCCAGTTTCGGCGATGACGCGGCTCTTGCCCAGGCGCCGCGTGAGCAGCACCTGGCCCAGGGCGTTGTTGAGTTTGTGGGCGCCGGTGTGGTTGAGGTCCTCGCGCTTCAGGTACAGCCGGATTCGATCGGGCAGCCGATCTGCCTCCTGGCCGGCGATCCGGCGGGCCTCATCGAGCACTTCCCTGCCCAGCCGATCGGCCCGGTAGATGGGCGTGGGCCGGCCACCGTAGTGGAACTGCAGCTCACGCAACTCCGCCCAGAAGCGCGGATCGTGCCGGGTCTGCGCCCACGCCGCTTCGAGCTGTTCCAGGGCCGCGATCAGGGTCTCGGGCACGTACCGACCGCCGAAGTCGCGGTCGATCCCCCAGCGGCCATTCGCGTCCGGGTCGAAGAGAGCCTCCGCGCCCGGCGTCGGGCGAGGTCGGATGTGGGGCCGATCGAAGCGAGCGGCGCGCGCCCGCTTGATGAAGATCGCCACTCGGAGCGGATCCTTGCGCGGCCGAGACCCGGGGGCGCGCGGTGCGCGCGACCGACCGGCGGAGCCGTTCTCCTCTACGCCCGAGCTCACGTCGACACCTACGGCCGGCACCTCGAGCACGGCCCGCGCCACGTTCAACGGTTCGAGGCCGCCGGCCAGGATGACTGGCAGCTCGCGGGCTACGGCCGCGGCCACGCCACGATCGACGAGCTTGCCGGTGCCACCGGCGAAATGGCCGCCGGCGGCATCGAGAATGATCAGGGCGGCGCCGGCAGCGAGCGCCAGCTGAGCTTGGGCCGTGGCGGTCGCGATTGCGACTGCGAGGGCCTGCGCGGTCATCTGGGCCTCACCGCCCGCGGCGGGCAGGTGGAGCACCTTCCAGACTGGGCGGCCGACGGTCGCGATCGACTCGACGGGTTCGTTGCCGGAGAACTGGATCGCTTCGGGATTGATGGCTGCGATTGCGGCCCGCAGCTCCGCTGCAGTCGCGTCCGCGGTCACGATCACGATCCGCGGCCGAGCGGGTCCGTGCGAGGCGCTTCGCGCCAGCGTGGCGAGCCATGAGGCCTCGGTCAGGGTCAGGCAGCGGGGCGTGCCTGGAACCAGATTCAGGCCAATGGCATCTGCGCCGGAACGGATCGCCGATAGCACTCCATCGGAATCCGTGACGCCGCAAATCTTGACCAGCGGCTGCCGCGCCTCTGCAGCCACGTCGTGTGGCACCGAACCCGCGCTCACGAACGCCCGGGCAGCCGCCGCCGGCTGGGCCGAGCGCATCAAGGCTTCACCGATGAGGGCAGCGTCGAGCCCGGCCGCCCGCCAGCCGACCAGCGTTCGGGGCTCGCTAACACCGGATTCGCCAACGACCAGCCGGTCGTCCGGAACCATCGTTCGCAGTCGCAGGCAGTGTTCTGGGTCCACCTCGAGGGTGCGCAGGTTGCGGTTGTTGAGGCCGATGAGGCGAGCTCCGCTCGAGAGGGCGGCGTCCAGCTCACGCTCGTCGTGGGCCTCGACCAGCGGCTCCAGACCTAGCTCGCAGGCAAGGCCGACGAACCGGGCCAAACGACGCGGTGGCAGGATGCAGGCCAGCAGCAGGACCATGTCGGCTCCAGCGGACCGCAGGATGGGGAGCTGGCGCTCGTCGACGACGAACTCTTTGGCGAGGACCGGGATGCTGACTGCGGCGCGGACCGCAGATACGTCGGCTACGGAACCTCCGAACCAGTGCGGCTCGCACAGCACGGAGATTGCCGCCGCTCCACCCGCCTCGTAGGCGCGGGCGAGGGCGATCGGATCGGCGTCTGTGGCGATTGCACCGGCCGAGGGCGAGCTGCGCTTCACCTCGGCGATGAGATGCAGGCCGGGAGCGGCGAGGCGTTCCGCGACGGGCCGAGCGGCGCCGCCGGGAAGTGCGGAACGTTCGGCGGCTTCGTCGGCCAGGGACCGATAGCTCCGGCGGCCGAACTCATCACGCACGTCGGCGAGACGCCGGGCCGCGATCTCGACCACGACACCGGCGCGGCCCGGGGCGGCGGGGGGCGGCGCGGCGCGGCGCGGCGCGCGTGAGGCGATCGTCATACCGGCGTCGCCTCCATGCCCTGCGCAGCCGTGGCCGCGTCGGCTACGGCCCTGGCGGCGTCGCTCGCAGCCCTGGCGGCGCGCAGTCGACCGAGCAGTCGAGTTGCCGCGCCGCCATCCACCGCATCGGCAGCCATGGCGATACCGTCTCGCAGGCCCTCGGCTCGACCCGAAACCAGGAAGCCGGCGGCGGCGTTGAGCAGGACCACGTCGCGACCGGGGCCGCTTGCCCCGCCCAGAATCGCCTCCACGGTGGCCGCGTTCTCGGCCGCCGTGCCGCCCGCCAGCGCCGCAACCGGCGCCGCCGAGAGACCGAGTTCCACGGCGACGACCTCATGTCGCGCGACGCCGGCGGGTGTGACGTCATATAGAACGCCGGACCCGTCGAGCGGCAACTCGTCCAGGCCGTCGCCGTGAACCACCAGTGCCCGCTCCGCGCCGAGGAGGCGAAGCACTTCGGCAATGCGCGGCGCGGCGGCGGGATCGCCAACGCCCACCACCTGCCGCCGCGCCCCGGCTGGGTTCGTGAGCGGGCCCAGAAGGTTGAACGCCGTCCGCACGCCGATCTCGCGGCGAGTTGGGCCGGCGTGTTTCATGGCCGGGTGGTAACCCGCGGCGAAGAGGAAGGCAAAGCCATCGGTCCGCAGCGCCTGGGCCGCTTCGTCGGCTCCGAGATCCGTCCGGACCCCGAGCGCCTCCAGCACGTCGGCCGAGCCCGACTTGGAGGTGATCGCCCGGTTGCCGTGCTTGGCCACGGGCACCCCGGCGGCGGCCACGACCAGCGCCGCGGCTGTGGAGATGTTGAAGGTATTGCTGCCGTCGCCGCCGGTGCCGCACGTATCGATCGCACCGTCCGGGGCCGCCACTCGCAGAACTCGGTCGCGCATCGCCGAGGCGAAGCCGGCCAGTTCCTCCACCGTCTCGCCCCGCATCCGCAACGCTACGAGCAGCGCCGCTAGCTGAGCCGGCGTCGCCTCGCCGTCCATGACCGATCCCATCGCCGCCCGCGCCTCGTCCATGGAGAGGCGCTGGCCATCTACCACCGCGGCCACCGCCGCCCTCACCACGTCGCTCATCCGACGATCTCCCCGCGGCCTACGACGGCCGCCTCTCGCGCTGTCCGCGTTTGCGTCTCCGACTCTGCCGCGGGCTGGTCTACCGCGAACCCCGCCAGGGCGAACGAGCCGCTGGTCCGGTCCAGGAGCGCGGCATCGCCCTCGCCTGCCAGCCGCAGGAAGTTGGCCAGAAGGTGAGGTCCCTCCGGCGTAAGGACCGACTCCGGGTGAAACTGCACGCCCTCGAGCGGGGCGTTGAGATGGCGAATGCCCATGACTACGCCATCCTCCTCGGTCCGGGCCGTCACGATCACGTCGGGCGGGAGCGTGTCTGCAGCCACGCTCAAGGAGTGGTACCGCGCGGCCATGAAGGGCACCGGCATCCCCGCGAGCAGGCCCTTGCCGTCGTGGCGGATGCTGGACGCCTCTCCGTGGACGAGCGTCGGGGCGCGCCCGATTGTGGCGCCCAGGGCGGCGCCCATCGACTGCATCCCAAGACACACGCCCAGGAGCGGGATCTTGCGCTCGACGGCCACTTGAACTGCGTCCATCGAGACGCCCGCCGAGTCGGGGTCGCCCGGGCCGGGCGAGACGACGATACCGCGCAGTTGGGCCGCCGGGTCGTCGGCGAGGGCCTCCAGGCCGGCGCGGTCGATGGCGTCGTTGCGCAGCACGCGCACATCGGCCCCGGCCGCCTCGAGGGCCTGGACCAGGTTGAACGTGAACGAGTCGTAGTTGTCGATCATCAGGATCATCGGGACGTCTCCTCTGAGCCGGCGGCGACTGCCTCGCGGGCCACGCCTCGGGACGTGGTCGTGCCACTCCCCGTCGCATCCACGGCCCCGGCTACCGCCCCCGCTCCTGTCGCCTCTTCCACCGCCATCTCAAGAGCCCGCCTGATAGCCCCGGCCTTGTGTTCGGTCTCCTCGAATTCCCGCTCCGGGATCGAACGGGCCACGATCCCAGCGCCCACCGTGAGGTGAACCAGATCGTCCTTGAGCACTGCCGAGCGAATCGTGATCGCGGTGTCGAGATTGCCGTCGTAGCCGAGGTAGCCCACGGCTCCGCCGTACAGCCCGCGCCGCTCGTTCTCAGCCTCGGCGATGAGCTGCATCGCGCGGACCTTTGGCGCGCCCGAGAGAGTGCCGGCCGGGAAGATGCTGCGCAGTGCGTCGAGGGCGTCGCAGCCGGGCTTGAGGCGCGCTTCAACGTTGCTCACGAGATGCAGGACGTGGCTATAGCGCTCCACTTCCATGTACTTGGTCACGACCACCGTGCCGGGTCTGGCGACGCGGCCCAGGTCGTTGCGGCCGAGATCGACGAGCATGACGTGCTCGGCACGTTCCTTGGGATCGCGCTCCAAGTTGTAGGCAAGCTGCGCGTCCTCGGCCGGGGTGGCGCCGCGCGGCCGCGTTCCGGCGATCGGGTGCGTGGTCATGCGGTCTCCTTCGACCCGGACCAGGAGCTCCGGACTCGCCCCGACGACCGAGAACTCCGGCATCCTGACGAAGAACAGGTACGGGCTCGGGTTGATGCGGCGCAGCGAGCGATACAGAGCCACCGGGTCGAGAGGCCGGCCGGGCTGGCCTGGCTCGCCGGCGATGACCGGCCGCTCGTAGGTCTGGCGGCGGGCGACCACGATCTGTATCGCCTCGCCGGCCGCGATCGCCACCTTGGCCGATCGGACGGCCGCCTCGTACTCACCACGCTCCATGCTGACTTCGATCTGGCGCAGGCCGCTCCCCGTGGCGCCGCCTGGGGCTGCGCGGCCCTCTCCCGGGCCGGCACCTCCGCCGGGCCTGGTACCGTCCGTCCTTTCGACTGGAGTCGTTCGCCGGGTCAGGCTCGCGAGTTCCAGTTCCGTCGGTCGCCCGGTTCGTTCCAGGGCATCGAAGATCGCCCGTTCGGCGATCGCGTAGCGGCCCTCGAGATCCGGCGTCTCGGTGTGGAGCGAGGCCACAGCCGAGAGCGTGTGGCTCAGGTGGTCGAAGACCAGGACCAGGTCCGTCTCCTGGAAGGCGGCCATCGGGACTCCGATCGGGTCGCGCGCCGGCAGCGGAACCGTCGGTTCGAACGTGGAGACGGCGTCGTAAGCGAGGGCGCCGACGGCCCCGCCCGGGAAGCGCGGGATGCCCTCACCGGGGAGAATCCGCCTCTTCGGCAGGAACTGGCGGAGCGCGGTCAGCGGATCCGGCGTGGCGAAGGTCTCGGTCGGCAGGTCCGGGCAGAACTCCGCAACGCCCACCGGCCGGGTCTGGATCGTGGCCTGGCCGTCGCGCACAGTCAGCAGCCGGCGCGGGCCGACGCCCATGAACGAATAGCGACCGAGTCGCTCGCCGCCCTCCACGGACTCGAGCAGGAACGCCGGTCCCCCGTCGTCGAAGCGCATGAAGGCGCCGATAGGGGTCTCGAGGTCGGCATTACGGGTGGCCGTCAGCAGGATCGTGTCGGCCGACCCGGACAGTTGCCGGACCTCGCGAAGACTGAGCGGATCTGTGAGTGCCATCGACGTGTTGCCTTTCTCCGTTTGTGGCGTCGGGCCCCCTGCGGTCCCGGCGGTCGACCCCAAGCGCTGGCGGGGAATCAAAACGACCTTTCGTCAAGGGACGAAAGGTCGATCCTTCCGCGGTGCCACCCACATTCGGCGAAGCCGCTCTCTTGGCCGACGGGACGGGCTCTCTTGGGTTCGGGCTCGTGGCCCTTGCCGCACGACTCCTGCCGATCGGTGCTGCCCTGTATCGNNCGCCGCCCCAGCTTCCACCAACCGCTGGGTCTCTGTGCCGGCAACCGGGAGGTACTCGTCCCGATCATCGCCCGTATTCCCGATGTGGCGCGGAGTCTACGGCGAGAGCTGGAGCGGTGTCAAACGGCGGCGTGCGAGTTGCGCATTTCGGCGGCCCTCCGGCCACACCTGGCGGGCCGCGGCGATTGACCCGCCGCCGCGCCGGTCGACCTACCAATACTCCTCGGTGTGCAGCGTGCCGATCTCGTGCCCCTTGTCGCGGACGAAGCCGCGCTCATCCGCCCAGCGGATGACCGTCTCGATCATGCTCGGGTTGCCGCACAGGAAGATGTCGAAGTTCTCGGGCGTCAGAGCCAGTCCAGTCTCCTCTTCGATCGCATCCGAGGCGATTACGTTCTGGAGATAGCCGCTGCGACCCCGCCAGGTGACGTCCTCCTGGGGCCGCGTGATGACCGGCAAGTAGTGGAAGTTGCGGCAGTGGCGAGCCAGCCCCGCGAGCTCGGTCCGGTAGCCGAGGTCCCACGAGAAGCGCGCGCCGTGCACGATCACGAACTTGCGCGGCCCGTTGCAGACCAGCTCGCTGCGCAGCATGGACATGTACGGCGCGAGGCCTGTGCCAGTGCAGATCATCACGACGTGTTTGCCAGGCGCGACTTTGTCGAGCGTGAAGACACCGACCGCCTTTGGGCCGACGTAAAGGCGATCGCGGATCTTTAGGCTGAACAGCCGCGGGGTCAACTCGCCGCTCCCGACGAGGGTCAGATAGAACTCGATGTGCTCGCCGGCGAGGCTCTCCGACGCGATCGAATAGGCGCGCCGAATCATCCGATCGGGGTCCTCGGCCGCGCGTGCCACAGCGGCGGCTTGTGCCTCGACGGCGGCCTGGCTCGCGGGCGTCCCCTGCACGTCCGCCGCCACGGACGTCGCCACGATGCCAGGTCCGGACTCGCCCTCAGCCTCGTCGACCCGCGGCACGGATGCTTTGACGCCCAGGACGACGTACTGGCCCGACTTGAACTCGAACGGCAGCTTGTCCGGGACAATTCGCAGGATGATCAGGCCCGGTGCGACTTCCACTCGACCAGACACCGTTGCGTTGTAATCGGCCGCCATGCTGCCCTCCGATGCGTCCAGATCGATCCGGCCTTCGTGCCTTCCCGTGGGCAAAGAATACGGGGCCGAGCACGCCGTGTCAGGAGTCGAATCACCGGCCGGGCCGAAGTGTCCGAGCGCCCTGACCGAATCAGCTCGGCCCGGGGAGTCCAGCCAGGCGAGCAGCCGGCCCATTAGGTTGCATCACGCCGGCAAGGACTGACCATGGAACCAACACCACGGGCAAGCCGACCTCGGCGGTCCCGACCTGGAATTCGGCCAGGGTCACTTTCAAGCCGGTGGCTGTCAGAGCCCAGCCGCCGAAGTTGGCGATGGCCGCGCTCGTGCCGGCGTCGGCGATGTTGGGGTCGTACCCGGCGCCCAGCAACCTGTGCAACTGGTCCCGCGACTGCTGCGAGATGATCGCCAGCGCCCCGGGCAAATCGTAGAAGATGTCCTCGAGGTCCAACCGCTGGCCGGTCTTGAGCCAGTAGTTCATGGTCGTGACCGTCGTTGCGGGCTGCGCCCCGGCAGTGTCGTCCACCCAGCGTTCGGTGTAGCTGACCAGGTCCGGCGTGAGCAGGTCGGTCGTGTAGGTCCCAGTGAACGTGTTCATCACGCCGGGCGTCTGCACGATTGCCGCCGGGCCGTTCTCGAAGGCGACGAAACGTGTCTGGACCTCGTTGAAGATGTCATCGTTTACGGCGGCGGCGAACGGTGTGCTGTCGGTCTTGAGCTCGGGGTAGCGGATGTCTACGAGCCAGATGCCGTTCGGATCCCGATCGATTTTCCTGCCCGCGACCGGGATCGGCGGTGCGGAAGGAAGCAGGGCCATGATCACCGGCGAGGAGGTGTCGGACGGCATCGCCAGCGTGGTCGGACTCGCGGCGATGGATGCCGTCGGAGTGGACGAGGGGCTTGGGGACGGCGATGGGGTGGCCAAGGACTCCGTGCCTCCAAGGACAGTCATGGCGGTGATGACTGCTACCAGGGCCACGATGGCGATGCCGGCAATCGGCAAGAAGGCCGCGAGCCGACGCGCGACGAAGTTGGATTCCACGGCCCGAGTATGAACCGAAGGCCGGCTTTCGCGCTCGCCGGAGGTCGGGGTGCCGGTGGGTCTGACTGGGATTGCCCGTCAGCGAGCGTCACGCGCGGTATCGCTGTTCCGGACCGCCGAGGCGGTGCTCCCGGCGTGCGGCGGCGACCTGTAACCGCGGACACGCTGCGACCACGCACCACTCGCCCCGTCCACCGCAGAATGAACCTTCGCGTCCGTTAGGCGGCCAATTCCGCCGCTCTCGAATCTTGTGTCTGCATCGCCTCGGCCTTGCGCAGGCGGGCAGCCGCCGCCGGCAGCGCCAGGGCAAGAGCCGCTCCAACCGCCACGACCGCGGCGCCGGCCCACACCCCTGGGATCAGGCCGTCGGTGTAGGTTCGGGGAGTCGCGTACGAGCCGGCGGCCGAGAAGATAGCGCCCAAGACGGCGATCCCGAACACCCCGCCGAGCTCGCGGATGGTGTTGTTGACGCCCGATGCCTTGCCTTCGTCTTCCTTCGGCACCGCCGACAGGACAACGTTGGCGATCGGGGCGAAGAAGAGGCCCATGCCGGCACCCGTGATCACGAACGCGGGCACCATGCTCAGGTACTCAACGGTCGGGGAAGTGAGGGCGGCGATCCAACCCAGGCCTGCGGCCATCAGAGTCAGCCCGGCGACAAGGATCGGCCGGCCGCCGATCCGACCCGACGCCAGGCCGGCAATCGGCGCAACGAGGACCGGCATGGCCGTCCAGGGCAGGATCCGGATGCCCGACTCGAGCGGGTTGAGGCCCTGGACGATCTGGAAGAACTGCGACAGCAAGAAGATCGACCCGAACATGCCGAACGACATCAGGAACGAAATGCCGTTCGCCACGACCGATGAGCGCCGGCCAAACAGCTTTAGCGGCAGGATCGGCGTCCGTGAGCGAGCCTCCCAGACCAGGAACGCGGCCATGAGTGCAAGACCCGCGGCGATCGTGCCGACGATCTGCCAGTCCGTCCAGCCGCGAGCGTTGCCGTGGGTGACACCCCACACGATGCCGACCAGCCCGACGCTTGCCAGGGCGACACCACGCAGGTCGAGCGTGCGATCCGGGCCGTAGGTCTCGCCCAGTCGGTAATGGGCCAGCAAGACGGTCACGATGCCGATCGGAACGTTGACCCAGAAGATCCAGTGCCACGACAGTCCCTGGGTGATTGCGCCGCCGACGACCGGGCCCACTGCCACGGCCAGGCCGCCGATGCCGCCCCACGCCCCGAGAGCGAGTGGCCGCTTCTCGGCGGAGATGGCGGCTGAAAGGATCGTCAGAGTCAGTGGCATCGAGATGGCGCCGCCCACGCCCTGAGCCGCGCGAGCCGCGATCAGCAAGCCGCTGGTCGGAGCGAGAGCCGCGGCCGCCGACCCGAGGGTGAAGACCGCGACGCCGATGGTGAACATGCGGCGCCGGCCAAACCGATCACCGAGGGCTGCTCCCATCAGCAACAAGGCCGCGAAGGTAAGCGTGTAAGCGTTGACCGTCCATTCGAGGTCACTCAGCGAGGCGCCCAGGTCCTTGCGAATGACCGGCAGCGCCATGGTCACTACCAGGTTGTCGAGGCTGACCATGAACAGGGCTATGGCAGTGATTGCGAAGGTCCACATCGGCGACACTCGTCGAGACATTGCCTCTCCTTACACAGCTAATTGAGTACTCACTAAGTTGCGAGGACAAAAAGGGGGCGCGGATCAGCACGTGCCGGGGTCACCTCCGGCAAGCCAGCGGAGGAATGCCAGGTAGCTGGAGGTTCCGCCGTCGTCGCTGTCAGTCGGCTCCTCGAGTCCGTCGGGCCTGATGCTGGCCACGACGTTGATGAGCATTCCCTCCGCGAACCAGCCGTGGACCTCCGTCGGGTCGGCGCCAGAGATACGACCAACCGTCTGCCAGAGGGCGGCGTAGTTGTCGCGAACGACTTCCTGGATCGCCTTGTCCCCGCAGGCTGCGTAGGCCTGGAGTTGGAGCCGGAGGATCTTGCGGTCGGCGAGCAGCCGCACGTAAGCGTGGCCCATCTCCTCGAGGACTTTCTTCGGCGCCAGGCCGGCTTTCGTCGCCGCCGCGCCGGACTGCTCGAAAGTGCGCCTGGTCCGATCGAAACAGTCGATGACCACGGCGATGAACAATTCCTTCTTCGTGCCGAAGAGTTGGAACAGGTAAGGCTGCGACACGCCAGAGCGCCGCGCGATCGCCTCCGTGGAGGTCCCGGCATAGCCTGTTGTTGCGAACTCGATGGAAGCCGCCGCGACGATTTCGTCCCGGCGTTCTTCGGCGGTGAGTCTGGCGGCTGCGCTCATGTGCGAAACTTAGTGAGTACTAAGTTAGTTGTCAAGCGGCCGCGGCGCCTCGATTGATCATCGCGAAATATCCCCTTAGCCGGCGGACCGAGAGTTGCCCGTTCACGTGTCCCAAAAGGTGCCGCCAGGTGTTGGCGAATCCTGGCACTCGGTGGTTGCCTGAGCATTGGATGTAGGTGCCGGACCGCTGTCCGTCCAGTCGCCGCTCGTGCCGTATCCATCCGCGTCGCCGAAGTTGAGAACCCCGCCGACATCAAATGGCGTCAAGTCGAAGCCATTACCATCGCCCTTCTGCGTGCAGTCTGGGTTCATTACGAAGAAGACCCGGACTGTCCCAATCGAAGACGGCGCCACGAGGCGGACGGCGGTGTTCGCCGGAACGCGGAGATCCGCCCTTCCAGACGTGCCCACGAGCCGCACGATGCCCACGTGCGCTCCTCCATTCACGGCATACCACGGTGCGGTCGTGGTCGTGGCTGATGTTCCACACCCTGCCGCAACCAGGCAGGCCGCCAGAACGATGACGATCCTGCTCATCCCCTTGACCCCCTAACTCGGCGCGTCCAACAGGTGCGAATATCGCGCGAACCGCGCATTGACGCAAGGGACCAATGTCTCGGGCGACGCACCCGTACCAACCGGCCGTGGCGGCTGCGGCCATCGAGAGGTGAAGCGCGACAGATTCGATGAGACACCGTCAGCCTGCTGGACGGCCTACACGACGGCGGCCTGCCTCGGCGCGGCTGCTCACTTCACGAACGGATAACAGCGCCCCTCCAGCCACGACCCTTTGGCGACATACGGATCGGATGTTGTTCCGGGGGCTTCATCGAGGTTCGTCTGGGTGAGCGTGATCAGGCCGCCGTCCCGAGCAACCACTACTCCGTGGTCGTCTCGCAGTTCTACTGTCGGCGAGAACGAGACCGTGAAGCCAAAGGGCCAGGCGACCGAAAGGTGGGCCCCGTCCGCAGCCTCCAACCAGATCGGCTCGCACTCGTGGGAATGATCACGTCAAGTG